>NZ_JAVSNJ010000004.1:0-158573 GCF_032144095.1 Sphaerochaeta sp. PS
GGAAGCTCAGCCTTCTGTGCTCCCACTCCCTCTTCTCAGAGGGCGTTCATCCAGATTACTTGATTTTCCCTTTTCTGGTCAAGTGCTTGTGAGCAAATCCCAGAAGAAAGAGTTTCAAAGTTCTCATGGCCGAACGAGATGGGATATTACACCTCTTATTGGATTTTGTCCAGCACTTTCTCTATTTTTTTTCCTCCAAACCATCTTCTACCCCTAAATTTTGCGGTTTTTCTTTGCATTGTAGGGAATAAAAAAATCTGCAAACCTTACAATTTCTTCTTGATGAACTCATTGCAAACAGAGTATTGTTCACCTAGGCAAGAGAGGAGAATACCCAACATGGAACACATCAGACCAGCAAAAGAACAAGACCTTCCCTATCTGTATGAGATTTGCCTACGTACAGCCCTCTCCGGCCTTGATGGAACTGACTACTTCCATGATCCATTCTGCGTAGGACACTACTACGCTGCACCGTATCTGTTCTTTGACCCATCCCTCTGTTTCATAGCAGTAGACGAACATAACAAACCTTCAGGCTACATCGTTGGTACCTCTGATACTGCCTCATTCAACAAATGGATGAACAGCTCTTGGCTTCCCCCTCTCCAAACACAATATGAACAGGTCGACACCTTCAAGAGCGAATATGAGGAAGAGATCATACGGCTCATCAGCAAAGGCCCAGGAGAAGGCGTCTGGGAACATGTAGGGTATCCAGGCCACCTGCATATCAAATCTCCTTGAGAGCCTGCAGGGAAAGGGGCTGGGAAAGGCCCTGATGCTTACCTTCCTTGAGGCCGCGAAAAAAACGGGTGTTCCAGGCATCCACCTTGGGGTAGATGGCCGAAACACCCACGCTTTTGGGTTCTATGAGAAGATGGGCTTCGCCGAACTCGAACAACCTGATTGGGGTGCCGTGTTCGGTCTCACGTTCTAGTCTGCATCCCCTCCCCATTTGATCTCTAGGTATTCCAGGTCGCTGGCAAGGCGGCTGATCGAGTTGGTCAGTCGTACAGCATGCTTCTCTTGCAGATCCTTCACCTTTCCGGCAGCCTCCATGCGGGTGACAACGGAAAGCAAGGTCGCTTCCTTCTCCTTGAGGAGGGCGAGGGCCTCAGCCAACTCACGAAGATAGGGCAGGATTGAATCGTCAACCTTTTCAGCCTTAGGCCAGGAAGCCTCATCCAGAAGGTCGAAATGCTGGAATAGCTGTGGTGCATAGGCACGGATACCTAAAGTCCTGGAAACAAAAGAGGCAAACCATGGGGCCACTTCCTTGTCCCCATGCACGATGAAGGCCATCCGAGGCTCCTTCTTGAAGGCTGTAAGCCATTTCACCAGACCTGCCTGGTCAGCGTGGCCACTGATGCCATGCAGCTCGCATACCTCACACCTGACATCGATCTGCTCACCAAAGATGGTCACATGCCTGCTTCCGTCCAGGATCGAACGACCTAGGGTTCCCCCTGCCTGATAGCCGGAAAAGAGAACCGTGCACTCAGGCCTCCACAGGTTGTGCTTCAGATGGTGCTTGATCCTACCTGCCTCGCACATTCCGCTGCTACTGATGATGACACAGCTCTCCTTACGGAAGTTCAGGGCCTTTGATGCTTCGACATCCGTAATGGTGGTCAGAGAGGGGAACAGGATGGGATTGATCCCTTTCTTGACCAGCTTCATGGTCTCGTCATCCATATAGCCGAATATGTTTCCAGCAAACACATTGGTCGCCTTCACCGAGAGAGGACTATCAACAAAAACCGGGATTTCAGGAATCGAGGGGCAGAGCTTGTTTTCAATGATCACCCGCAGCAGGTAGAGGATCTCCTGCGTCCTGCCGACAGCAAAGGATGGGATGATCACATTCCCTCCCCGCTTGAAGGTCCTCTCCACAATAGCTGCCAGTTCCTGTGCCCGTACACTGGTAGGGACCGAAGAGCCTACGGCATTCTCAGGCAGCTTGTGCAGCCGGTTTCCATAGGTAGACTCCATGATGACAAAGTCAGCACTGTCGATATAGATGGGGTCCTTGATCAAAGGCTGGTCAAAATTGCCAATATCACCTGAGAAGACCAGCTTTCTGGCCTCCTTGCCCTCCTTCAGCCAGAGCTCAATGGAAGCAGAGCCCAAAAGGTGGCCGGCATCGATAAACCGGACTTTCATGCCGGAACCCAGATCGGCGATGGTCCCATACTCGCACGGTTCAAAGAACTGCATCGCACGCTGTGCATCCTCAACCGTATACAGGGGTTCCACACCACCCTTGCCCGCCCGCCTTTGCTTTCGGCTCTTCCATTCGGCCTCCATCTCCTGGATATGGGCACTATCGGCAAGCATGATCTCACAAAGGTCAATGGTAGCAGGGGTAGTGAGTATCTTTCCCTTGAAGCCATCCTTGATCAACAGGGGAATTCTGCCACTATGATCGATATGGGCGTGGGTCAGCAGAAGATAGTCTATGGCAGAAGCATCAAAGGGAAGCTCCATACCGGCCTCTTGTTCGTCATTGCCTTGGGGAAGCCCACAATCAACCAATACGTATTTGCCTGCACTCTCTACAAGAGTACAGCTTCCGGTAACATGCTGTGCAGCACCAAAAAAGGTAATGTTCATAGTTACTCCTTACCAATAAGATACGGATGAATGACCAAGGATGCAATGATATAAGAAATCCATTTTCATATTCAGAGTGGAGAGCTTTGAGTTGCCCCCTATGGGCGATCTAGGTAGTGCCATGCTGGAAAAGACAAAGAGGGAGAGCTTTCGCTCTCCCCCGATTCACTTTCCGTACTCTCAGCCTATCAATAGTACCTGAAAGAGATGTACACATACGAAAGCACTAGGGTAAGCAGGGTCATAGGAATCCCATATGCCAGATATCCTTTGAAACTGAGGGGAATGTTGTTTTTCCTTGCAAAGCCAAACATGATTACATTCGCCGATGCACCTACCAGGGTACCATTGCCGCCAAGACACGAGCCAAGGGCGAGGCTCCACCAGATTGGCTGTATTGCATGGGCAGAGGTAGTGGTCCCTATGATTTTCACCACTGGGATGAAGGTTGCAACCAGGGGGATGTTGTCCAGAATCCCCGACAGGATCCCGGACCCAAACAACAGGACTGTACTTGTCTTCCTAAGGTCTCCCTTGGTCATGTCAGTCATCAACTTGGCCAGCTTGTCGATCACGCCGGTGTACTGGAGCACGCCGACCATGATGAACAGGCCGATGAAGAAGAGGATGGTATCCCATTCGATTTTTTTGAGAATCTCCTCAAGGTCTTCCTTTGTCCAGAGAACCAGGAAGAAGGCCCCGGCAAGGGCTATCACACTCGGCTCGGTCCCTAGCAGTCCGTTAAGAAGGAATCCCGCTATCACAGCTGCTATGACGATGAGCGACTTCCTCATGAGGACAGGGTTGCTGATCATCCGCTTTTCATCCATGGCCATGATCCGCCTCTTGTTCAGTTCGGTCACTACGAGTCCTTTCCTGAAGATGAGAATGAGAATGCCCATGTTGACAGCTGAGATTATAAGTATGGCTGGGGCAAGATTCAGTAGGAAGTCCATGAAATTCAGGCCTGCAGCAGAGCCGATCATGATATTCGGTGGATCGCCGATGAGGGTAGCTGTCCCTCCAATATTCGATGCGAGGATAACGGTTATCACAAAAGGAAGGGCCCCTATCTCCATCTGTGTGGCAAGCAGGAGGACAATCGGCGAAATAAGGAGGACCGTGGTCACGTTGTCCAACATCCCGGAGAAAAAGGCTGTGATCACAAACAAGACTGCCAAGAACGCAACAGGGTTTGCATTCACCAGCTTTGCGCTCTTTATCGCAATGTATTCGAAGACACCGCTGCCTTCGGTGATCTTCACGATCATCATCATCCCTATCAGAAGAAAAATGACATTCATGTCGATATGCTCGACAGCCTTCTCAAAGGGAATGAAGTGAAACAAGAGATAGATCATTGCCCCCAGGATGGCAGCAACTGCCTTGTTCATCTTCTCCATGATCAGAAGGGCGTAGACAACGATAAAAATAAGTATTGATACAAACATATATATGTTCATTATGGCCTCAGCATCTTGTTGATAATTTCATTGGGATTGATAACTCCGATCATCTCATCGTTTCCATCCACCACCAGCAGGTGCCTCCTGTTTCCCTTGATCATCATGAAGAATATCTCAGGATAGGTGATGGAGCCCCTGATCAGGTATGGGCGATAGTCCCTGAGGTAGTCGCCAATTTTCAGGTTGGCTTCGTTCTTCCAGAAATAGTCGATCGGCTGGAACTCCTTGAGCACAGAAAGGCTGCTGAGCTTGAACACATAGTCGGGAAACCCTGCCTTCAGAAGGTCGAGCAGATCCAAAACGCCGCAGATCTTCCCCGTCTTGCCGCTGTATACCGGCAGGAAGTAGATATTGTGGCGTTTCATCTGGTCCACGGCCACAGAGAGGCTGTCAGTATCCTTAGCCCTCGGCCAGTAACGGGCGAGATCGGCTGCAGTGAGAGGCTCTCCCATGGAGTTGCTTGACTTGCTGAGAATCTCAATAAGTTCAGAGGGTTTCTGACATGCATCCAGTTCCGTCGACTGCTCCCTGATCAACTTCCCTATTCCCTGGAGAATCCCGAGATAGAGATCCTGCTTCTCCCCCGACGTCAGGATGGAGAAGATATACTTCACCTGATTGCCGTCATCAAGAACCAGAGGTTTGCTGCAACGGATGAAAATGATGGATATCCCCTTGATCTCGGTGCTGTGGTTGTGCGGAAGCAGCGTCCCGTTGCCAATCCAGGTCGAGCTCAACCTCTCCCTATCCTCAAGAAGATCGAGGACCTTCTCCTTTTTCAGTCCCAGGTCCTTGGAAAATTCTTCAGAGAGGAACTCGAGAACCTCCTGGATAGTTTTGAATTCACGATCCAAAAAGATTCTGTCCTCTGATACATACTTATGAAACTGCATAGTGTCTCTCCATTTTTTCTCAAGATATTCTCTTCGTTTTCAGCCTGCACACACCATCCCCGATATCGATGGAAGAGCTTGGTACAGATCAGCGGAGAGGAGCGTTCCCCTTGCTATCCAGCAACGTTGGTTGCACAGATATTTCCGGTTAGCTTTTTTTGGTTTGTCAGATTCAAGCGTTCAGCAGCACATCAACTGTCGGCACATCCAAGGAGGAAGGCACACAAGCCCCATCACCACCCACAGCATTGCCCAATCATTTTTTTATATCATGTATCATGCTTCTCAAGCATTAATTGCATGGTTTTTGGAAAAACGAACCAAATGCCCTTCAGACAGGCCCGTATTCTTCTGATAGAGAACAGATGCCAGGACTTTCCTACGAGCCATGCGACTGAGAGATTGCAAGCGAAGATACCCTCTGAATCAGATCCAGCAGTTGATGTTTCACCCGCAGATTTTACGGTGATAGGTGCAAAAATACAAGATGCCCATGCACAATCGAAAAACCTTTCACGATGGGGCAAGAATCTTCACTGCCTGTGCATCCCAAAAGGCCGAAGCTTTCGTTGCTCAGTGCACTCTTGCCGCCAGCAGGACAAAACCCGATCGGGCATCGGTGCGCACCAATTCATTCCTGGGAGAGGGTGACGATCCTTCCGCTTCTCCAACCCGTATTTTTTCCCTACCACCTACCCAGGAAGGGAGGGAGATCCCAGCAAAGAGAATAGGCCCAAACCATTCTTGCCGAAACCTCTCCATATGGGGTATCCTATACCCCTATGGAGGGAGTGTATGGACGACTATAAACGGAAAGTTCGGGAACTGCAGGTGGAAAGAACCATCAAGGCGCTGAAGAAGAACAATATGGAAGCTGAATTTCTCCCTACGATGGAGGATGTCCTTCCAAAAGTCACATCTCTGCTCAAACCAGGTGAGAAGGTAGCTGTAGGGGGCTCTGCAAGCCTGGAAGAGACTGGGGTGCTCCAAGCCCTGCGTAGCGGCACCTACGAGTTCCTTGACCGGTACAAGAAAGGACTTACAGCCGAGGAGGTCCAGCAGGTATTCAGGGATAGCTTCTCTGCCGACTCCTTCCTGGCCAGTGCCAATGCGGTAACGGAACACGGGGAGCTCTATTGCACAGATGGCAACTCCAACCGTGTTGCTGCAATGCTCTTCGGGCCAAAACAGGTCATCCTCGTCGTCTCCTGGGACAAGCTAGTGCCCGACCTCGGGGCTGCAGTGGAGAGGGTAAAGCAGGTCGCAGCACCAGCCAATGCAATACGGCTCAACGCTGACACCTACTGTACCAAAAACGGCCGCTGCCTTAACCCATCCTGCAGCGTGGACAACCTCATGGCCCTTGGCGCAGGTGCCTGCGAACACACCATCTGTGCAAACTACGTTGTTTTTTCACACCAGAGAGTAGCGAAGAGGATCAAGGTCCTCATCGTTGGCGAAAGTTTCGGATATTAATCGGAGGATATACATGACAGCAGACTTCACCTACTACACCCCAACCAAAGTCGTATTCGGCAAAGATGCAGAATCACAGGTTGGCTCACTCATCAAGGAACAGCAGTGCAAGAAAGTACTTGTCCACTATGGGACTGAGAGTGCAAAGCGTTCAGGCTTGCTCGATAGGATAACCGCTTCCCTGCAGACAGCAGGCATTGAGCACGTACTCCTTGGGGGGGTGGTACCCAACCCAAGGCTCTCAAAGGTCCATGAAGGAATAGAGCTTGGCAAACGGGAAGGGGTTGACTTCATCCTCGCTGTAGGAGGGGGCTCGGTCATAGACTCGGCAAAGGCCATTGGATACGGGCTCTACCATGGCGGAGAGGTCTGGGACTTCTACAGCCAGAAGAGGCCCATCGAAGGATGCCTACCCATAGCAGCGGTTCTGACCATTGCAGCGGCAGGCAGCGAAATGAGCGACTCCTCGGTGATAACCAACGAGGATGGGGACCTCAAGCGTGGTGCCAACTCTGTCTACTCACGTTGCAGGTTTGCAATCCTCAACCCTACCCTCACCTATACCCTGCCAACCTACCAGACCATGAGCGGGGCTGTGGACATCATGATGCATACCATTGAACGGTATTTCTTCGATGGAGAGAGCATGTACCTCACCGACGAGATCGCTGAAGGGCTGCTCAGGACAGTCGTACACTACTCTCTCATCCTGAAGGAGAACCCCAATGACTACGACGGGAGGGCCAACCTCATGTGGGCAAGCAGCCTGTCACACAATGGCCTTACCGGGGCGGGAAACAGCGCAAGAGGCGACTGGGCTCCCCACCAGCTTGAGCATGAGATGGGCGGGATGTTCGACGTTGCCCATGGGGCAGGCCTATCGGCCGTCTGGGGTGCCTGGGCAAGATACGTATGTGCCAACAGGGCAGAACGGTTTGCCCGACTGGGAGAGAAGGTTTTCAATGTAGAGAGGACAGGGGACGTTCTCAAGGATGCACTGACAGCAATCCATGCCTTTGAGGAGTTCTTCAGAAGCATTGGCATGCCGACAAACTTCAGGGAGCTTGGCATAGAACCCACCGATGAGCAGATCGAGGAGATGACCGTAAAATGCACCTTCTTCGGAAAGCGCACCCTGGGCAGTGTGATGGTCCTTGGGGCAAAAGAGATCCACGACATCTATACAAACGCCAGATAAGGGAACTCATGGGCAAGGAGTGGCTACTCCTTGCCTACCTTTCCCTCTTCCTCTTTTTCTTCCACTTCCCAAAGATAGATAAGGAAATACTCCTCAAGGCTCCTATGGGGGCCTTTGCTTTGGGTGAGCCTTCTTCCTTTTGCCAGCGTCTGACGTTGCAGGAAGGAGTGATAGAGCTGGATGGCCGAAGACCCTTCACCCTTTTCGAATGCGGTTTCCCCGCACTGGAGCAACAATTCCATTGCCTGGGCTCTGCTGATGGCGGCAATGCCCTTCTCCTGCATGTATACACGCAACAGGCTTATCTGTTCATAGCTAAGGGAGAAGAGATACTCCTCCAAAGCATGGGTCATGCCCTCTTTCTTTGCCTGGGACAGGATGAAGGAGTGCCACATCGGAGATAGCCCAAAGGATAGGCGCATCAGCTCCACCGTCCCCCGCAAGGTTCCAAGGACAGGCACAATGGTATGGCGTACACTCCAGAGCTTCCTGAGGTTCGGGGCAAACTCCTTCTTGTTGGCGCTGGTGCGATAGTCCCACATCCTGATGAGCTCTTCCGTTGCACGGTGCAGCCAGGGCTCCCCTCCCTTGCTTTCAGAAATAACCGAAATATAGAGATCCTCAGCCATCAGGTCAAAGAGGATGTCATGGTAACAGTCCTCCATTCCTGACTGGAGCTGGAGAAGCCTACCATCGGTATGGGAGACCTTCTCCAAAAATCCAAACAGATGGAGCTTGCTTACCAGAAAGGAACGGCCAACCACAGCTTTCACAGGAAGGTTCACCACGGCATCAATGCCCTGGTTCTTGAGCTTTTCAGCTAAGGTCCTCCAGGACCTACCATCCCGTTGCCCATTGAAGTCACTATTGGGTGATGGAGATCTGTTTGCAATTTCGGAAAGGAGCCTCACATCGCTTCTCAGGCCTTGAAGATGTGAGGCGAGTGTGGGGGAGGATTCGGTCAGGATTGCTTCGCAACGGTCAAGCAGATCCGTCTCTTTCAGGTTGAATGTAGCGATTTGCTGCATACTGCACATACCTCAGACATTGATTATCCAACCATAGAAGGGAAAAAAGAAAATGTCCATATAGGAAGTCAGGAGGGCCCTGAAAAGAGGTCGAGGCACCTGCTAGGGTGCCTCACTCTTATTCCATGAAGAGCCGAACGACCTCATCCTTGTCCTTCGACTGTTCGAGCATCCTTCGGAAAACACTCGAGGTACAGGTTCTGGCTATGGAAGCCAACAGTTCCACATGTGCTGAGGCCTCCGAGGAGGGAGCAAGCACCAAAAAGAATATCCGGCTTTTCTGGTCGTCAGGAGAGACAAAGTCTACGGGGAATCGACTGACCCCTACTACCATGGTCACATGTTTGACCACATTTGTCTTGGCATGGGGAATGGCAATGCCATTGCCGATCCCAGTGGAGCCGAGACTCTCACGGTCAAGGACTGCATCAAGTATCGCCTCTGACTGTTGGGTAGTATATCCTTTGGCTTTTGCAACCACCTCGACAAGTTCGGCTATGATGCCGTTCTTGTCACTTGCGGTAAGGGGAACTTTGACCAAATCCTTGTCTAACACATCAAGTAAAATCATGTACTGCTCCTTACGCTTCGAATTCAAGCCAGATATCGTCATCGTCCCTAACCACCAATACAGGGCAAGGGGCTGTTCGCATCATCCTGTCTGTCTCACTGGAGAGCTCCTCACGCCTCGAACGGATATCGGTGATACCCCCGAGTACCAATAGGTCGGCATGCCGGTCCTTGAGCAATTGCCGAACCACAACGTGGACCGCCCCTTCCAGCTTTACCGTATCAAGCTCCAGTTGTTTCTGTGCTGCCAGCTTGGAGGCATGGCGAAGGTACCTGTCTGCATCTGCCTGCAGGTCACGCTGGTACTCATCACGTTCAATGGCAACAAAGATACCGGCTTTCACCAGTTCACCAAGAGCCTTTGTGTTCACCACATAGACGGCCGTCAATTTGGCTTCATGTTCCACAGCCAGCTTGATGGCATACATCACAGCGGTCATGGAGCTCTCAGATCCGTCCAAATAGACGACGATATCCTTAAACGGGACTCCCATGCGATCCTCCTTTGTCCATCGTATCACCAACTACGACTGCAGTCATCCTATTCTGCTTAGGATCGATAGCCATTTGGGCCTGTTCCATCCTATCCTTGACCACCTTGAGCAGGATGAAGTTCTCCCTCTCCTGTTCCTCGATGCGTCCACGCATCCAGGTAATGGTCTCCTGGTTGTCAGGTATCACTATCTTTTCCAACGCATTGACCTTCCGAATGGTCTTCTTGACTTCCCGGGCAAGCCGCATGATGGATACCTTCAGCTCCGCAAGCCGCCCCATCAGGCTCAACGTCGTGCGATACCGCTCGATGGAAAGTTCGGCGAGGATACTTGTACCCTCAATGCTGAAATAGGGGCTGTTGTCAGTAAAGGAGGTCTCCACTTTGGGAAGTGTGACACCCATTACCCTACGCTTGCCCAGATCGATGGAATAGTCGATGTTGACAGCCCCACTGAGGTTACCCACCCTCAACCTTCCCATTTTCATGATGGCATCACTGAGGGATGCCTGGGCCTCGGTAAGGGACTGGAAGACCCTACTCTCATAGTCGACGGCCTGGTCAACCAGGGTAAGCAATTCAGCAACAAGAATCGAACGCTTCTGGTCAAGCAGCTCATAGCCCAGCTGGGCAAACTTCAAATCGTCTGCCAACCTGAGCAAGTTGCTCCTTGTAGGGGCAAGTGTTGTGTTCACGCTTCCTCCTATTTGCCGTAGTGCTCGGCTATCTCCTCGTCTGTGAGACGCTGCAACTCTTCTGAAGGAAGTTTGCTCAGCGCCTCCCATCCGATATCGAGAGTCTGTTCAATGCTGCGGTCCTCGGTAAAGCTCTGATTCACAAACTTGTGCTCAAAGAAATTTCCGAATTCCAGATACTGCTGGTCAAGGGCTGTCAGTTCCTCCTCACCAATGACTGAGGCCAGGTTCTGCACCTCCTTGACATGGCTGTATGAGGCAAACAGCTGGTTGGCAAGGTGGGGATGGTCCGCCCGGGTCATGCCTTCCCCGATACCATCTTTCATCAGACGGGAGAGGGAGGGAAGACAGTTGATGGGTGGATAGATCCCCCGTGCCTGCATCGTCCGGTCGAAGACTATCTGCCCTTCGGTAATGTACCCTGTAAGGTCAGGGACCGGATGGCTTATATCATCGTTAGGCATGGTCAGGATCGGGAGCTGGGTAATGGAGCCACTTCTGCCGGTAATCTTGCCAGAGCGTTCGTAGAGTTCGGCAAGGTTTGAGTAGAGATAGCCAGGATACCCCTTCCTGGAGGGGATTTCACCACGCATCGTCCCGATCTCACGCAAGGACTCGCAGTAGTTGGTCATGTCGGTCATGATGACAAGGACCTGCTTGCCCTTGTCAAAGGCAAGATGTTCGGCAAGGGTGAGGGCTGTCTTGGGCGTGATGGTCCTCTCGATGGAAGGGTCATCGGCAAGGGAG
Organism: Sphaerochaeta sp. PS; assembly: GCF_032144095.1. Classification (NCBI taxonomy): domain Bacteria; kingdom Pseudomonadati; phylum Spirochaetota; class Spirochaetia; order Spirochaetales; family Sphaerochaetaceae; genus Sphaerochaeta; species Sphaerochaeta sp. PS. Next base: position 11,183 of record NZ_JAVSNJ010000004.1, read on the forward strand.
AGGAAAAGTGCAACATTATCCAGTACCCCTGTCTCCTCGAAGCTGTCGATGAAATAGCGGGCAACGTCATACTTGATTCCCATTGCGGCGAATACAATACAGAAGTCAGCCCCACTGCCCCGTACCTTTGCCTGTCGGGCGATCTGTGCAGCCAGCTTGTTGTGGTCAAGGCCGTTCCCACTGAAGATGGGAACCTTTTGGCCCTGGATCAGGGTGGTCATCCCATCGATGACGGAGATCCCTGTCTGGATGAAATCCTTTGGATACTCCCGGGCGGTCGGGTTGATAGGCTCGCCGTTTACATCCCTTTCGGTGGCACCCTGGGGTATGGTGGAGCCATCACGGCTTTTTCCCAACCCGTTCATGACACGGCCGAGCATCTGCTCCGAGACTGGCAGGGTAAGGGGTTCTCCCATGAAACGCATGCCGGTATCAGGGAGGTTCAGCCCATCAGTCCCTTCAAAGACCTGTACGACAACAGCCTCATCACTGGTATCCAAAACCTGGCCTGAGCGGTGTGAACCATCAGGGGCGGTAATCTCGACAAGCTCCCCGTATCCAACAGGATGGGTGTTTCTCATATATACCAAAGGACCGTCGATACGGGAGGTACCGCGATACTCTCTTCCCGAGAGAAGATGGCGGTCGGTGTGCACAAGCAGTGTCTCTTCTTTAGTTCTCATAGACTCCCCCAAGCTGGTCGACGGAGCGCTCAAGGCGCAGTTGCAGTTTATCAAAGGCTTGCAGGTCGTCATTCTCAATGGTCAGGCGCATTTTGGCCATCTCCTGCACGACCTTCAGTCGGCGGATCTTGACCATCGGGACGCCCTTGGCAATTGCCTCCGAACCTCTCTGGTAGTATTCAAGAATGATATCAAGCATCCTGACCTGCTTCTTTACGGAACAGAAACGGTCAATCAGGTCAAAGGCATTCTGCTGCAGAAAAGCTGTCTTGAACAGGGAACACACCTCGAGGATGAAGTTCTGGCTGTCGGGAAGCGCATCAGGACCGACCAGCTTGACGATCTGCTGAAGGCGCACCTCTTTCTGCAAAAGTTCCATGATCCGTTGCCGGTTGGTCTGCCAGGTGGTGTCGCTATGCTCGTTCCACCAGGGCTGTACCTCGGTCAGGTACTCGCTGTAGGAGTCAGTCCAGCTGATGGCCGGATAGTGACGACTACTTGCCAAGGCCCGGTCAAGGCCCCAGAAACACCGGACAAACCGTTTTGTATGCTGGGTAACAGGCTCGGAGAAGTCCCCTCCTGGAGGGCTGACGGCACCGATGACAGAGACCGATCCAGTTTCACCCGAAAGGCATTTCATAAAGCCTGCACGTTCATAGAACTGGGCAATCCTGGTGGGAAGATAGGCCGGAAAACCCTCTTCAGCGGGCATCTCTTCCATGCGTCCACTCAGTTCCCTGAGGGCCTCTGCCCAACGGCTGGTTGAGTCGGCCATGATTGCAACATGATAGCCCTGGTCCCGATAGTATTCGGCCATGGAGATTCCTGTATAGATGCTCGCCTCTCGTGCCGAAACAGGCATGTTTGAGGTGTTTGCTATCAGAAGGGTGCGTTCCATCAGTGACTGACCGGTCCTTGGGTCGATGAGCAGGGGAAATTCCCTCAATACGTCAGTCATCTCATTTCCACGCTCACCACAACCGATATAGACGATGATATCAGCATCGCACCACTGTGCTATCGAGTGCTGGATCATGGTCTTGCCTGTGCCGAAACCACCAGGGATAGCTACCGTACCACCTTTGGCAAGCGGAAACAGGGTATCAATGACCCGAAGGCCAGTGATCAGGGGTTGTTTGAACGGGAGGTGCTCGATGACAGGACGGGGAATTCTGATCGGCCAGCGCTGGATCATGGTAAGCTTCTCTTCCTTGCCATTGGGAAGCACAACCGTCACGACTTCTTCCTCAACGGTGTAGTCCCCCTCAGCTGCAATCGAAGAGACCACACACTCTGCAATGGAAGGAGGTATCATAAGCTTGTGCAGGACCCGTTCCGTCTCGGGAACTTGTCCGAACGCCATCCCATGGGTAAGGGAGGAGCCGACCTCTACAATCGGGGTAAAGTGCCATTTCTTCTCACGGTCAAGTGCTGGAAAGTTGACACCTCGGGAGAGGAATGCACCGGAGACACCCATCAGTTTTTCCAATGGGCGTTGGATACCATCGTAAATCGTTCCTATAAGGCCAGGGCCCAGTTCTACACTGAGGCTCAAGCCACTTCCATAGACATTGTCACCAGGGCAAATTCCAGTGGCATCCTCGTAGACCTGTACGGTGGCTAGCCCATCATAGAGCTTGACCACTTCCCCTACCAGTTGCTGTTCACCGATCCTGACCAACTCCATCATGGACGCATCCGAAACGTCCTTGAGAATGATGACCGGGCCATTTACCCGCTTGACCTGTCCGACTATTCTGTCTTTCATGTATGTTCCTGAATCATTGTCCTAATGACGCGGTCAAACCGTCTGAGACGGATCTCGACCTGATTGTTGAACGAAACCTTGTCGTCCAACGAAGAGAGCACAACCCCAAGGGACCGTATGGGTTTTGGGTCCAAGCTCAAGAGAACCTCAGAACCAGTATTTTTCTTTACCAGTGCAGCGGCTTCCTTAAGATGCTTTTCAGTTACAGGGCACTGGGTGCTTGACGAAACCTTCGCCTCTTTCAGGTCAAGACCGAGGGCAGCCTCAGCAATCCAGGAGGAGAGGAAAGGTTCAATCGTCTTGCAGTTCATCCTCTCACGGATGCGACGCATGACAGCCAAATAGCTTTCATCAATCTGTCTGAGGGCAGCCTTGCGCTTCACGCTGGACATATTGGCCTGAAGGCGCAACTCAACCTGCTTCAGCTTTTGCTGATGAGTCTTCTGTTCCAGCTCAATCTCCCGAGCAGAACGTTCATGAGCTTCGTCAAGGATTTTCTTGGCCTGGAGCCGAGCATCCTCTTCTGCTTTTGCTGCAGCTACCTCTGCTTGCCGGATAATCCCATCCAGCAGGCGATTGTCTGTTGTATCCATGAGAACCCCTTTAGAGCGAAACACCTATGGCTTTGTTTACCAAGGACCGCAGATCAGTATGCTCTGAACCACCTCGTGGAGAGGGAACCTCCACCACAAGGGGAAACGATTCGGAAAACAGGTATTGGTCGACCGTCTGACGAATCATGTTGGCAACCACATCGGTTATGATGATGATACCATTTTCTGTATCTTCAAGAGCCTTGGCCCAAGCCTGTCGTGCCTGGTCGGCATTTGTCGCCTGCATGCCGAACACACCGACCAGGGAGAACCCCAGCACGGTATCCTCGTCACCGATGACAAAATACTTCATCTGTTACGCCTTGCCGAGAATCATCAAAGCTGTGATGAAACCAAAGACAACAAGACCTTCAGCAAGGGCGATGAAGATCAAAGCCTGGCTTGCGATCTCAGGTCTTTCACTGATGGCACCCATGGCAGCACTTCCTACCTTGCCAATTGCCATGCCGGCTGCCAAGGCTCCAATGCCAAAGGCAAAGGCGGCACTCAAGCAAACGATTGCGAGGGTGTAGCTTCCTGGGGCAGTTGCCTCAGCAGTTGCTGCAAAGGCACTTGGTGCAAAGACAAAGCCGGAGGCCAGCAACAACAGTGCAGTGGCTGCAAAGGTCATCGAAACTTTCTTTTTGAATGCGATACTGGTCATATTGACCCTCCTAAAAAAACTGACTATTTTTGAGCAGAGAAAGATGTCTTTAACCCAACAGGTTCATATGCAACACCCTTACCTGTGAAATACCTTGAGAAGAATTCATAGTAGTTGAGCCTCAGCGACTGTATTCCAGAGCTCAAGCCCTCAAGCACTATCACCAACACGTTGCCAAGCACAAAGATGGCTATGGCACCAACACCGCTGGAAAGAGAGGAGAGTTCCTTGAACGACTCCATGAGGGTGGCGTGGGCTATTCCCAGACCGGCTACTCGCATGAAGGAGAGGGTGTTGGAAAGATACCCACCAAAGATCTCCAGAAGGTCGACAAGCCACTCCATGACCGAGTCCATGACCACTGTCCCCATGCCATGCTTGGGCCCACCCTTCTTGACCGAAAGGTAGTAGGCAAGAAACCCACGCAGGAACAACAGCACCAGCGAGACGGTAATGACAATGGAGACCCAGGGTGCAGAAGGAAACTCCCTGTACCCGGTCTTGACAAAGCCAAATCCCATGTAGAGACCGGTACCGAAAAGGACCCCACCTACGATGCCGTTCTTGTCCAGGGTGAGCTTGAGCCAATCCTTTTTCCTAAACAGGTTAATCCAGTTAAGGAACAATCCTGTATAGATGACAATGATACCGAACTTGATGGTCAACCCCATGATCCCATAGACATCCCTGATGCTGCCTGTACTGGCGTGGCCAGAGACCACCGCGTCAAAGTTGAACCAGAGCGCAGGAAAGAGGGATAGCCCGAAATAGGAGCCGAACAACATGCCAAACAGCATGGAGGAGGCTCCAAGGTAGGGCAACAGCTTGCTGAGATTTCGGCTGAGCATCCCATCCTTCTTGAGAGGGTCCTTGCTGTATCCTAGCTGGGTCAACAGGCCAACGACCAGGAGCACAAACCCCTGTCCGACATCTGCAAACATCAGGCCAAACATGATCAGGTAGGCTACCATGACAAAGATCGTCGGGTTGACCGTGCCATATTCAGGGGTACTGTAGTTGTTTACTATCTTCTGGAATGGTTCCAAGAGCTTGGGTGAGGTTACCGCAACAGGAACCTCTCCGCGGGGGACCTGCGTCGCATCTGTCCATTCAGTGACACATTGTCCTTCACTGGAACGGAAGATTGCCTTGGTAACTTCGTCTGCCTGGTCTGTAGGGACCCAGCCCGAAAAGAGGGTGGTATTCCTAGTATAGGCAAAGTAGGAACGTATCTGGTCACTCAGTTCGTTGAGCCTGAGGTTGCTCCAGATGGAGATGAGCTTTGCACTCTCAGCCTTGATGAGGTCGTTGACCTCTGCCTCAATTTCACTGCGTTGCATACCCGCTTTTCGGTGTTCCTCCTCCAGGCGGTGGGTAATGAGAGAAATGGCCATCTTCTGTGCTTCGACATCACTGCTTTCGGTCCAGTCAAACTTATCCAACAGAGGCGAGACCTGTGAGACATCCCTACGAAGGGTAAGGGAGATATACTTCTTTCCCTCACCATACGGTTCCAGCAGTCCGCCAAAGGAAGCGAGCCGCTGGCCAAGGTCATCTGCATTGCCATGGCCGATCTCACCAACACGGAGGTCCAGGTACTCACCCTTGTCCTCGTTTATATAGCGATGCATCTCATCAAAGCCAAGGACGAGCTGGTTGCTCTCCTTTTGTTTTTCCTTAAGAACCAGCAGCTTCTTGCCCAGGGTATCCAATACCACATTGTAGGAGTCAAGGTCGGGTTTCTCCAGGTTCTTGACATCCAGGATATCGGTGGAAGGAAGGGCAACCTGTCCTTGCCTGAGCAAGGCCTCAACCCTATGGCGGGTATCCTCAAGAACGACTCGGCTGATGGAACTTGGGCGGGAACTGAGCTTTTCCATCTGTTCAGGGGCAAGCTTGTTGATATGGACAAAATCCATGACTCCCAACTCCAGCAGGCTCTTTACCACAGCATCACTCTTCTCTTCCAGAACTACAGCCGTGAGCAATTCCATTGGCCTTGTAAACAAGTTCATGCTAATACCCCCCTGATATAATCCTCTTCATATCCATAATACTTGCCGTTGAGTATGGCCTTGATCATAACATCCTCCTCATTGTAGAGGAAGAAATAGGCCAGACTCACTCCAATGGTAAAAGGATCGGAAGCCAACATTCTTTTGTATAAGGCCTTACGGCGTTCGTGCAGGTATGCCTCGATACGAAGGTTTTGCAGCGTTATGGTCTCATCCTGGTGGACACTACCCTTCTTCTCTTCCGGAATCTGCTGTATCGACTGGGTCAGGCCAGGATAGAGCTGTTCAATCACGGCAAAGGGGTCGCGTTCCTGGGGTGATTTCTGTATGAACTCACGAATGCTCTTGTCCTTGTATACCTTGCCCCAAGGAAGGAGCAGGGAGGAAAGAACATCCTTGTCCATCTTGTAATACCACCCATAGCGAACCATCATCAGCAGGTTCTTCAGGTCAATATCCACAACAAACACAGACTGTGCGACCAGCCTGTCCTGGTTGGACAGTTTGGCGGTGCTGGCCATCATCTGCTCATACCACTGCCTATCGAGTTTGTTTTCCAGGATAAAAAGTCCGGAATCATCAAGTTGCTGTTCGGTAAATTCCTTTACCACATCACTATACGGAGTATTGGAAAGGGCCTTGCATACCCCGTCCCAGTTGGTGGCGTTGATCAGGGCTGTCCAGTCTATGTCATTGAGCAATTTTTGCTTGAAGAGATACTCGCTACGAAAACGCATCGGCCTCCGTCGGACAATGCTGCTATACCAGAGGCGGATGGAGTTCTTGAGGTTCTCCACCTCTATTTTCCCCAGAAGCCTCAACACAAATTCGGCAGGTTTGCCTTCCAGAAATTTGGAGACCTCCTGGTACATCTCAACCTCATTGTAGAGAAGGGCAAGCTCCATCTGCTGAATGTCACCTGTCCTGTCGTAGGCTGTTGCTACCGTTGCATAGGCACTATCGCGCAGGACAGCAACGGCTTCTACAACCGTCTTGGCCTTGAGCAGGTCCTCGACGATATGCGACTCGCGCATCAAGCCGATTCGAGCCCGTAGCTTGGCATTGATGAACCCATACAGGGAGGTTGGATCTTGTCTCATGGTACGCTTAGATGCCCTCCAACTCAGTCCTACATATTTTCTCTACGATGCTGGTGGCTATCTCGTCCAAGGTAGCATCCCTAAGCATAGAGGAAATATCAAGACTTGCCTCAAACTCGGAGAGTCTGAGGTTAGCATCTTCTTCAGCTTGAAGAAGTTGGGCACGATTTTGTTCTCGTTCTTCTTTAAGGGCAAGCCGGACAAACTCACTAGCCCCAGTCTGGGCTTCGCTAAGTATGTTGCGTGCGTTTGTATTGGCATCCCGTATGATCTGTTGCGCTTTATCCTCAACTGTCAGAACCTCGTTGATTATATCGCTTTTCACTGTGGAACTTCCTTTGTGTACAGTACAATGATGACTCTCATAGTCGTACTTTTGCATACAAGTGTCAAGTGAAGTTAGGATATGGAGGCTTACGGGGCAGCAACAGACAAGGAAGGGGCTGGTGGTTCGTTTTCCCCTATTTCAGGAAAAACTTGACCATCGGAGGCTTCAAGGCCAGACAGGCTTTCATCGCCTGGCACTTGGGCGGTTACATGCACAGAGATATAGGGAGGAATGGGAGGAACAAGGGAACCTCTGGCTCCATCATCCCCTGCCTGGATGGGCATCTTTGGCGGTAGGGCCGGGCTCACCTGGGTCTTCTGGCCAGCATCGCCCATCTCCACAAAAACAAATTCATCCTGGTTTACTTCGTCTGCTTGTGGGATGGCATCAAAAGCAAAGGGCTCCTGGTCGAAGGTCGGGAAGATGACCTTCCAGAAAGACTCCTCATCGAGCCTCTTTTGGACATCAAGGGTCACACTAGCATCATAGCCGGTTACCAATGAGGTCCCGAACACGTCGCTCTCATCCTCAACCTGCTCGCCAGAGAAGGCATCCTGAACAACGACACGCTGTTGGAATTGGGGATCGGAGACCCAGAAATCTTCCAGGAGCAAGACCCTGTTTACACTGCTCTTGCCAGCTTCGACTTCGGGGACCGTAAACCTGACAGCATACCAGAGGTCCTCGACCTTGAGGTCGAAAAGATAGTTTCCTGGAAGCACATCGCTAAGTATGAAACGTCCCTCCTGGTCGGTGAAGAGATAGAGCGCGTCATCACGGGTCATGACCTCCTCACCTGCCTCATTGAAACTCAGGGAATAGACAGGAGAAGAGTACTGTTGGTACGGACTCTTGTCCTTCATGAAAAGCAACCCGCTGATCGTAAAGGAGGGTTGGATGTCTATCTTGGCCATGAAGGCCTGTCGGCTTCTTGGATTGATCTCATACACAAAGGAAGCTCCGGTACTGTAGTCGGTAGCTCCGGTGGAGAACACTACCACGGTGTTCTTGGTATTGGTAGAGATGCTGTTGTACAACGAGCTGCCAAGGGGCTTGGGAAGTGCTGTCGGAGAGGAGTCAAGCGTCCTTGCTATGGAGATCTTCGCATGCTTCAGTTCCCCTACAGGCTTGACCAGGAAGAATGCCTCATTGACAGACTTAGCCAGGGCAAAAGCGCCATCAGCAAAGGCAAGGGTGGTATTGGCCGTGAAGGTTGTCGTCATCCTCTGATAGGAGCCGGAAACCTGCTGACGCAAGGAGTAGGATGCAAGCTCGCCACTATGTGACCATCCCGCAACAAGCGAGTGGTTCAGCGGTGCTTCAGGATTAAACCCACTGAGGTTCACATTGAAACTATCCTTGGATGTCGGCCTGTAGCTGAGGCCAATTGAGCTGTTGCTGGAAAGGTCTGAGAGAGTCTTGTCAGTCTGCAGGCTCGTAGAGGCACTTGCATTGAGTTTTGGGCTAAAGGAGTAACTGCCGGTTATCTGGCCTGTGATGGTAGGGTTGAGCGGGTCAGTATTTGGACCGGTGAGCGACAGCGTCCCATTGATGGACATCCCCTTGAACGGGGAGAAGCCTGAGGAGAAGGAAGCATTCCAGGCAAGCGTACCGGTTCCAAAGGTGTGGGTGGCTGAGCCGCTAAGGGTGAAACGTATCTCCTTAGTCAGGTTACCGCTATAGGAGAGCGTACCACCCATGGAAGCCTTAGACGTGGTTCCCCCTGCAGGAAGGAAGAAGTTCACACCCGTATTGAGGGTTCCCAACTGGATCTCGCTCTTTCCGCTGAACCGGTGATTCAGAGCACCTGCCAAGGAGGGGGACGTGTAGGAATCATCAAATTCAAAGGTAAGCTGCAACTGGCTTGTACCGATCATGGAGGCAAGCACTCCGTTGACCGTTCCCCTGAAGGTTCCAGGCGAATAGGCAAGGTCACTGGAGAAGGTAAAGGTATTGGTGAGGCCGGTCTGTTGCCAATAGGTGGCTGTGTACTTGTCAAGGTAATAGGAGAGGTATTGGTTATCAAGCCAAGGGATGGATATGTTTCCACTAGCTGTTGTTGTCTTCAGCTTGGGGACAGTAAAGCCGAAACCATAGAGCGTATCCCCCTTCCCCAGGAGGCGGTAGTCATACCCCATGTCTGCGTACTGGATGATGACATCATCTGGCCTGGCATCGGGGATGATGGCAATCTTGACGACATTGGCGCCCTGGGTAAAGACAAAGTCCTTCAGGCGGTAGGTACCGGCGGAGAGGGATTTCCGGAAACTCTCATTGCCATTGATGGTAACGACAATCTCAGAGGGCTCGACCAGTATGATCTTATACTCAAACTGGTTACCCTTTGCCCTATCGGTACCGTAGGAGTAGTTCTTCTCAAGCTCAAAGCCAAAGCTTGAAGCACCGGAAATGCTAGAGTTCAAGCTTGAGCCTACATTTCCGAAGGTTAGCCGTTGGCTCGATTCCACAAAGTCATAGAACCCATTCCAGCTACCCATGGTAAAGGATGTGGTGTCGGTGGTGTTGGTGTTTGACAGGGAGAAGGAAAAATTGATCCCTATTCCCAGGAATGCAAGGCGGTTGGAAACGTTGAGGCTGGTCAACCTACTGTTGAGGGAGGTGAATTGTGAATCATAGTCGTACATGGTATAGAGGCTCAACGAACTTACAGAGGCAAATTTTGCCGGCTTCAGGACGATTGCCCCGCTCATGCCATACTGCTCCCTTCTGTTGATGGAAGCGGCTGTGATGCTCAATATTCGCTCTGGCATGTCCTCCAGGCCGAAGTTGAGCGAAACGGTGAAGGCGGCGCTATCGTAGCTCGCCTCTACCCCACGGCCATTGATCTCCTCGATGGAGAGATAGGGTAGCTTGTCCCCAAACAATCTCTCAGATGCGGCCCGGGTAATATAGCTGTTGATGAACAGAGACAACTCTGCTGTATTGATGGATTGGGTATCGCTAAGGAACTTCACCTCAATGTCACCGACATAGTCGCCATTGATGTACATGCCCAGGTAGTAGAGGCCATCCTCATAGGCTATGGTGGAACTGGCTCCTACAACGAAGAAATCTGCAAAGAAATCTGCATCAGACGGGCTTGAGCTGCTAGGCTCAGGGTAGAACATATCAAACTCTTCCTCACTGAGGACCATCGGGTCAAAGAGGAGAGGGATATCGGGGACAAACAGTTTTGAGGAAACGGTGAGGCTACTAGGAACAGGTGGAACCCTAGGAGCAGGAGGTTTCACAGGGATTGCCAGGGGTGCAGGTACCGCCCCTATCTGTGGAAGCCTGATCAGGTGGTTAGGGGGAGGCAAGGGAAGGAAAGAAGATATTTCCTGTATAGGCTCAGTCCTGGCAGGAGAAAGGGGTTTTTCATCCATAAGACGTACCAAAGGTACGCCTACAAATGTGGGAGCTTTAGGAAGGGAGACAGGCTTTGCTTCAGGAGTCGAGACGGAGATGACTTTCTCGGTTTGTTGGGGTTTCACCGGCACCTGATAGCAGGTCCAGAGAAAGCCCATCAAAAAAAGGGTTACCAAAGCTAGTAACCCGCCTAAGATTACCGCATGTGCTAACCCTTTACGTTTCATATGGTAACAAACCTGCTACATAGTTGTGGGAATGTTGCCCCACTATTTGCTGTATTTAATGGTGGCTTGATAGGTCACCCCTGCCGCTCTGGAAAGCCCTTCTGGCCATGGTATCTGCTTTGTCACAGTCTTCTTTGCCAGGAGGTTCATGCCATCGAGTGAAGGCAATGCGTCGGCACCCTGCAACACGACGGAATTCCCCTTGCTGTCCTTGATCTCAAGAATGCTGGAAACCAGAAGTTGGTGGACCGTACCCATGTTCACAACCGTCACAGCCATGGTAGCCGAGCCATCATCAGCGGTTGAAGGTGCTATGGACCTGACTGCAACATTTTCAACAACCTTGGAAGGCTGGACATAGAGACTTGTGGTATAGATGTAGAGGAAGTTGAACATACCCTTGTCGGTGCTGCTCTTCCCCTGGGAGTACGGAATCTGCTCTGCCTTCAGTCGGAATGAAAGTTCGTTGGTTACCGTCTTAGGTCCACGATATTGGACACGAACCACCCAGCTGCTCTGGGGAGGGACTACCAGCTTGTTTGGAACAATGGAGAAATACGCATCTGCCGGGGTATTTACCTCAACACCAAGGCTGTCCTGGTCTCGGACAAGGGCAGATATGCTGATGGCAATTGAGTCATTGCTATCGTTAACAATGGTATAGGTCTTGGTGCTCTCAGCCCCAGTAGGTTGAAAAACCTGTTCCAAAGGAGAGAACTGATAGGCATAGACTCCTGACAACGATACAAAGAGTAACATCAGTCCGAGTATTGCAGTTCGCTTAGCATTTTTTTTCATTTGGTTCATGGAACACTCACTTTTTACCAATCTGTTTTGCGATAGTGTACGCTATCAAGGTCAATTCTTCAAGTATTGAATAATTATACCAGAACAAAAAACCAAATTAATGACTAATAGCAAGTCTTTTTAGTGCCAAATCAAACGTTCCTTTGAGAATTGGTGCATATCTGGCCGTAATTTCCTCGGTTTTTCCTGGCATCCCTTGCTGGAACCAGTCAAGGGCCGACCCCACAAAGGCATGCTTATAGAAATCAATCAAAAACTCCAGGTCTGCATCAGGGACCCCGAACCGTTGGGCACGAACCTTCAAGGTTCTGCCAAGCAAGGAGGCAATCTCCCTGCAGAGGTATTTGTCGAGCAGCTCCCGACCAAGGCTATTGTAGATGTTCAACATGACCTCACGATTATCCTGAAGGTAGATGCAAAGCGACCTGATCGCAGTCTGCCCATCATCGGAGGTGTGGATATCGGGATATTTCTGTAAAAACTCCTGTCCCTCATTTACGAACATCCAGTCCAACAAATGATAAATGTCCCTAAAGTGGTAGTAGAATGTCTGTCGGTTTACCCCACATCTGGCAACCACCTCTTTTACCGTTATCTTGTCCAATGTGCGTTCAGCCATGAGCTGCTTCAAGGACTCTGCAAGTGCTAGTTTTGTCATCTGCGCCATACGAACTCCTACATGCTTTGTCCTAAGGTACAATATTTTTGCACAACCGACCAGAGCTATTAAGTAATAAATTATCGCAATACTACCATGACACTGACAATTTGCATATCAGCCTGCCGTGCGTTGGGTGACGATTTTTTGGGGTATTGATGCAGGAGGCTGTTGCATGGACCTCTCTACGATTGCCAGTCTGGCAACCCTTGTCCCAAGCATTTCGGTTCCATACGCTAGACATTCAACACAAACCGGGAACTGAATATTCCGGAATCTGCAGTAAAGGTATAGGCACCATGAAAACGCTTTACCGTATAGACCATGCTCCGCGTCCCGATCCCCCCACCCTCCTTGGCAGAAACGGGCATGTCCCCTTCAAAGGAAACCCTATCGCTGCAGGAATTGGTTATTCCTATTGCCAGGCGCTTGCCGTTATAGAGTGCTTCTACCTTGATGAATTTTTGTACTGAGTCCGGGAGAGCCAAGCAAGAGCAGTAGGCATTTTCAATGGCATTGGCAAATAGGGCGGACAACTCCACAGGCTCTATGTCCAATTCCTTTGGGATGTTTGCCAGCACCTGCATGGAGATGTTCTCATTTCTCGACCGTTCGGCCCACAGGCTGAGGATGCTGTTGACAGCAGGATGTTGGCAGTAGTGTTCCATTACGACGGTGGATGTTTTCATCTGCTCTTTCAGGTACTCAATGGCCATACCCGTGTTACCTTCCTCAAGAAGTTCTGTCAGATACTGCATGCTGTGACGAAGGTCATGCCAACGTCGGTTTGTTTTTTCGGAATCATCCTTGAATTGCAGGTGTTGGTCCATTTGTGCCTTGTTCTGCATGGTTAGAATACGTTTTTCTTCAAGGACCAGATACTTGTCATTCAGCTGAAGGACCATATAGAAATTTACGGTATAGACGCTGGCCATGACGATGACAATAGCGGTGGTAACATAGAGGACCTCAGTAAAGCTGCCACCTTCGCCATACCGCAAAAACTCATAGTATAAGAGGCAAGAACCGAGGAAAGGAAGGATGCTGAAGATTCCCCATCCCTTATCGATTTCTTCTTGTGCAATGAGATATGGCTTACGAAAAAAGAAATGGATCAAAGCGAAAATGACACCAAATAGGGCAATCCGTACAAGGTTGTAGGAAAGGTAGCTGTTACCATGGTAGCGGTAAAACCACATAGCCGGAATGGAGAGGATAAAGCTAATGAGTATGGTCGTTACAATGGTGAAGATGTCACGGCCATCCCGGTTTTTTGATATATAGAAAAATGTGGCATAGGCTGGCAATACGGTGATCAGGACATACCACTTCGCATACATCTCCAGTCCTGCAAGGAGAAGCACAGCTGTGCTAAGGGCCAGCTGGATCACCGACTCCACAATCACAATGGCATAGAGCTTTTTCTTGGAAAAACGAAACTGTGCGAGATCAAAAACAATCGCTTGTGCGGTGATGAGGGTTATCAGAGGTATGAAGAAAGCAGCAAAATTCATGCTCATTCGCCTTTCAGAGAGTATTGGGTATATCGTTCAATGAGCGTCTTGTACTGCCTGCGTTGCAGATGGAGATGCTCTTTCGTATCCAAGACAACCGTTCGAACTGTTACTTCCCTGATTTTCTCAAGGTTGATGATATAGGTGCTTCCACATTTATAGAATCTTCTGTCATGGGAGAGCATTTCATGTAAGGCATTCGATGTCATGCGTATGCTCAGGACAGTTCCATCTACCAGGTGTATGTTCTGCATATGCATGTCTGTTTCGGCATAGAGGAAATCGGCAAACAAGATCTTGTGTATTCCCAGAGAGGATTTCAGCGTAAACAGTGCAGACTTCCGTCTTTCAAGCTGTGCCAAAGCCTTTTCCATGGCACTTTCAAAGTGCTCCTGGGTATAGGGTTTCAATAGATAATGGGTTGCATTCAGGCTAAAGGCTTCGATGGCATGATTTTCGGAAGAAGTCAGAAAAATGATCTCGCACTCGTCATTCCGTTTTCGCAGAAAGGTTGCCAGGTCAATACCGGTGATGGTAGGCATATAGATATCCATCAACAAGATGTCAAAACCATCTTGTTCATCAATATGGGAGAGCAGTGATTTGGCATCCTGAAATGTACTGATGCGAAGTTCATGCCCTACGTGGTTGGCAGCAAAGGCCAAGCAATGGGCAGCTGCCCTTTTCAGGTCTTGTTCGTCATCATCACAAATCGCAATCTTGACCATATCCCCTTGTACCTTTTGCCATGCATAGTGAAGCAGTTCCCCAGATGTGTTCCGACAAGAGATTGATCGTACATACGATTATCCCAAAAACCACCTTAGGATACCATGCATTGATTCGCGAGGAAAGCTGAAAAGCCATTCCGTGGGATGGTAAAACCTAGAAAATCAGAGACAAATAGCTCGTAGCAAAGAAATGTTAGCCTTTTGTAGCTTGTTGCCTTATCCAAAGGAAGGAGGGCGGCTGACTGGAAAAAAGGTTCTGGTACCAGGCAATACCAAGGAATGTTTCCGGACCGTATTGACTTAACTTACGTAATGCTTTATTTTACCCCCTGTATGACATGTTTCGGGCTATAGCGCAGGGGTTTAGCGTACTTGTCTGGGGGACAAGGGGTCGGCGGTTCAAATCCGCCTAGCCCGATATCCTGTAAGGAATTATTCCTTGCAGGATTTTTTTTGCCCCTAGAAAATTATTCAAGTTCATCCAACTCCACGGTCAAGCAGCACCGACAAACCATGGGAATAGCCGAGGGGAAGGGAAAGCCTAACTCCGTTCAGCTTCTGGAATCTCCAGATTTTACTGTTGGTCTGGCCTCTTTGCCCGTATGAACGAAAGGGAGATGGCCCCCTTGCCTGCATGCAGGGCAATTACAGGCGAGGCCTGCTCTATGAACAGGGCTTTGATGCCTGTCCTTTTTTCCAGGATCTCCGCAACAGTATAGGCTAAAGAGGAATTCCCTATATAGGAAAGCCCATAGGCTTGGATGCCCTCCCTCCTATAGACCTTCATGAACCTGGTCACCAAGGCAGATACGCTGCCGGACCGGGAGAACCTCACCCCCAGTATCTTTCCGCTGCCATCCTTGGCTAGCCCCACCAGTGGCTTGAAGTTCAATTTCAGTATCAAAGATCCGAGTCTCTTCGGGATCCTACCACCTCTGACCATCATCTCAAGCGACTGGACAGATACCATGATGGAGGTCCTCTCTGCACTCTCCCTGATGAAGGAAAGTAGGCTCTCCCCTTTCGCACCCTTTGCAACAAAACGGGCAGCCTCTTCCACCACAAGCCCTTGAGCAGAAGCGTTGAGCCTGGTGTCGATGATCTCTATGTCGGCACCCCCTTGCTGGAGGGCTTTTGCAGCCAACTGGTAGGTGCGGAAGGTGCCGCTGAGTTTGGAAGCTACAGAAAGTACCACAATATGCTCATAGTGCTGGGCAAGATACTCAAAATGGCGTTGTATCTCGCCGACGGAGGGCATCGAAGAGGATACCTTCTGAAGCGAAGCATCCAAGATGCCAAGCAGGAGCGGAGAGGATATCGTGATGCGGTCGAAGTAGGATGTATCCCCAACCTGCACGATCTGGGGAATCCTGTAGATACGAAAATCATCGACCACCTGTTGGGAGACATCCGCTGAGGAGTCCGTGACAATGACCGTATCGGAAAGGCGGGAATTGGCCACCAACTGCTGCATGAACATATCATCGACCTTCTGCTCCTCGATCTGTGCATGGAGGGCAAGACGCCCAAACATCAGGGCCGGATCATCGGTGTGCAGATGGATTCGCATCAGGTTGTCATGGCTGCCCATCACCAGGGAATCACCAAGGCCAGTTACAGCGGCCCGAATACTTGCCCTCTGCGGTTCGGAAAAACGAATGAGTGCCTCAGTACAATAGCGGTAGTGGCTCTCTTCATGGGTGTGAATATGCTCGACTCTTTCAGAACCAGCATGGGTCACCAGATCGGTCTCGGCAAAGACCCTGACAGGGTTGAGGATATAGAGGTCAACCCCTTCCAGGATTGACACAAAGGCCTTAGCCCCGGCATCGACCACACCTAAACGCTTCAACAGTTCCATCTGGTTGGTGGTTTCCCTCTCAGCCTGCCTTGCTGAACGCAGGGCACGTCGTAGCTGGATGGAGAGTGGCAACGTTGAAGCTTCCGATTTGGAAAGCTGGTTCGCCCAGCTTTTCATGACAGTCAAAATAGTGCCTTCCATAGGGGTCTCGACCGCACTATAGGCAGCGGCAACGGCTGCCTTGGCAGCGTCGGCCAGGGCCTTGACCGTGAGTTCCTCGAACTCCCTGGCGATAAGGGAGAAGCCTTGGAAGAACTGTGCGATGATCATGCCAGAGTTCCCTCTGGCCCCGATAAGGGCAGACTTTGCAATAGTATTGGAAATATCAGCAACCGTTCCCGAGCCGTCGGTATTTGAGAGGATTGACTTGAGGGTATGGGTAATGTTTGCCCCTGTATCCCCATCAGCAACGGGGAACACGTTGATGTTGTTGATCACCTGCATATTTTCCCGAAGTCGGTAGTACCCAAAAGTCAACGAACCGTAGAGGTCTTTCCCTGTTATGGTCATACATGCTCCTTGGCAGACGAAAAGCTAAAGGTAGGTTCTGTGTGATGGAAAAGGCGTTTGATATTTTCTCTATGGGTAAACACGATCAACAAACCCAGTATACCAAGAAAGGCCAACTTGGCAACCTCAATCGGCTGGGCTTGGACCAGATAGAATGGGATGAGGGCCAGATAGGTCGACAGGGAAGCAAGAGATATGTAACGGCTGAGGATTGCAACAGAGAAGAACACAGCAAGTCCAAACAGTATTGCAGAGGGAAAAAGCACAGCAATGACACCAGCACCGGTCGCAACCCCCTTGCCTCCCCTATGGGTAGAGAGGTAGGGCGTATAGATGTGGCCAAGGATGGTTGCCATGCCAATACAGAGGAGAGAGATGGAAGGCAACGAAAAGACACTGCTGGCCAAAAGTGGTGGCATGACCCCTTTGGCGATGTCCAGTACCCCTACAAGGGCACCAAACCCGAACCCGAGGGTCCTGCTTGCATTGGTAGCCCCAAGGTTCCTGCTTCCTCTCTGGCGCAGGTCAACATGCCTATGCAAAGCGATGAGATAGGAGGTAGGGATGCCACCAAGAGCATAGCCAAACAGGCAGAACAATGATGTAATTTGCAGGTTCCCCATTATTTCTTCTTTTTCCAGGGAATGAAGATCGAAGTCTGGCGAACATACTCCTGGTAGTAGGCCTCTTTGCCATACTTCTCCTTCCAGGATTTCTCCAGAAGGTTCACCCCGCTGACAAACAGCAACAGCAACGTGATGAACAGAGGGCCCAGGAGGACAAGGAAGGAGAGGCCACTCAGGTAAGGGACAACCATTATAAACGTCCCCCACCATACCAGGATCTCCCCAAAGTAGTTCGGATGGCGGCTGGTGGCCCAAAGACCTGTGGTAATGAGCTTTTTGGGATTTTTCTTCTTGAACGAGTTCTTCTGATGGTCAGCTATCGTCTCATAGACAAGGCCGAAAATGGAGAGGACAAACCCTACGATGAGGAAGGAATAGTTGATGACCAGGTCTTTCTGCCCCATCGCAAAGGTTACCGGCAACAGGATGACCCATACCGCAGTTGCCTGCAGCAGCCAGAAGATTCCAAAGCGTACAAACGAGTTGCGCTTGTCATCAAAGCGATGGTCGACCTTGGTGGCAAGAATACGACCCAGCAGATAGGTGCCCAAGCGCAGGGCCCAAAGGACCACAAGGACCAGCAACAAGGTTTGCAGAATGGCTTTCTGGGCATGTACGGCATAGAGATAGAGCCCAGCGATGAAAAAGCTCAGACTGTAGGAGAGGTCTGTCACCACATCGGTCTTGCGGATAAAGGCGTAGAAGAAAAACACCGTGTTGATACCAAAGGCAATGAGCAAAATCTCAAGATAAAGGTTCATAGAGTCTCCATGTTGTAGGCCTGTGCCTAGGTATGTGTGTTGTAATAACAATAATGAATCTCAATAGAAAAAACAACCTATTGGCCTTATCATCGCCTATCCACCTCAGTGCCAATAAAAGCCTATTTTGAGGCAAATGGGTGATATACTCTATTCCATAGAGAGGGAGAATCCATGAGAAGACGCACGTTCATCCTTGTGGCAATCATAGCCATCCTGCTCGTCCTGACCGTTTCAGGTAGGCTCTTTATGCAGGCAACAGAAACAAACCTGGAAAACCTGAGGACAACAAGGCTCCAGGATATCCAGCTAGCGACCCTCTCCGATGGATCCTACGGCGGAGCCTACTCATGCTTTCCCATCGCCGTAGAGCTCGAAGTGCAGGTCCAGGACCACAGGATAGCCGACATCAGACTACTGAAGCATCGCAACGGACAGGGAAAGGCTGCAGAGGCAATACTTCCCCTGGTAGTTGCAAAGCAAAGCCTGCAACTTGACGCGATCAGTGGGGCAACCTATAGCAGCATCGTCATCCTCAAGGCGATAGAAGCTGCTTTGCAACCCTAGAGTCCTTCGCACCGATCAGACTATTGATAGTTCTATAGCAAGGGGCCGTGATGGACGGGTAGATCCACACCCTTCTCTGGCTCTACTTTCCCCGATACATCTCCCTGAGTATGTTTATTGAAGAGATCTACACTCTTTGCTATAGTGTCATCCATGAAAGCAAAAAACCAACCGGTCCCACTCTTCTTTACCCTCATAGTACTGTTCATCGCCCTGGTGCTCTGGTTCAACCCAATACAGACGAGCGACCCATTTTGGAGCGTTCTCTCCATCATGGGCCTCTCAGCACTTCTGAGCTTTACCTTCGGCCTCACCACCGACGACTACTCCTGGACTGACCGCCTGTGGAGCACCTTGCCGATAGCCTTTGCCTGGATATATGCCATGCATGGAGCCGTTAGCCTCCCCCTACTCCTGTCTGCCATCCTCGTTACCCTCTGGGGTGCAAGGCTCACCTTCAACTTTGCACGAAGGGGGGGCTATACCAGTGGAGAGGATTACCGCTGGCCAATCCTCAAAAAACGCATTGGCAATCCTTTTCTGTGGCAACTGTTCAACCTGCTGTTCATCGCCCTCTACCAGCAGGTTCTCTTTGTTGCCTTTACCAGCCCGTTGTACCTACTGGCATTGCAGGGGAAGGATGCTGCTTTGACCATCTGGTCCTGGCTTGCCATCCTGCTATTTTTTCTCTTTCTCGGCATTGAGACTGCTGCTGACCAGCAACAGTATCTGTTTCAGCAGTCAAAGCATGGCCTGCTCCCCAAAAGATCCGAATGGGCAGAACAATATGCACAAGGATTCCGTAGCAGCGGTCTCTTTTCCAAAAGCCGCCACCCCAACTATTTCGGGGAACTGGGAGTCTGGTGGAGCATCTATCTGTTTGCCTCGACGGCAACTGGGTCATGGGTGAACTGGAGCCTGGTGGGGCCGATTTTACTCACCCTGCTTTTCATAGGCTCAACGATCTTTACGGAAAGCATCACAGCAAATAAATACAAACACTACCAAGAGTACAAGAAACAGGCATCTGCAATCCTATTCAGGTTCTGGTAGTAGTATTGGGTAGAGTATTCATGATAGGATTCATTAAAAGGAGATACAATGAACCTAACAAGAATAGTTCTTATCATAGTAGCTTTACTCGTCCTCCTAGCCTTTGCCCTGCCGGCAATGCGCTCCGCTTCGAAAAATCCACAAGAACCAGAGGTAACTATGGTAATTCCACAAGAAGAGAATGCACGGTTCCAGTTCAAACCTATAGACCAGTCCCTATTGAACCAACTTAATGCAAAAGAGAGGGATGTCATCATCAACAAAGGTACCGAGTGGGCCTTTACCGGGGAATACACCGACAACACCGAGGAAGGAACCTATTACTGCAGGCAGTGCGGTTCCCCCCTGTACACCTCAGAAGACAAGTTCGCTTCAGATTGTGGATGGCCATCATTCGATGACGAGATTCCCTTTGCTGTGGAAAGACACCCCGATGCAGATGGTTCCAGGACAGAGATCGTCTGTGCAACCTGCAAAGGCCATCTTGGACACGTATTCCTTGGGGAACAGCTGACCGAGAAGAATACCCGCCACTGCGTGAACTCCATCTCCATGGTATTCCGCAATGGAGCCCCCCAAGCACGTGCTGTGTTTGCCGGTGGTTGTTTCTGGGGAGTTGAACGGCTCTTTGAACAGGTCAACGGAGTATTCTCCGCAACATCCGGATATACCGGAGGAAAGCTGGAGAACCCAACCTATGAGGATGTGCTCAGCAAGAAGAGCGGCCACCTTGAAGCGGTTGAGATCCTCTATGACCCAAGGGTGGTCTCCTACGAGGACCTTGCAAAGTACTTCTTTGAGATACACGACCCCACCCAGACAAATGGACAGGGACCGGATATCGGCAACCAGTACCTTTCGGCCATCTTCTACCAGAATAGGCATGAATTTGACACGGCGGTCAAGCTCATATCGATCCTTGAGGGCAAAGGCCTGAAGATTGCAACAACCCTACGCCCAGCAACCCGCTTCTGGGAAGCTGAGGAGTACCATCAGGACTACTATGTCCGCAAAGGCAGCGAACCTTACTGCCACGCCTGGACAAAGCGCTTCTAGGAGAATCCAGACACCAAGGGCCTCTTCACCGGGGCCCTTTTTGTCTCTTTACTCAGAGAGGACATCACCGCTGATGATGCAGCTGCACACCACGTAGTGGCCTTTCTCCAACACACGGGAAAGCTGGCTTTCTGAAAACACCAGATCGAGGTGTCCCATCTCGGTGGCTACCGTTGCAACAGTACAGGATGTACCCTTGAAGCCGTGCTCGCGTTTCTCAACCTTCAGGACAGGGGCGGCGAGGACCATCACCTTCTCATGCTCGGCATACCTATCCCTGCTCGCCTGCTCGAGGCTCTCATCCCTGGCCATGATATAGTTGAATGGCAGCAGCTTGCGGTCATCAAGACGGGCAGGCCCCTCAACTGCACTCTCATAGGAGGCCCGGCTATCGTAGATGTCCATGGATTGGGGAAAGGCACAGACCTGCAGCGAGAGGGAGGAGTCCTCGTCGATCCTCTCCAGCGTAGCCGCATGGATGAGGTCGATGATGAAGGCAGAGCTCTCGTCGGCGTTGGTCATCAGAAGCGATACAAGCAGAGGCTCACCGATACCGACCTTTGCAAGGGGTTTTGCCTGCCAGAGGCAGCGTCCGCTCATGTGCATGTCAAGGCCTGCTATCTCCAGGTCAGAGTCCTGCTTCACGCTGCGGAAGACCAACTCCAGGCCACTGTCGAACAGCTTGCTGTAATAGGCACCCTGTTGGGCAGGGATCCTCTTTGCTTCCCTTAGCCATGTGAGAAGCTGTTCCTCGTCAAGAGAAGGCCCTTTGATGAGAACTTCCAGACCCGTGTTTGCAAGATAAATCGGCATATGCATCTCCTATGGAAAAAGTGTAGCATAATCGCCTCTTGCAGGAAAGGAGGCAAAGCAATACTATCTCAAAATATGATTTCCAACGCCCAGAGCAAAAGCCTTACCTTCTCCAAAGGTGTCCAGGAGGGATTTCCCATCTGTGTGGGCTACTTCCCCACTGCCATGGCCTTTGGCCTCGTCTGCAGGGACGTCGGGCTGAAACTTTGGGAAAGCGTGCTGTTTTCCGTGACAAACTTTGCCGGAAGCGGACAGTTCCTGGCCATCAACCTACTAGCCTCAGGCTCCCTCATCCTGGAGATATGCATCGGGGTGCTACTGATCAACCTGCGCTACCTCTTCATGGGAGCAGCACTGAACCAGAAGCTTGAGAAGGGCATCCATGGACCAAAACGCCTGATACTTGCCCACGGCACCACCGACGAGGTGTTCTCGGTCGCAGTGCTGCACAAGCAGGAACTCTCCTGGACCTACATGATGGGACTGGAAGGGATCTCCTATCTTGGGTGGGTCGGAGGGACAGCCGTGGGGTTCCTGATAGGGATGATCCTCTCCCCAGAACTTCAGATGGCAGTTGGGGTAACCCTCTATGCAATGTTCATCTCCCTGTTTGCCCAGGAACTGCGCCAGAAGGGAGTGATGGTACTGCTCATCGCAGGCTTCTCTGCGATCCTGAACACGGCTCTCATCCTTGTGCTCCATATGGGCAGTGGCTGGTCCTTTGTCATCGCCATGCTCAGTGCCTCCATATTCGGGGCACTCATCATCGACGAACCTGAGACAGAGGCCTTGCCATGAACGGCCAGATACCCATCTTTGTCTATATCCTCGCCACAGCTGGGGCAACCTTTGCAGTACGGCTCACCCCCTACTATGCAAAGTTCCTGAACAAGCTACCCCGTTTTGTAGGCAAATGCATGCGTCTGTTGCCCATAGCGGCCTTGGGACCTCTGGTATTCCCAGGGGTTATCCTGGACTTCTCCCCCCAATGGTATGCAGGCCTTGCAGGCATCGCAGCCTCCTTCCTCATCGCCTACAAGAAAGGCGGGATGATACTGCCCATCCTCAGTAGCGTATTGGTAACCTACCTCGTCTTGCTAGTGTAGCTTGACGCATCTGCTTCCAAGATTCTAGGATAGGGTATGTTTGATGCACACCGACACCTTCCTGGTGACCAAGACATACCAGATGCCCTCTACTGCACCTCCAGGCGGGATGAATGGGAAAGGCTGCTGAGCCTCCCCCATCCTGCCATTGGGGCCATCGGATGCCTTGCAACCAGTGAATTCCCCACTATCGGGGAGTTTGCCCAATTCCTGGAAAGCCACCCCCACCTGCAGGTAGGGGAGGTCGGGCTGGACAAACGCTTTGGTGCCATGGAAGAGCAGAAAAGGTTTCTCCTTGCCACCCTGGACCTGGCCTATTCCCTGGGTCGGAGCGTTACTGCCCATGTGGTCCGCTCCGACGGACTTTTTCTCTCCTGCCTGGGCCAGGCTGGCAAGAGGTTACCCACCATCCTGTGGCATGGGTTTACCTCAAGCCTCGAAACAGCGACAGAGGCAGCCAGGAAGGGGTGCATCCTCTCCCTGGGTCCAGGGGTAGCACACGCCAGGTTGGCAGGGAAGCTACAGCAGGTATCCCGCCTACCCTTTGCCATAGAGACCGACTATGATGGATCGAGAACGACGACACCCTACCCCCAGGTAGTTGAAGGCCAATACAGCCTGATAGGCCGCCTCATGGGCGTGGACAGGGAAACCCTGATAAGGAACAATGATGAAAAAAGAACAGTTCTTACGAATAACACGCCTGCTTGGTGAGGATGCCGTTGACCAGTTGCATGCCAAGAAGGTCGTGGTCGTGGGCTTGGGGGCAGTGGGGGGCATGTGCCTCGAATCGTTGGTCAGAAGCGGAGTCGGCTCGGTTCGCCTGATCGACTTCGATGTCGTAAGCATAACCAACCTCAACCGACAGATCCTGGCAACCTACGAGACCATAGGCATGCCCAAGATTGAGGTCGCCAAGGCCCGTGCCAAGTCCATCAACCCTGATTGCGCCGTTGAGGCCCTCTCCCTCTTTGTCAACAACGAGAGTGTCGAAGAGGTATTTGCAGGGGGTGTGGACCTCGTCGTCGATGCCATCGACTCGCTCAATCCCAAGTGTGCACTGCTGGAGGCCGCCTATCGGAGGCAGATCCCGATAGCCAGCAGCATGGGAGCAGCCCTGCGCAGGAACCCCTCGCTCATCAGGACCGCGGACCTGATGGATACCTATGGTTGCCCACTTGCCCGGCAGGTACGTGCCAACCTCCGTAAGCGGGGGATTGGAAGGGGCATCGACGTCGTATTCTCCCCAGAGCAGGTACGTTTTACCTACCTCAAGCCGGAGGACGAGGAAAAAACCGAGTTCAATGAACAGATATCCGACCAGGGAAGAAGGCGCAACGTGCTGGGAAGCCTGCCTACCGTCACGGCAATCTTTGGTCAGACGCTGGCCCATCTGGCCCTGGCCAAGCTCTTGGGAGAGGAGACCTTCTTCGGGGAAGAGGCCTGGAACCCAAACCTGAAACCACAAAAACAGGAACCAAAGCCAAAACAATAGAGAGCGCGTCCATTCATCCCAAGCCAGAAATTACCAGGTATATCACCACCAGACGGTCCAAGAATTGAACCCGACAGGGTTTCTCAGTATGCTTAAAGGGAAGGGAACAGGGGTGTTGGACCTATGCAAGGCCTGGATGCCAGAAACCGTCGTTGAACGACTCGTTCCTATCCAGGGAGAGATGAGATGAAAATTCGCATGATCGTAGTATTTGGCCTGTTGATGGCCCTGCTCTCTGGGTGTGCCGGTGTTCAGACAGAACAACCCATACCCCCTGCATCGGTTGCACAAGATGTTGCCGTTGACCTTAGTGGCTATTGGAAAGGGCTTCTGGAGATTGGCCCGGGCAAGAGCCTCCCTCTTGGGTTTACCATCAGAGGCTCTGCCGATGGGCTGTACGAGGCACTGATGCAGATTCCCAGCCAAGGGCTCAGGAATTTCAAGGTGTCGTCGGTCCAGCTCGAGGGTACCCTCCTTACCATCGGTATCGATGCCCTGCAGGCTTCCTTCAGCGGGAGCCATGACCCTGGAACAGACCAGATCGTGGGGACCTTTACCCAGATGGGCCAGAGCCTTCCCCTGGTCCTTGCCCTTGGGGAGATCGAAGAATATGCCCGCCCCCAGGACCCCCAGAAACCGTACCCGTACCTTTCGGAAGAGATCAGATTTACTCAGGCCCCCGAAGGCTTTCAGCTTGCCGGAACCCTTACAAGGCCCGAAGGGGATGGCCCATTCCCAGCCGTAGTTCTGGTCACTGGCTCTGGTTCCCAGAACCGTGATGAGGAACTGTTGGGCCATAAGCCGTTTCTTGTGCTCTCCGATGCACTGACCCGTGCAGGGATCGTGGTCCTTCGGTATGATGACCGTGGATTTGCCGAATCACAGGGCGATGCAAGTGCCGCAACCTCCCTGGATTTTGCAGACGATGCCAGTTCGGCGGTAGAGTACCTCAAAGCCCTGCCCTACGTGGATTCGGCCAGCATTGGCCTGATCGGGCACAGCGAAGGGGGCATCATCGGACCGATCGTGGCCCAAAAGAACAAGGACCTGGATTTTCTGGTGCTCATGGCTGGGCCCGGAGTCAATGGCTTGGCAGTACTCGAGGACCAGACTGCAGCAATCCTCAGGGCCCAACACTACCCAGAGCCTGTCATTGCCCAGATTGTCCAGGCAAACCTGGCCATCTACAATACTGTCCTGGATGAAAGGGAACCCCTGGAAGAACGAAAGGAATCGGTCATGCAGACCTTGCTGTCGGTTGGCATGTCAGCCGATGAGGCAAAACCCCAGATGGCTGCCCTCTTTTCCCCCTGGTACATGAAATTCCTTACCCTTAACCCTGCCGACTACCTGAAGGGGCTTACCATACCTGCCTTGATCCTCAACGGAACCAAGGATACCCAGGTGTCGGCAACGCTCCATGTCCCAGCCATCGAAGAGGCATTGCTCTCCGGGGGGAGCACCCGTTTTACGAGCAAGATCTACGAAGGGCTCAACCATCTGTTCCAACCGGCAACCACCGGCTCACCTGATGAGTATGAAAGCATTGAGACAACGATTGACCCCCAGGTGTTGCAGGACATCGCTACCTGGATCGTCAAGGAGAGAACATTGCTCTGAATCGCCTGGTAGAGTAGAGAGACGCCCACCTTCGGCAACGGGGGTGGGCGTTTTCCTATGGGAAGGGAACAAGGGCTCTCCTGTGTCTAGAGAAACCGGAAGGGTACGAAGTATTCGGGGGTATGGAAGTCGGGTTTCACCGTCCCAATGGGCCCATAGCAAAGATAGTGGGGCTTCTTCAGCCCGTCACCACATTTGTAGATGTTTCCCTTGAGCCTGAGGGAGGAGAGGCTCTCCCCTTCCTGCATCAGGCCAAACAGCACAAGGTCTATAGAAACATCGAGGCGGTAGCGGCTCTGGACATTGTTGTTCTCCAGCAACTCGAATGAGAGGGGAATCTCCTCGATGGTGAAGGTGGGATAGAGGGTCCGGTTTGCACGTCCCTCCCCCCGGCCTACAAGGGCCTTGGTAGTGGCACTGAACTCGAAATTGACATATTCGGCACTCCCTTCCCGCTGGAGGAAGATCTCCATACAGCTATCGGTATGGACCTTCTGGTTGTGTTCGGTACACATGCGCCTCAGCTGGGGCTCCTGGATGGAGAACCTCACAAAAAGATGCCTTCCATCATGGGAGAGCCTTACAGAGGCCTCGACACCCTCTGCATCATCCCAGCAAGCCTGTAGAGGCAAAGGGAGGGAACGTTCCATCTCGCCTTGTGTTACCCGTATCACCAGAGTCTCATCCATATCGCCCTCTCCATTTTTTCCCAGTATAGCCAAAGCAGCCCGATTCTCCAATACCCTTGAAGTGATAGCTGCCCTTCCCTTTCTTAGGATGCAAACACAATCCTAGGAGAAACCTCATGAAACGAAACTTCTCTATTCTTATGGTGTGCCTCATAGCGCTCGTCTTTGCTACAGGCTGTGAGGACCAGAAGACAACCCAAGGCGACCTTGTGGTCCGCTTTGCCTGTGACAAGTTCAGCATGCACGAGCGGAGCCTTCTTCCCGAAGCTGAGGCGATGGAGATCGAAAGCTACCATATCTATGGTGAGGGGCCAAATGACGAAACAGTCGACATGGCAGCCTATACCTCAGAGGTGACGTTGGGCCAACTATCGATGGGAACCTGGACCCTCAATGCCCAGGCCCTGAACAAGGATGGGGCCATCCTTGCCCAAGGGGCTACCACCACCATGCTCTCAAAGACGACCAGTACGGCAACCATCCACCTCACAGACCTGGTGGGAGAAGGTTCCCTCTCGGTTGGGTTTACCTGGAACACAGACCAGGTTTCAGACGATGTGCGCCTCGCCCTGCTGCTTACCGACCAGAATGGCGAGATACTCAGCATCGAAGACCCTGTTGTGGACAAACTGCATGGCAGTGCAACCTTCAGCACAACCCTCGATGCAGGTTCCTACCTGCTCTGCTCGAAACTCTACAGCCAGGAGGTACTGGTGAGCGGATCTGCTGAGGCCGTACGCATCATAGCAGACACCACCACCTCAGGTTCCATAGAGATGCTCATGGGTGACCGCTCCACCAGCTTTTCCGTAACGGTCATCAACGACACCATGATGCCGATAGCCGGGACGGTGAGCTGTACCCCCTCCGAGCCCGCTGCAGGGGAGAGCGTCACCCTTACCTTTACGGCAGAAAACCTGCAGGGCATGGACGAAAACGACCTCACCATCTGCTGGTACTGCGAAGGATTGCCGGTAGAAGCCGATGGCTTTTCCTATACCTCTGTACCAGCTGCAGGCTCCCATCGCTATGACGTCATAGTCAGCCACGATAAATTGGGAAGCCTGGGAAGCACTACTATCATCGTTGCCATGCCAATTATCTAGTATTACTTGACATTTGTTAAGTAGTTGGTACATGATGGGCCCATGGATGAGTTATTGGTACCATTTTTCCTGGAGACAGTACGCTGTGGCTTTCCCTCCCCTGCTGCAGACAGCAGGGAGGAGAGCCTGGATTTCAATACCTTGCTGTTCAAACACAAGGCGAATACCTACTGCCTCCGGTGCAGTGGGGACTCCATGAAGCTCAAGGGTATCTTCAGCGGGGATATCCTGGTGGTCGACAGGAGCATCAGGGCAAAGAGCGGCGATGTCATCGTAGCAGAAACAGGGGGGGCCTTCACCGTCAAGACTCTGCTCCTCAAGGAGGGGAAAGCGATCCTACACCCCGAAAACCCTGATTTTGCCGATATCGTCATCGCTGAGGAGGAAGAGCTGGTCCTCTTTGGGGTGGTCACTGCAGTGGTAAGGGTCATCCGATGATCGGGCTCTGCGACTGCAACAGCTTCTATGCCTCCTGCGAGCGCCTGTTCCGTCCCGACCTTCGCCGTCGTGCAGTAGTGGTGCTCTCCAATAACGATGGATGTATCGTCGCCCTCTCCTCCGAGGCAAAAAGCCTGGGCATCAGGCGAGGGGCTCCCCTGTTCGAGGAGAGGGAGCGTCTCGAACAGGTAGGGGCAGCGATCTTCTCCTCCAACTACACCCTCTACCAGGACCTCTCGGACAGGGTCATGGCGACCCTCCTCTCCCTGGTGGGGAACAGGGAGGTCTATTCGATCGATGAGGCCTTCTTTACCTTGGAGGGGCCCACCCAGAGCCAAGCCGAACAGATCCGCAACGAACTGATCCGCATGACAGGCATCCCCGTCTCCATCGGGCTGGCCCGCACCAAGACCCTGGCAAAGCTGGCCAACCATGAGGGAAAGCGCTTACCCTCGGGGGTGATGATCCTCACAGCCGAACAGGAGCAGGGTCTTTTGCAGAGGACGAGGATAGGGGATGTGTGGGGAATCGGAAGAAGAAGGGAGGAGATGCTGCAGAAAAGGGGAATCCGCACAGCCTACGACTTCATCTGCAAGGACGACCGGTGGATCGAGAAGCACTGCACGATCACCGGCCTGCAGACGGCATGGGAGCTGCGTGGCAAGAAAGCTGTCAGTATCGAGGTGGAGAAAAGCCTCTCCCTCTGTAGTGGCATCTCCTTTGAAAAGCCGAAGGAGAGCTTCGAGGAACTTGAACAGAGCCTGGCCTGCCACTGTGCCACCCTCAGTGCAAAACTCACCAAACGGGGCAAGCAGGCAAGGGAGGTCACCGTAGCCCTCTATACCAGCCGTTTCCAGGATGACTACCAGTGCCCATCGGCAACGGTAGTACTGTCGCAGGGCTCTGACTACACCCCTACCCTGCTTGCAGCAGCCAAAGCATGCCTGGTTGCCATCTACAAGAAAGCACCCTACAAGGCAAGCAGGGTGTGGGTCACAACCCTTGAGCAACAGGGGTTGCATCAGTACAGGCTCTTTGAGCCGGAACTGGAACAAAAGCGGATAGGCCAGGAAGAGAGGCTCTCTCCTGTGGTGCAGGAAATACAGAAGGCCTACGGCAGGAGGGCTCTGGTCTGTGGTACGGCAGGGCAGATGCTCAAGGCTGACCTGATGGGCCAGGCCTTTCTCTCACCGCGCTATACCACAGACTGGAAGGCACTGCCTACAGTTCGTTGACTGCAGGGGCAAACCAAGGGGGCATCGGGACCGGACGCATGGTAGCTGTACTGACTGCCGCCACCTTTATCAGGAGCACACACAAGGTCTCTCCATCACGCTTGACCGTCTGCCTGAACACGATGGAGAAGTGCTTGGCCTCCTCTATCTCGGTCTCGACAGCGAGCAGGTCATCAAGGTGTGCAGGCCTCTGGTAGTCCACATTGACGGACTTGACCACCAAGGCCAGCTGTTCTTCTTCCATAAGGGCCCGGTGGGACCCTTTCTGCTCGGCATTCGACCCGATATCCCTAAGCAGTTCGGTCCGGGCATGCTCTGCAAAGTCCAGATATCTGGCGTGGTAGACAATACCACCGCAATCGGTGTCGCTGTAGTAGACGCGTATGGGGAAACTATGCATCACAGTTCCACCGGAGCACCGTCGAAACGCAGGGTTGCAACGTAGTCGTCATAGGTCTGGGCCCTGCGGATCATGACCACAGAACCATCCTCCCGCAACAGGTACTCAGCGGCCCTGAGCTTGGCATTGTAGTTGAATCCCATGGCATGGCCGTGGGCTCCGCTGTCGTGTAGTACGAGCACATCCCCCTTCTCAATCCTGGGAAGGGGCCTGTCGATGGCAAACTTGTCGTTGTTCTCGCACAGCGACCCGGTCACGTCATAGATGTGGTCGCATGCCTCCGCTTCCTTGCCAACGACGGTGATGTGATGGTAGGCACCATACATGGCAGGGCGCATGAGGTCGTTCATCGAGGCATCGAGGCCCACATACTCCTTGTACTTGCTGGTAACATGCCTGACCTTGCTCACCAGATATCCATACGGACCGGTTATGACCCTACCACACTCAAAGACAATGTTGAGGGGGTCAAGGCCTGCAGGGACAATGATCTGGTTGTAGAGCTCGTGCATACCCTGGCTTACCGCTTCAAGGTCCATGGGCTCTTGGCCAGGCCTGTAGGGGATGCCAATGCCACCGCCCATGTCGATGAACTCAATGCGGACACCTGCCTCTTTCTGGATCCGTACACAGAGCTCGAACAGCATCCTTGCCGTCTCCACTATGTAGGTTCCATCCAGCTCGTTTGAGGCTACCATGGTGTGCAGGCCGAAGCGTTTGACCCCTTTCTCCTTCATGATCCTGTAGCAGTCCACCACCTGGTCGGTCGTTACCCCATACTTGGCTTCCACAGGGTTGCCGATGATGGCATTTCCGGTACGTTCTGGACCGGGGTTATAGCGGAAACAGATAAGGGAAGGGACCTCTTTCAAAGCCTCTTCCATTGCCTCTATGTGGGTGATGTCGTCGAGGTTGATGATGGCCCCTTGCCTGTAGGCTTCCACAAACTCATCAGAGGGGGTGTTGTTGCTGGTGAACATGATGTTCTCCCCGGTGATGCCGCTCGCTTCGCTGAGCAGTATCTCGGGAAGGGAAGAGCAGTCACTGCCAAACCCTTCCTTTTGCAGGATGGAGAGGATGGTCGGGTTGGGACAGGCCTTGACGGCAAAATAGTTCTTGAAGCCTGGGGCCCAGGAGAACAGGCGGTTGAACTGTCTTGCATTCTCGACTATGGCGCGCTCATCATAGAGGTAGAAGGGCGTCGGAAGCTTCTCGGTCAGAAGCAGCAGCTTCTCAGAACTCAGGGGAAGGGTTTTCTTACTCATAGCGTAGGTTCTCCTCTATCGATGCAATGGCCTTAACCACGTTCTCGCGATGTCCATAGGAAGAGACCCTGACAAAGTGCTCTCCTGCAGGCCCAAATCCAGCTCCGGGGGTGACCACCACATGGCAAGAGTCCAAAAGCAGGTCGAAGAACTCCCAGCTAGGCATCCCATTGGGGGTTTTTGCCCAGATATAGGGGCTGTTGACCCCACCGTAGACGGTAAGCCCGACCCGGGTCAGACCCTCCCTGATGATCCGTGCATTTTCCATGTAGTAGTCGACCAAGGCCCTACTCTGCTCATACCCTTCGCCGGAGAGGGCTGCAAAGCCACCGGCCTGGGCAATGTTGCTTGCACCATTGAAGAAGGTACACTGGCGCCTGTTCCACAGGGCATTGAGCACCCCGGCCTTGGCATCCTCGCACTCGAGGGCCTTCGGCACGATGGTCCAACCAAGCCGTACACCGGTAAAGCCGGAAAACTTGGAAAAGCTGTTTATCTCGATGGCACATCCCTTGGCGCCTTCGATCTCATAGATGGAGTGGGGATACCCCTCTTCGGTGATGTACTCACTGTAGGCACTGTCAAAGATGATGACACTCTTGTGCTCGAGGGCATAGTCCACAAAGGCCTTGAGCTGTCCATGGGTAAAGACGGCTCCTGTAGGGTTGTTGGGGCTGCAGAGGTAGATCAGGTCCACCTTGCCCTCAGGCGGAGAGGGGACAAACCCATTCTCCTCACAACTCTTCAGGTAGACAAACCCGTCATAGCAGAGCTTCTGCTTGTCAAAGAGACCGGTCCTTCCTCCGACAACGTTGCTGTCGACATAGACTGGGTAGGCAGGATCCTGTACAGCGATGACATTGTGCTTGCCGAAGATATCCTGAATATTTGCTGCATCACTTTTGGCACCATCGCTGACAAAGAACTCGGTTGCCTCAAGGGATACCCCATAGCGCCTGTAGTAGTGCATCAGAGCTTCCCTAAGGTAGGTATCGCCCTGCTCATCGCCGTACCCCGTATAGGTAGCACGGTCAGAGAGCGCATCGATCTTCGCCCTCATGGCGTTGCATACAGCCTCAGGCAGGGCCTCGGTGGTGTTGCCAATACCGAGGCGCAGGATCTTTGCTTCAGGGTTGTCCTTCTGCCACAGCTCTGTCCTTCTGGCAATCTCGGGAAACAGGTATCCCCCTGCCAGTTTCTCGAAATTCTTGTTTATCGTAGCCATCCTAGATTCTCCTCATCAGTGCACCAAGGCTGTCCAGCTTGTCCAGCTCTGCATAGAGCAGTGCACGGTTGTTCTCGTTCTCAAAGGTACACATCGGCAGGCGGAAGGACTCTTCACACCAACCATAGCGGGCCATGGCGGTCTTTATGGGTATGGGGTTGGTCTCATAGAAGCATGCCTTGAAGAACCCTGCAAGGTTTGCCTCCATCGCCCTCGCCCCTGGCATGTCGCCACCGAGGGCAAGCTTTACCATCCTGGAGATGTATGCGGGGCAGATGTTCGACCCTACGCTGATGACCCCATCACCACCCAACTCGATCAGGTCGAGACAGAGGTTGTCATCCCCACTGAGGACATGGAAGGCCCCATGGGTGGCATCAATGACAGATTTCATCTGCTCGAGGCTTCCGCTGGCTTCCTTTACCCCCACAATGTTGGGACATGCCTTGCTGAGGGCCTGGACAGTCGGGGTTTCGATGTTCACCCCGGTCCTCCCCTTGATGTTGTAGAGGATGCAGGGGACATCCACACTGTCGGCTATTGCCTTGAAGTGCAAGAACAGCCCCTTCTGGGTAGGCTTGTTGTAGTATGGGTTTACCAGCAGGACTGCATCGGAGCCAACTTCCTGGGCATGACGGGAGAGGCGAATTGCCTCGCTGGTGGCATTCGACCCAGTTCCAGCGATGACCGGTACCCTGCCGTTGGCAAACTTCACCGTCAGGGCGATGGCCCTGTCATGCTCATCATGGCTGAGGGTCGGGCTTTCGCCGGTGGTTCCGCAGGGGACCAGGCCTGAAATCCCGGATGCTATCTGTGTCTCGATGATCTGCTCGAGCATCTCCTCATCCAACAGGTCTTTCTTGGTAAAGGGTGTTACCAAAGCGGTAAATACTCCCTTGAAACTGATATCTTTTCTCACTGTACGCTCTCCCCTTGTAAAAATACGTCTTCGAGCATGTCATCCAGGGTAAAGAACCCCTTTCGGCCGTCGGCGATCCAGGATGCGGCCTTGACCGCCCCTGTGGCAAACCCCTCTCGCGATCGTGCCCTATGGGTAAGCTCTACTGTGTCGTCCTGGCTGTCAAATGTCACGGTATGGGTACCGGGAACCCAACCACCCCTTACGGAGGCGACATGGATCTCCCCTGGTTCCCGCCTTCGGTGGAGGGTATCGGAATAGATGGTGGTTTTGGTGGGACTATTGTCCAGCACGATATGGGCGAGCATCTCTGCTGTTCCCGATGGGCTGTCTGCCTTCTGTGCATGGTGGATCTCCTGGATGAAGGGGTCATAGAGACCAGTCATCCCAAAGAGTCGGGAGGCAAGTTTCGCCACCTGAAAGAACAGGGCCACCCCGAGGGAGAAGTTTCCACTATAGATTATGGCACACTCACTCTCGTCGATGGCTGCCCGCACCTGGGGCATCTGGTCGTACCAACCTGTGGTTCCTATCACGGCAGGGATGCCCAGGCGTGCATAGAGGACGATGTTGTCCACAACCTTGCTGGGATGAGTGAAGTCAATGGCTACAGAGCAGCCATTGAGGGTAGATGCATCCACATGGGTGTCGGTGACCTCCGGCAGGTCAACAAAAGGATCGATGACCGCAACCACCTCATGACCAGAGCCAAGGGCTTGGGAACGGATCAATTTTCCCATTTTTCCATATCCAACTACAGCTATCCTCATAGTGCCTCCAAACATGGAGGTAGACTATCAGAAAAGCTACAATGTTGTCTATAGTATAACAGAATGTTTTTATTGTAACACTTCTGTATGACTATTACCTCTTTTTCTTGGAATCTCGCTTCTTCCGATCCTCACTTGCCTTCATGAAGTCAGCAAACGTACCGCCACCGGTTGGGGCCTCCTCAACAATTGGGGTGGATACCCCTCGGTTCCCCCATGGGCGGTCCTCAGCCGTCCTGGGCGCCACAGGGCGGGTATCCCGCTGGTAGGAGAGCTTGCTGGGACGCACCACCTCGATGACGGTCTCCCAGGTGTAGGCGGGCTTGGCCTCTTTCCCTGGAATGTCATCAGGCAGCGAGAAAGCTTGCATCCCATCTGTCTTGGGCAGGGGCTTCTTCTTTAGGATAACTTTTTTCCGTACGGCAGGGGCCTCCCCTTCCTTGGCCTTTGCAACGACCTTTACCACAGGGGCAACAACAGCAGGCTCCGGAACAACGTTTACCCGCTTCTTGATCTCTCGCTCCTCGTAGGAGCAGGAGAGCCTCTGGCAGATATAGTGGTTCTGCCCGATCTCGTCGACCACCTTCATCATGGAAGCCTTGCAATGGGGACAGGTCTTGGCCTCCTTGAAATGAGGGGCGAAGGTCTCGCCGCTGGTTATGACCTGCTTTACCAGGTCACGGGTACTTTTCTTGATGTCCTCGATGAAGAGGGAGCTGTCCTCCTTGCCCTCGGCAATATGGGTGAGCCTCTCCTCCCACTTTCCTGTAAGGTGGGCAGAGCAGAGCAGGTCCGGTGCGAGGCGGACCAGTTCCCTGCCCTTGGCTGTTGGTACCAAGTCCTTGCCCTGGCGTTCAACATAGAAGTTCTGGATCAGCTTCTCTATGATGTCTGCCCGGGTAGCAGGGGTGCCTAGGCCATTTCCCAGGCTCTTCTTCAGGTTGGCATCATCAACAAGACGTCCGGCATGCTCCATTGCGGAGAGGAGCGTTGCCTCGGTATATCTGGCAGGGGCTGAGGTCGCCATACGGCGGACCTTCACACTGCCGACTGTCACCTCGGCGCCATCGTTGAGGGAGAGCAAGGCTGCATTGAAGGGCTCATCGTCGGCGACCAGGTTTGCAGCACTACGCCGCCCGATGAGGCGGGCGACGTCACGCCACCCCTGTTGGGTAGGGATGGTAAGGCGGGTCTGGAAGCGGGAGCCCTCCACCTCCGCGATGAGGGTGGTGGTCTTGTAGAGATAGTCTGGGCTGAGCACCTCAAGGAACCTCATGACGATGAGTTCCCAAAGGGAGCGCTCGTTCTTTGACAGCTTGGCAAGGTCGACCTTTTGGTCGGTGGGAATGATGGCGTGGTGGTCGGTGACCTGCAGGTCCTGCACAAAGCGTTGTTCATCTATCCTATAGCCATCCTGAAGAAAGGAGGCTGACAGCGGGGCAAAGGGTGTAAGGCTGAGGGAGCGTAGTCGCTGGGGAATGGTTGCGACGATGTCGCTGGTGATGTAGCGGCTGTCGGTGCGGGGATAGGTCACGATCTTGTACTGCTCGTAGAGCCTCTGCAGGGTATCGAGGGTCTCCTTGGCACTGAAATCGAGCTGGTTGTTTGCATCACGCTGCAGTTCAGTAAGGTCGTAGGCAAGGGGGGGTTGTTCTGCCTTGTCGACGGTTTCCAGGCTGATGATCCTACCTTTCTTGCCGACCAAGGTAGTCTCCAGACGCTTGGCACTCTCCTCTTCCTTGATGCGTATCGTATCCTCATCCGTATAGAGGGAGGCGGAGAACGAACCAAAGTCAGCCTTCAGCGTCCAATAGAACTGGCCGGCAAAGCTTTCGATCTCATCCTCACGGTTGGTCATCAGGGCAAGGGTCGGTGTCTGTACCCTTCCCGCTGAGAGCTTGGCGTCGTAGTGGCAGGTCAGGGCCCGTGTCACGTTCATCCCCACATACCAGTCAGCTGCGGCACGGCTTTCGGCAGCACGGTAGAGGTTGTCGTAGAGTTTTGCATCCTTGAGCTTGGCAAATCCATCCGTGATGGCACTGTCTGTCTGGCTGCTGATCCAAAGCCGCTTTGCCGTCCCCTCATACCCTGCTAATTTGAGGATCCAACGGGCAACCAGCTCGCCTTCGCGGCCAGCATCCGTGGCGATTACCACACTATCGATATCCTTGCGGCCAAGCAGGGCCTTCACCACATCAAACTGTTCGGCGCTCTGGGGGATGACCTCCTGCACCAATTTGTCTGGAAGCATGGGCAGGTCACGGAGCGACCATCGCTTGAAACGGTCACTGTAGGCAGCAGGCTGTGCAAGCTCCACCAAGTGTCCAAGGGCCCAGGTGACGACATAGTCGGGACCTTCGATATACCCTTTCTCACGTTTCCAACAGTTCAGCACCCGTGCAAGTTCCCTTCCAACACTTGGTTTTTCAGCAAGGACTAGTTTCATTTGTACATCTCCCCTAGGCAAAACTATACCCGTTTTGCACTATTTGGGGCAAGAGAAGCCACAATACCAAAACGAGATCCAAACTAATTGCTAATCTCAACAGTTGCTAATAACAAGCATTTGACATTAATCCAATTATCCTATATGCTCCGAAACCATGACTAATTAGTCTTGATCAAAACCACTGACTTGGAGATACACACATGGCTTTTGACTTTATGCAGTATTTTGCTACCACACCAAAAACAGAACAAACAGGAGAGAGACATCTCACCGTCAAAGCGCAGAGGTGCCCACAAAACCACCGTTGCCCGTCTGTTGCCATCTGCCCGTTTGGGGCACTAACACAAACAGGATATGCAGCACCTGTAATTGACTATACAAAGTGCACTGGTTGTGGAAAATGCACCCGCTACTGCATGCCAAGGGCCCTGGTAATGGAGAGGAGCTAAGCACGGGGAGTTTCAATCCACACACCCCTGACGGGTGCGATATTATGTAACTCAGAAAGTGTGCCTAATTTCGCTAGCTATCAGGAATCTGGAAAATTCTTTTTTTCCCTACAGATAAGGCCCTCCACCAGAGAGGGCCCCAGGCTACTTGATAGGAGTACGACCCTACCAGACTTCGCCAACAGGTACATGGTAAACCAGATACCCGTTAAAGTCAAATAAATACCTATAAAACAATGGTTTAACCAACCTTTGTACCAACGTATCACTTAGTGGGGTTCCATGGTATATTGACAAATACTATGGTGAAAATTGTACCGGGCAAGGTTTTTTACATGTGTATAAATCTCTGGTTTTCCCCCTCGTTTTTTTCCAATATTCTTTATTTTCCTTGGCTTTCATTATGCTTATAGTTTTTATATATATACTATTAGTACATTTTTTTCTTCTTTATTGACTTGAAAGACAAGGGGGTATATAGTCTGAAGCAACGAAAACGTACTAAGGAGTCAAGAGTATGGCTTACAAAATCACTGACGCTTGCGTGGCTTGCGGAACTTGCTTGCCCGAATGCCCTACGGATGCTATCTCGGAAGGCGACATCTATGTAATTGATGCAGATCTCTGCATCGATTGTGGCACCTGTGCCGATGTCTGTCCCACCGCAGCTATCTTCCAGGAGTAAGATAACCTCTTTTGGTTGAGAGACAGCATATATGGCTGTCTCTTTTTTTTCTACCATAAGGATTTATTTCATGTACACCAATCTTCCTACCTTGGGTGCACCCATCATGATAGTGGGGTTGCTTGCAGGGTTTTTCCTCTGTTTTTATGGCAATCATGCCAAGAAATACCTCATTCCCCTACGCAGCACCATCTCAGGGGCCATGGTCAGTCTGGCAGTGTCACTGCTGCTGTTGCAGAGGAACGAGATTGTTGGGATCCTCAATTCCTCTTGGTCGCTCCAGAGCCTTGTCGACCTGCTGATCAACAAGGAAACCTACCCCTATAGCATCATCTATCTGCTGGCCATTTCGGTCGGAGCCTTAGTCCTCTTCTACCTTTCACGCAAACCAGGGGTCTTCCTTGGCAAGATAGTCGCCCTTTTCACTGGCTTGAGCATGGCACTGTTCATCTTCCTGCTGCTATTGGGATTTCTCCCCTTCACCCTGAGCCTGCTCTTTTCAGCGATAGTGCTGGCAGTCATCCTCTTTTTCTGTTTTCGGGACTTCCCCTCCTACCTGGCTGTGGAAAACTCCATTGCAGGAGCCCTCCTCATAAGCTACCTCCTTTCTCGGTTCTGGTACCTGAAACTATGGATTTTCCTCTCCTGGGCGGCAATCCTCACCGTTGCAGGGATCCTCAGCCAACTGCGTAGCCTGAATAGACATAAACAAAAGCGAGAGAAACTCGATGCATGATGACAACCTCCTCATGAAGACTGAGCTCTCGGTAAGCGAGATCACGACCCTCATCAAGAAAACCCTGGAAGAGGGTTTCTATGGATTGCGGGTAAGCGGTGAGATCTCAAACTTCAAGCCTGCTTCCAGCGGGCACTGGTTCTTTACCCTCAAGGACAGCAACGCCTCCCTTTCGGCCATCATGTTCAAAAGCAGCACATGGAAGGTAAACTTCCAACCCCGGGAAGGGGACAAGGTAGTGGTAACCGGCTCGCTCGACGTCTACGCAGCGAGAGGTACCTACCAGATGAAGTGCGAGACCATGGAAAAGAGTGGCAGCGGTGAGATCCTGGCCTTGCTGGAGGAACGCAAACGCAAGTATGACGCAATGGGGTACTTTGCATCCGGGCGCAAGAAGCAGATCCCTACCAAACCCAACAGGGTCGGAGTGGTAACCAGCTCCACAGGGGCTGCCTTACAGGACATCCTGCAAATCCTTTCCCGTAGGGCCCCATCGCTAGACATCCTCATCCTCCCTGCAACAGTCCAGGGTAGCAGTGCCGCCCTTACCATAGCCAACAGGATCAGGCAGGCAAACCACCTGCTTCTCTGTGATGTGCTCATCGTTGGCCGCGGAGGAGGTTCCCTGGAGGACCTGCTGCCTTTCAGCGAGGATGCAGTCATCCAGGCAATCTATGAATCAGAGATTCCTGTCATCAGCGCAGTAGGCCATGAGATAGACTGGGCCCTTTCGGACTTTGTCGCAGACCTTCGAGCCCCTACCCCCTCGGCAGCAGCCGAGCTGGTAAGCCAGGGGATACTCGACATCCGCCAGAAGGTGGAAAACATCTCCCTTACCATACGCAAGAGCATGGTCCACACCCTGCAGCTTCTGGAACACCGCATCCCAAGCACGACGGCGATGCAGCAAAGCATTGCACATCTGGTGGAAAGACGTGAATATCTCTTGGCAAATGCAGGGCAGAACATGCTCCTGGCCTATCGGGAAAAGATTGAAAAGAGCTCACAGAGGGTTATTCTGGCAACCAGAGAGTTGCAAGCCCTTTCTCCCCTTGCTATACTGGCGCGAGGCTACACACTCGTCTTTGATTCACAGGGCAAACCCGTCCACAATCGAGAAGAAGCCAAGGTTGGAGAACATATCAAACTGACATTCATCGACGGAAGCCGCAAGGCCCTTGTAGAGGAGTAGACCATGAGTTTTGAAACAGATGTTTCCAGAGTCGAAGAGATTGCCCAGAAGCTCAATGCTTCTGATACATCCCTTGAGGAGAGCCTTGCCTTGTTCGAAGAGGGTATGCGTTTGTCCAAGAAGTTGGAGAAGACACTTTCTGAGGCGAAAAGCCGCGTAGAGATCGTGTTGGGTGACGAGAGTGACAACGCCGAAATAACACCATTCGAATAAAGGCTCAACCATGGCAGCAAAAAAGAAGATCATTTTCCTCATCCAATGCGAGGACCGCAAGGGAATCCTGGCAGCAACCTCCACCTGGTTCTATTCCAGGGGATACAACATCCTCCACTGTCAGCAGCATACGGACAACATCGAGGGCAGATACTTCATGCGTATCGAGCTGGATATGCAGGACCTCAAGACCACCAGGAAAGAACTGGAGGATGACTTCTCCCTGTTTGCCCAGGAGTACCACCTCTCCTGGGAGTGCCACTACAGCGACTATCTTGCAAGGATGGCCATCATGGTCAGCAAGACCAGCCACTGCCTCTATGACCTGATGACCCGAAAGAATGAAGGCGAGCTGCAGTGTGAGATATCGCTGATCATCAGCAACCACCCCGACCTCGAGGCAGTGGCAAACCAGTTCAGGATCCCCTTCTACTACCTGCCCGTAACCAGCGAAACAAAACAGAGCCAGGAGGAGAAGGTCCAGTCGCTACTCAAGCGCTTTGACATCGACCTGGTGGTCCTGGCCCGCTACATGCAGATACTCTCACCCGAGTTCACCCATGCCTGGCAGGGGAAGGTCATCAACATCCACCACGGCTTCCTTCCAGCCTTCCAAGGGGCAAACCCCTATAGGCGGGCCTATGAGCGTGGGGTGAAGATGATCGGAGCCACGGCCCACTATGCTAGCGAGGACCTGGACCAAGGCCCCATCATCGAGCAGGATGTGGTGAGGGTCAACCATGAGCTTTCACCCGATGGGCTGAGGGACGTAGGCAAGGATGTCGAACGCAGGGTACTGGCACGGGCTGTGCAGGCCCATCTCGAAAGCAGGATCATCATCTGGAACAACCGGACCATCGTATTCAACGTCGAACGGTAAGATAGGGCTTTTAATAATCCTCGTTGTGCAAAAACATAGGAAAGGCGATGGATCTCCAAGGGAGGTTCATCGCCTTTGACTTACGTACAGGTCATATCGATAGCCTGTCGTTCTTGTCAATCACTTTTCAGTTTTTTTTGGGGGCTAGCCGTTTTCAGTCGCTGAAATTCAGCCCCACTAGCTCCGGATGGAGGAAAACCCCATCCTTTCTGACCAGCACCCCGTCAAACCAGATCTCCCCGCCACCATATTCGGGGCGTTGGATCTGCACCAGGTCCCAGTGTACGGAAGAGCGGTTGCCATTGTCACAATCATCATAGGCATTACCCGGGGTAAAGTGGATGGACCCGGAGATCTTCTCGTCAAAGAGGGTATTGTCCATCGGATAGAGCACCCCAGGGTTGCACCCAAGGGCAAACTCCCCAATGAAGCGGGCCCCTTCATCCACATCCAGGATTTCATCGATCAGATGGTCGTCATCGCTATGCGCCTCGACAATCTTGCCATCCTTGAAAACAAAGCGGATATCCTTGAACTGGTGGCCATGGTAGGTGCTGTCACAGTTGTAGGCGATCGTTCCATTGACCGAATCCTTGACAGGGCATGAGTAGATCTCCCCGTCGGGGATGTTCATCTTGCCTGCACAGGGGATGAAACCCATCCCCTTGACGGAAAACTGCAGGTCAGTGCCAGGAGCAAGAATATGGACCTTGTCCACGGCATCAAGATACTTCTTGGCCCTATCCATGACCTGGGCCATCTTCTGGTAGTCGACCTCAGTGCAGACCTGGTAGAAGAAATCCTCAAACTCCACGGTTCCCTTGTTTGCCTGCATGGCCATGATCTCTGTAGGATAGCGCAAGACCACCCATCGGGTATGGGGAAGACGGGTCTTCATATGCACCGGGGTGTTGTAGAATTTTCCATACAGGTTCGATTTCTCGGGAATGGATGCCAGCTCCCTGACGTTTGCAATCCCACGGATGCCTATGAATGCATCGACCTGCTTCATGCGGTAGGTGTCCACATCGGCCCATTTCTCCAACGAGGCTTCAGATGCACTCTGCACCATTGCCCGCTCAAGCCTCTGGTTCCATACATTGACCAAGGGAAAACCCCCTACCTCATAGACTGCAGCGATGAGTGCCTCAGTCATGGAGGTCGGGATATCCACTGCATTTATCAGGCAGGACTCCCCTTTCTGCAACGCTACCGAATACTCCACAAGAAGCTTCGCAAGCTTCTGTTCTCTCTGATCTGCCATATACTTCTCCTTGCTCTTATTGATCGACCCGTATTTCCATCTGCTGCTGGGTAACCGGGTGCAAGAGTTGCACGGCTACCGAACGGAGGGAGAGGTTGGTCTTCTCCAGCCCATGATAGACCCTATCCCCATCAAGTGGCCAGCCACTCCAGGCAAGATGGGCCCGCACCTGATGGCGAAAACCGGAGGAGAGCCTGCAGGTAAACTGCTTGGCCCCATCAGCGCCCTCGCCACTGTAACAAACCTTGGTAAGGTACCAGGTACCGGTACTCTTGTCCAAAAGATGCTTCGGACTCTCTGCATTGACTGGGCGGACCTCCCTGCGATTGGTCCCATACCTACGGAAGAGGCTACCGATGGTAACCTCCTTGCCCTTTCCTGCAAAGGGATCCTCATAGGGGTACTCGGGAAATCCAACGATTGTACAGGGGGTGTAGAGCGTGCTTTGTGCACGGTACTCCTTCCAGAACAGGTCAGCCTTCTGGATGGTTTGCAGGAAGGCATATGCTTCCTTTGTCCTGGCAACCACCACCAGACCACTGGTTGCGGTGTCCAGGCGGTGCAGCACACCCCCTTCCCACACATTGGCACCCGACACCTCAAGGACTTCCGGGTAGCGATCACCAATAAGAGAGAGCAGGGTCTGTTTCTCAACAGGATCGTCCTTCAAAGGGACCGTAGGCAGGTTTGCCTGTTTGTCCACAACAAGAAATGAGGGTTCCTCATGGACCACCCGTAATGTCAAAGCATCTTCCATATAGGGTAAATATACTAAAAAAACCGTTGGGAATCACCATAAATCGGAACTTCTTTAGGAAGTTTCACCTAAGGGCTTTGCATCAAACCATATATTTGAGGCCTATGCCCCACACAGAATCATATTTCCCCTCTATACCTTCCAAGGGAAATACTACCAGCCGTTTCTGTTTTTTCCCTAGTCCAGAAGCATTTCCTCCCTGGTATTGCAGTAAGTCCAAAAGGTTACCCCCTGAGAAATACTTGGACAAGAGGTAAACGCATACCGTGCCATGCAATCCAACCCTCCCGGCCAGATGGTGTCTCTTGGAAAACCCAATCCCATACACATCTGGGGGTACAATTCTTCGCGACCACTCTTTTCCCAGTGCATCGAATGTGTATATACTGCCACCCTTACAGATCCCTAGGTTCACCATGAGGCAAAGAATGTACAAGAAGATTTTGATCACCCTCCTTTTCTCCCTGCTACTCTTGTTTTCCAGCTGTCAGAAGGCCAGCAAGGAAGCGGCAACCCAAAGTAAACTCCCCACCCTTACGGTGGGGATGATGAGCGCCGTCGATGCAGCTCCCTTCTACGTAGCCCTCAAAAAGGGTTATTTCAGGGAAGCTGGCGTTGATGTCCGCCTCATGCTTTTCACCAATGCCCAAAATCGCCAGACAGCCCTGCAGACAGGCCAGGTCGACGGGGCGATGACCGACCTCGTCGCCCTCATCACCCAGACGGCCAGTGACTTCAAGCTCATCGGTACCCTTTCCACCGATGGGGATTTCCCCCTCCTGGCAAAACCAGGATTGGAGGGCAAGAAGGCCATATCAGTTGGGACCATGGAGATCAGCGTCACCAACTACCTAGTAGACCACTATTTGGGCAACGATCATACACTCTCCAAAGTCTTCATCAATGAAATCCCAGCCCGGCTTGAGGCGGTAGTATCCGATCAGCTCGATGCCGGCATATTTCCTGAACCCTTTGCCTCCATCGGCTCCCTGCGCGGTTTGGACAAGCTCTTCTTTGAAGGCATCCCCTCCGAAAGCCTGAACCTCATAGCCTTCACAGAAAAGGCGGTTGCAGAGAAGTATGATGCCTTGAAGAAGTTCCATGCTGCCTATGCAAAGGCAGTGGTGGATATCCGACAAAACCAGGAACTCGCCCTCGATGCCCTGATGGAGAACATCCCAAACCTCCCAGAAGAGATCCGCTCCACCATACACCTGCCCCAGTATCATGAGCCCAGGCTTCCCAGCAGCCATTTCATGGAGGAAATCATGACGTGGACGGAATCGGTTACCGGTACAACGTATACGTTTTCTCCCACCAGCATGATCGATCCCCGCTTTCTCGAGGGTCTGTGATGCTGAGCATCAAAGATGCAGGGCTGCGCTATGGCAGCAAGGTAGCATTCTCCAACTTCTCCCTGGAGGTTG
The DNA here is from genome assembly GCF_032144095.1 of Sphaerochaeta sp. PS. Taxonomy (NCBI): domain Bacteria; kingdom Pseudomonadati; phylum Spirochaetota; class Spirochaetia; order Spirochaetales; family Sphaerochaetaceae; genus Sphaerochaeta; species Sphaerochaeta sp. PS. The sequence goes on from NZ_JAVSNJ010000004.1 coordinate 55,207, forward strand.
AGGAAGGCGGCATGGTGAGCATCATCGGTACAAGCGGATCTGGCAAGACAAGCCTTCTCTACGCCATTGCCTCCTTGCTTCCCCTCAGCGAAGGTAGCATCTCAGCCCCCGAGCAGTGCTCAATCATGTTCCAACAGGACCGTCTGTTGCCGTGGATGCGTGTCATCGACAATGTGATACTCGGCCTTCCCAAACAGATGAGAAAGGAAGGAGAACAGCTCCTGTCACTGATGGGGCTCCTTGAGAGGAGGGAGAGCTATCCCAAGCAACTCAGTGGAGGGGAACGGCAGAGGATCGCCCTTGCACGGAGCCTCATCCGCAATCCCCGCCTCCTTTTGCTGGACGAACCTTTTGCCTCGCTTGACGAACAGACGAGGGAACGGCTACAGGATGAGGTAAAGACCTACGTCAGGGAACGTGGCATTACCTTGCTCATGGTAACCCATAGCATCAAGGAGGCTGTTTTTATGGGGGAGAGGATCGTGGTGATGACCCCTGGGGGCATCTCCCATGAGACAGCCAATCCCTACCATGGAGTTGGCGACCTGCGCAGCAGCATTGAGGCCTTTGCCTTGGAGAGGGAACTACGCTCCCATCTAGGAGGAAAGGCATGAAATACCTGCGAGGTTCCCTGGTCGTGCTTGTAGCCTGGTACCTGCTTGCCTTGGCTGTACACTCCCCTATCATCCCCTACCCCCATGCCGTATTTGTCTTCCTGCTACGGAGCATGCAAAAATCCAAGACCTATCTGCACCTGGCATTTTCCCTCTATCGCATCCTCATGGGAATGGCCCTTGCCTTACTGTTCGCCATTCCCACCGGCATGGTAGCCGGCCGTACGAAACGGTTGGACCAGATCATCTCACCGGTGCTCTATCTGCTCTATCCCCTTCCGAAGATTGCTTTTCTGCCGGTGTTCATGGTGCTCTTCGGTATCGGGGAATTGTCCAAGATCATCCTCATAGCCGTCATCATCTTCTTTCCTGCAGCAGTTACCATCCGCGATGGGGTAAAGGAAATCCCCCCGGACTACCTGCAGCTTGCCCAGGCCTACCACCTTTCTCCGAAACAGGTGACCAGAGCCCTCATCTGGCCGGCTATCCTGCCCCGGATCTTCTCTTCGCTGCGCATTACCCTCGGCATCTCTCTTTCGGTACTCTTCATCAGTGAAAACTACGCATCCACCTTTGGTCTTGGCTACTACATCATGAACAACTGGATCATGGCCCAGTATGTGGGCATGTATGCAGGCATCGTCCTGCTCAGCCTGCTTGGGTTGGCCCTCTATGTAGCCCTCGATGGTCTAGAGCGTTTGGTCATTCCACCGCAGACCCGCTAGAAGGCAAAAGGAGGAACAAGCATCATGCTTCTTCCTCCTTCTTTCTCTGTGGCTACGCTATTGTTTGTGTGCTCAACCTCGTTCGCGTGCATCCTTGAGAGCTGTCGCCCACCAGGAAAGCTGGTCAAGCATCGCACCTACCTGTGGTTCAAGCCCGGCTAGGTCCTTGACCTGTTTCTGCCCGTTCATGATCGGGTAGAAGTCATTCCCCTGTATCAGGACGGATTGCCTGACCGGCGCCATCTGAAGCTCGACGCAGATGTCCTTGAGATGCTGGACTGCACGGGCACCACCGGCAGAGCCGTAGGAGAAGTATGCAGCTGCTTTGCGGTTCCATTCGGGGTAGGCATAGTCAAGGGCATTCTTCAAGGCTGCGGTAATGCTGTTGTTGTATTCGGCAGTGACGAAAATGAAGCCGTCAAGACTCGCAACCTTTTTCTGCCAAGCCTGGGCAACCGCATTGGTTGAGGGGACATAGGCGTTCGAGGCAACCTCATCAAAAAACGGCATGGGGTAATTCCGAAGGTCAACTATCTCAAAAGAAAGATCGGTGCGCTTCCTTGCGACCGACGCAACATATTCTGCTGCCTGCTCCCCTATTCTTGCTGCTCTGGTACTGCTTATGACAATTCCTATCTTTGGTACGCTCATGGTACATCTCCTTATCGATTCTAGATTGCTATATATATAGTAGCATACAATAATATTTTGATATCGTCAAATGGTAGGAGCATCTTTTCTTGACCTCCTTGTGAGCGGCATCTTCTGACAAGATTGCTTTTCAACCGGTGCTTCCTCATGTATACTGGCCCTATGCAAGAGATACCCATCAACACAGTGACCTCGCCCAATGTCATTTTGGAACTGATCTACCGCCTCAAGGTCAAGGACGTGATGACCACCGACCTGGTGACCGCCACCAAGGAGACCTCCCTCAGGGAGATCCAACACATCATGCGCGAAAGGCAGGTTACCGGGCTTCCCATCGTCATGGGCAAGCGCCTTATCGGGATAGTGAGCATGGACGACATCATCCAGGCCCTCGACAAGGGCTACATCAACGAGAAGGCGCAGGACCACATGACGCGCAACCTCATCGTCCTGGAGGACGACATGCCCGTCTCCTTTGCCATCAACTATTTCGACAGGTTCTCCTACCATAGGTTCCCGGTGCTCAACAAGCACAAGGAGCTGGTCGGGATGATCACCAACCGCGACATCACCAGCACCCTGCTGGTCGAGATAAACCGGGAGATCGAGGAACTGGAGAGAAGGACCAGCTCATCCAGCATGAGCGATGAGATGAACGGGGAGATCCACACCTACTCGATCATGAAGAACGACTTCGAGAATGCCGGCTTTGCCAGCACGGAAATAAAGAAGCGTCTCAAGAAGGCCGGGGTCATGCCCCACATCATCCGCCGCGCCGCAATCGCAAGCTACGAGTTGGAGATGAACCTGGTGGTCCATTCCGATGGCGGGGAGCTCATAGCGGAATATACCCCGCAAACCCTGCAGATAACGGCAAGGGACAGCGGACCGGGGATACCCAATGTGGATGAGGCTATGACCGCCGGATGGTCCACTGCAAGTGAGTGGATCCGGTCTCTGGGTTTCGGTGCCGGGATGGGTCTGCCCAACGTCAAGTCTGTTGCAGATGAGTTTGCGATCGAGAGCGACATGAATGGAACAACCGTCTGCTGTAGCATCAAGCTACAGAGCGATGAGGAGAAATAGCATGCAAGTAAAGGATTTGGCCGCCTTGGAAGGGTTTGTCACACAAACCATGGAGAATGGGGATGATAGTGTCCTTGATGCCTATGCAGGGGACCTGCTGAGCGACGTGATGGGCAATGCCCCCTCAGACAGTGTGCTCATCACCATCCAGGCCCACAAGAACACCGTAGCAGTGGCCTCCTTGGCAGGGATCAAGGCAATCATAATCTGTAACCAGAGATCCACTCCCCCTGATATGCTTCAGGCAGCAAAGGAAGAGAGCATAGCGGTCTTCACCTTTGACGGGACACAGTTTGAGGCGAGTTGCAAGGTAGCATGTCTGCTAGGAAAGGTTGATGCTCGTAAAGGTTGACCTGCACAACCACTCCTGTCTCTCCCCCTGTGGAGACGACGACCTAACCCCTGCCCTCCTCGCTGTAGAGGCGATGGAGCAGGGCATCGAGATCCTTGCACTCTCTGACCACAACTGTGCGCGCAACCTCCCGGCCTTTGACCAGGCCTGCCAGCTCTGCTCCATCATGGGCCTGTTCGGCATCGAGGTTACCACCGTGGAAGAGGTCCATGTCCTTACCCTGTTTGAAAAGCTCAAGGATGCGATGGAATTCGGCAAATTCATAGAATTCCTTCTTCCTCCCATAAAGAACGACATCCGGCTCTTCGGCAACCAGCTGGTGGTCAATCTGGAAGGGGAGGTGCTGGAGCGTGTGGAGAGGCTGCTCATCACCACCAGCGGCATCAGTTTCGGGGAGGTTGTGGAAGAGGCCCTCAGCAGGGATGCCCTGGTCATCCCCGCGCATATCGACCGGTATGCAAACAGCGTCCTCGCCAACCTGGGCTTTCTTCCCGACCTTCCCTACTCTGCGCTGGAAGCGATACGGCTCCCTGTCCAGGCAGAGACCTACCACAAGACCATTCTCACCGCCTCCGATGCACACAGCCTTGCACAGGTCGGCAGACGATCCTGTTTTCTCGAACTCGAGGAGATCTCCTTTGAGGGCCTCAAGGCAGGTCTTTGTCGCGGATTAGTTTCGTACAAGTCATAACTTCTCCGCAACTTATCCCACCCACACCTAGGTCATATGGGCTGTCAGTAATCGCTAGATGTCTTTTGACACAACCCCACATCGTTCAAAAACCTCTTACCAACAAACATGCGTTTGGAGTGTCTACCGATAGTTTCTTCACTGTCATAAGTACTCTGTTACGCAACTTATACAAAAACATACAACATTGCCGAACATGTGATATGTTATAAGTTACACACATCAACCTCTCACATGTGACATTCTATAATTTTCTACAATATAACGATTTACATAATTTTTATGTTGACATCTTCTTTCACTTATTCCATCATATAGATGTAACAAGTACAAAAAAGGAGAGAGCACATGAAGAAGTTAGCAACCACATTGACAATCATCATTCTTTTGGCAGTAGCCACTTCATCCCTCTTTTCTGCAAACGCAAACAACACTGCAGTCCTGAGACTGACCGCCTATATTGCCGAAAAGACAACCATCACAGCCAATGACGATGGATTCATCATCACCAGCAATACGGACAACTTCTCCTATTCAGTTCAGGAGAACGCAAATGCGAGGATGTTGTTTGTGGTAGCAAACTAGAACAGAGAAGAAACAAAGCGGGTCCGGACAGACAAGCTTGCAAGCTAAGGGGCCAGGGGATTTGGGAAGATCCACTGGCTCCTCCTTTTATTTCCCCCGATCCTTCAGAAAGACAGAGATCAGGTGCCGCCCTTCCTTTCCTGAAGTATGGAAGCATATGGGCCTGCACCAAAACGGGGCTGTTCAACGGAACAGCCCCATGGGTACATATACTGCTTGCCAAGATGGCCTACCTGTTGGAAGACCTTCCGAAGATCCTGAGCAGGAACAGGAAGATATTGAGGAAATTGAGGTAGAGGGAGAGGGCGCTGATGATGCTCATCTTGGTGAAGGTATCCTCATCCATGGAAGAGCCATACTCGTTGTTCATCCGCACAAGCTTCTGGGTATCGTAGGCGGTAAGGCCCAGGAACACGGCTACCCCAAGAAAGCTGAGGATATAGTCGAAGCCTGAGGAGCGGAAGATGAAGTTCATCAAGGATGCGATGATCAGGCCCCAAAGAGCCATCCTGAGGTAGTAGCCCAGGCCGGAAAGATCTCGCTTGGTGGACATTGCATAGACGCTCATTCCCGCAAACATCAAGGCCGTTGTCAGGAAGGTCTTGTAGATGACCGCCCCGGTGTATACGACAAAGAGGGAGCTGAACATGATCCCGGTAAGGACCGAATATGCCAGGAAGGCCCCGATGGCACTGCTTTGGCTCATCTTGTCCAGACGTGCCGTAAGATAGATGATGAGGGCGAACTCACCGATGACCACAAGCATCAGGCCCATGCCATTGCCGATGAGGGCTTTCATCAACGGTGGATTGCTTGCCAAGAAATACGCCACTACCCCGGTCAAGCCAAGGCCTGCTGTCATCCAGAGATAGACATTCCTTACTATACTCTTTTCTCGAGCCACTACATTATGAAGCATCGAAGTCTTGTTTTCTGCCATATGGGCCTCCTACTGAAACACTCACCTATAATGTCAGCATTTTTATCCTTATAGTCAAGCTATGGTACCGCTTGTTCTGCATTCTGCAACCCTTTTTCCCCTCAAGTAGAAGCTAGGCAAGAGAAGGATGCAATGGTATAGTCAAACCCATGAAAAGGTATCTTCCCCTACTCATCCTACTGCTCCTCATCAGCGGATGCTCCACACTACCTAAACAAAAGGAGCAGAACCTTGAGGAGATCAGCACAGCCCTGAGGGAGGTGGTCGTCACAGCCAGCGAACGCATTGAGGCGGGCTTGCATGCCCAGACCTCCCTCATCACCCTGGTACCCCCCTCCTCTTCCCCCTTGCTGGACCAGGCCCAGATTCCTCGGCTGGATGAACACCTGCAGCTCTGGTCCAAGCAGGTCCTTGCCGCATTCAGGCAGGCGACCATTGCCATGCCGGCCCTGCTCAAGCCCTACATCGAGGCGATGGAGTTCGATAACCCCATCGCTACCAGGAAACTTAGCGAAAGCAGCGCCTCAGAAGCATTGGAAACACAATTCCGATCGGAAATTGAGCACGATACCCGCCTGATGCTCGGCTCCTATCTTTCCGAAAGCAAGGGGACGTGGGACCTGTTGACAGACCGCTACGCCATCTGGTCACGTGCAAAGACCCTGCTTGGTGAACAGGCCCTGCCGGCCCTTGGGGGGGATCCAGACGACTACCTCGTAGGGTTGTTCCTCTCCACATACAGGGACCAACTTGCAAAAGAGGAGACCTACCTCAGGACAACTCCTGTATTCCAGGGAACAGGCTCATTCTATGAACTACTCAACCAAAGGGCAGAACCATGAACCTATTTGAAGAAGCGAGCGAAAAACAGGCCGAGAAGAACCAACCACTGGCCTATCGCATGCGCCCCAGAAACCTGGATGAGTACATCGGCCAGGATGAAATCATCGGCCAGGGACGGCTGTTGAGGCGGGCCATCCAGGCTGACCAACTATCCTCTGTCATCTTCTATGGCCCTCCAGGGACAGGCAAGACTACCCTTGCCAGGGTGATAGCAAACACCACCAAAAGGCATTTCAGCACCCTCAATGCTGTGCTTTCGGGGGTGAAGGAACTGCGCTATGAGATTGACGAGGCAAAGAGCAGGCTCCAGCTCTACGAGCAAGGGACCATCCTCTTCATCGATGAGGTACACCGCTGGAACAAGAGCCAACAGGATGCCCTCCTTCCATGGGTAGAGAATGGGACGTTCATCCTCATCGGAGCTACGACAGAGAACCCCTTCTTTGAGGTGAATGCGGCTTTGGTGAGCCGTTCGAGGATCTTCCAGCTCAAGAGCCTGACAAGCGAGGACCTGAAGAAGATCGCCATACAGGCCCTGGAGGACAAGAGCCGGGGGTATGGCAGATATACCGTCACCTTTGACGAGGGTGCTCTCGACCATCTCATAGAGGTTGCCAACGGTGATGCCCGTTCCCTGCTCAATGCGCTGCAGCTTTCGGTGGAAACCTCCGTCGACAGCTACCCGCCACCGGAAAAGAGCCATATCCACATCACCTCGGATGCGGCAGAACAGAGCATCCAGCGCAAGGCGGTGCTCTATGACAAGGAAGGGGACTACCACTTCGATGTCATCAGCGCCTTCATCAAGAGCCTGAGGGGAAGCGACCCCGATGCCTCCCTCTACTGGCTTGCAAGGATGGTCAGTGCAGGGGAAGATCCCAAGTTCATCTTCAGGAGGATGCTCATCAGCGCCTGCGAGGATGTGGGTCTTGCAGACCCCAACGCCATCGTTGTGGTTGAGGCAGCTGCACAGGCCTTTGAGAGGATAGGGTTCCCTGAAGGGAGGTTCCACCTCACCCATGCCGCCCTATACCTTGCAACAGCTCCCAAAAGCAACTCGTCGATGGCATTCTTTGATGCACTGAAGGGTGTGGAAGAGGAGGCCCAGGACGAGGTGCCCAACCACCTCAGGGATGGCAACCGCGATGCCAAGGGCTTCGGCCATGGTCAGGGCTACCTCTATCCCCATGCATTCCAGGACCACTGGGTGGCCCAGCAGTACCTGCCCACATCACTGCAGGGGAAAATCTTCTACCAGCCAACCGACCAGGGCTATGAGAAAGGGATCAGAGGCGAGGTCAACCGGCGCAGGGAAGAACAGCTTGAGAGTGTCGAGCCCGATTCCTTTGTGGAGAACCTGACCTACTCGCCTGGGGACAAGGAGCGACTCAGGTGGCTGAGCAGAACAACCAGCGAACGGGGACAGATGCTGCATTCCATCCGCACCACCCTCTTCGAAAACCTCAAGAGCAGGCGAAGCGACAGGGTATTGGTCTGCAATGCAGGCCATGGCCTGTTGCTTTGGGAAGCCTTCAGGCAGACTCCGGAAGGCCTGGTTGTAGCCCAGGTGAATAGTGCTGAGCAGGCCCAGCATATCAACCACTATGCCTCTTCCCTGCAAAGCCTTGAACGGCCCAGAATCGTGTGTGAGCCCTTGCCCAAGACGCTGCTCTCCCTTGAACCAGGGCTGTTGTTCGAGACAATTCTGGGACGCAACGTCATCTCCCGCCTTTCCGAGGCAAAGCCCATACTGGAGCTGCTCCATGACCGTCTAGCCAGAGGCGGAGAGCTGCGTTTTGCCGAGGGAGTCCCCTCAGAAGGTTCCCGACTATCAGACTTTTGCACCTCGCCCCTTCGGGAAAGCTTGCTTGCCGCTGAAGCTTTCATCTATGGTCCTGAGGGCAATGCCCTCTCCAACTGGGGTTCCAAAGACCTTCTTCCTACCTTCGAATCCATGGGGTTCAGCGCCTGCATAGAAGAGAGGGATATGTTCGAAAACCGCTTCATCACCCAAACGGACATCAGCCGCTGGGTCCGCGGTGCCTATCTCGCTGCCTGGGAGAAACGAAACATACAGGTCGACCTCCCTGCCTTGGAGCTGGAACTTTCCGCTCTCCTGGGCAATAGCAGCATCAGGTGGAAACACCATCTGGTATTTGTGAAAGCTGTCCACGATTCGGATAGAAAGTAGGGACAAAAGAGAAATGTGAGAAGGGCCTGGAGGGATGGCAAAAGCCAACTAATTATCAGGCAAGGCTTTGCCTGAAAACAGTGAAAAGTTATAAAATTTCCCATAGGGTTGTTGACAAACAAATAGGTTTAAGGCATAGTAAGCAACGTTGAAACGCACTGGTAAAAACCACTGCTTCAGCTAGACATGGTGGAAGTAGTTCAAAGGTAGAGCACCAGATTGTGGATCTGGCTGTTGCGGGTTCGATCCCCGTCTTCCACCCTTAGGGTAGTGAAGCGCTCGTAGCTCAGCTGGATAGAGCGCCGGACTTCGAATCCGTAGGTCGAAGGTTCGAATCCTTCCGGGCGCAACGGTACTTGTTTTGGGTTCTTGGTTTAGGTTCTTGTTTTTTGTTAATATATTTGTCATGGGCCGCTAGCTCAGCTGGTAGAGCAGCAGACTCTTAATCTGCGGGTCAAAGGTTCAATCCCTTTGCGGCTCATCCATGGCGTGTCTCTTCGGAGGCAAGACATGCACTGCGAGAGTGGTGAAATTGGCATACACGCCAGACTTAGGATCTGGTACCTTACGGTGTAGGGGTTCAAGTCCCCTCTCTCGCATAGTACTTTTCCAATCTGTCGTTACTGCTGATTGGTATTTGCGAAAGTAGCTCAGTGGTAGAGCTCCACCTTGCCAAGGTGGATGTCGCGGGTTCAAGTCCCGTCTTTCGCTCTCAAGGCAACTATCTACTGGACGGTAGGTAGTTGCCTTTTCTTTTACCCCATGGGAACCCAACAAAACAGAAATCAGGGCGACGTAATAGACCAATTGATTTATTGCCCTCTCTTCTGTATCATGGCAATTCGTTGGACTGTACTGTGTGGACCCTACTCAGTATATGCTTGGGATGGAATGATCTCTTCTTCACTCCCAGGTTGGTTTTTTGGGGCTTTTTCTGTTTTTTTGGCAACAGGACACCCAAGTGGTGGTTGCTCTGCAACATTTGTTGTATATTAGTAGCATTGGTTTGCGTGAATTTGTGCGATGGTGCCTCTATTGTGGTCTGTCGCCTAGGATATACAGGTCTGATTGGACCGAAAGGATGAGGATAGCATGATCGCTGAAAAGAGTATTAAAGAACTGGAGAATTCCTCCGTCGCGCTGACGGTCACTGTGACCGCTGACACCATTGAAGAAGGCTACAAAGCTGCTCTGAACAAGTACGCAGCCACAGTCCAGCTCAAGGGTTTCAGAAAGGGAAAGGCTCCCCTTTCCGTGCTGGAAGGAAAGTTTGGTAAGGAAATTCGTGAAGAGAGTACCTTCAATACCATTGAAGATGCATTGAAAGATGTCCTTGAAGGCGTGGAAGAGAAGTACAAGCCTCTCTCCTACAGTACCCCTGAGCTTCAGGATGAGGAGACACTCCTTCCCTTCAAGAGCAACAGTGATGTAACCTTTACCGTCAAATATGACGTGATGCCCACCTTTGAAATGCCCACCTATACCGGCCTGACCATCACTGTTCCCAAGGTAGAGCTTCCTGAAGAGATCGTTACCGCAGAGATCGACAAGCTCAGAGAGCAGAATGCCATGGTCATCGACAAAGAGGGTAAGGCAGAGAATGGCGATATCGTTACGGTTGACTATGTTGAGCTCGATGAGGAGAACAACGAGGTTGCCGCAACCGATCGCAAGGACTTTGTATTTACCCTGGGCAGTGGCTCAAACTTCTATGAGATCGATACAGATGTCATCGGCATGCAGGTTGGGGACGAAAAAATCATCACCAAGACCTATGCCGACGACTCCACTGTCGAAGGATATGCAGGAAAGACCATCCAACTCAAGGTTGCCCTCAAGGCCCTCAAGTTCCGCGATGTCCCAGCCTTGGACGATGATTTTGCCCAGGATGTCAAGGATGAGTACAAGAGTGTCGCAGACCTGGTAAAGGCAACACGCGAGAAGCTTGAGAAGGCCCTTGCCGCAAAGCTTGAGCAGGTCAAGCTCGATGCGCTTTCCGAAGAGTTGCTCAAGGGAACGACCATCGGTGTCCCAGCCAGCATGATCGACATGGAAGTCGACCAGGCATGGAAACGGTATGTTAGGCAGACCGGCCTCACCGAAGAGCAGATCCTGAAGTTCCTCGAATACCAGCAGAAGACCAAGGAAGACATGACCGCTCCCTGGAGAGAGTCTGCCGAGAAGTCACTTCGCATCCAGCTGATCATGGAGCAGGTCAAGGAGAAGGAAAACTTCCCCGTCGACCAGGCTGATGTGGAGAAGGCTGTTGAAGAACAGCTTAAGGACGTGACCGATGAGGAACAGATCAAATACTACCGCACAATGCTTGAAGATGAGCTGAAATTCCAGAAGATCGCTCCTTTCCTCCAGGAAAACAATACCTTCATCGAAGGGGAAACGATCGGCTACAATGAGTTCATGCAAGATTCCTACGGTGCATAACAGGCCTTTGCTGCAGTAGAACATGTTGTGAAAAGGCGGTTCCTACCCGGGTTCCGCCTTTTTAATCCAAAGAATTATGAGGGGGCTTTTGCTATGAACATTCATCCTGAAAGGATGCAATCAACCATACCGATGGTAGTCGAACAGTCCGGAGTTGGAGAGCGTGCCTACGATATCTTCAGCCGGTTGCTGAAGGACCGTATCATCTTTCTCGACGGTGAAATCAATGACGCTACTGCGGACCTTGTTGTCGCCCAGATGCTTTTCCTCGAATCAGAAGACGTAAAGAAAGATATCAGCCTCTATATCAACAGCCCCGGTGGTTCAGTCACCGCGGGTTTGGCTATCTATGATACCATGCAGTATTTGCGTAGCGATATCCAGACCATCTGCATGGGACAAGCTGCCAGCATGGCGGCCGTACTCCTTGCCGCGGGAAAGGAAGGCAAGCGTTACATCCTCCCCTCCTCACGGGTCATGATCCACCAGCCTTGGGGCGGGGTGCAGGGCCAGTCAACCGACATCTCCATCCAGGCAAAGGAGATTGGCAGGCTGAAGAAGCTTACCATCGACATCTTTGTCGAGCACACCCACCAGAGCCTGGAACAGATAGCCAAGGATGTCGAACGTGATTTCTTCCTCAGTGCCGATGACGCCGTAGCCTATGGCCTCGTCGACAAAGTCATGAGAAGGAGTAAATAATGGCACGAAACTCGAAAGTCTGTTCCTTTTGTGGCAAAAGCCAGGAAGAGGTGAAGAGACTCATAAACGGGCCAGGGGTGGCCATCTGCGACGAGTGCATCAAAGTATGTAACGACATGCTCTCAGGCGACCCCAACCTACAGGAAACTGCTGTAGGGCTACCGGAAACCATACCAACTCCCCAGGAGTTGAAAGACTATATGGATGAGTATGTGATAGGTCAGGAAGACGCCAAGCGTGTCCTGGCTGTTGCAGTATACAACCACTACAAGCGGGTGAAGTACCAGAAGCAGATCACCGACCAGGGCGTTGAGCTGGACAAGTCCAATATCCTCATGGTGGGTCCTACCGGAACAGGAAAGACCCTGCTTGCCTCAACCCTTGCAAAGAAACTGCAGGTCCCCTTCGCAATCGCTGACGCCACCACCCTCACCGAGGCTGGGTATGTCGGTGAGGATGTGGAAAACATCCTGCTCAAACTGATCCAGAATGCAAACGACAATATCAAGGCAGCCGAGTTCGGCATCATCTTCATCGATGAGATCGACAAGATAGCCAAAAAGGGTGAGAACCCTTCAATAACCCGTGATGTAAGCGGAGAAGGTGTCCAGCAGGCGTTGCTGAAGATCATCGAAGGAACCGATGCCGCCGTCCCCCCTCAGGGTGGAAGGAAGCATCCGAACCAGGAGATGCTCAAGATCAACACAAGGAACATCCTCTTCATCTGTGGTGGTGCATTCGTTGGCCTGGACAAGGTCATCGAGAAGCGTACATCCTCCCATGCCATGGGCTTTGGTGCCAACATCACCAATACAGGCGACAAGGACCTTCGGGCCATCTACAACGAACTGATGCCCGACGACCTGGTTAAGTTTGGACTTATCCCGGAATTCATCGGAAGGCTCCCCATCCATGTTGCCCTGAACAACCTTTCAAGGGAAGATCTCAAGCGCATCATCGTGGAACCGAAGAACTCCATCATCCGCCAGTACGAAGCTTCCTTCAGGCTTGACGGGATAGAGTTGAGCTTCAAGGATGAGGCTGTCGCGGCTGTCGCCCAGAAGGCATTCGACCAGAAGACCGGTGCTAGAGGGCTTCGCTCCATCGTTGAGAAACTCATGATGGGCATCATGTACGAACTTCCGTCCATGAAGGGAGTCACCAAGGTCATCGTCGGTGAGGAGAGTGTCCTCAATGGTAAGGAGCCGGAAATTATCCGGGGAGCCTAAGATGTTCACCTACCCCCCTTTCGATGACGAGCTGCTGAACATCCTCAAGAGCCGAGAGGAGTTCATTGTGGTAGGACATGTCAGCCCCGATGGGGACTGCATATCCAGCCAGATGGCGATGAATGCCCTGCTCCTGAAGTTGGGCAAGACTGTCCATCTTGCAAATGCAGGTCCTTTCGAACGATCTGAGATAACCCACCTGCGGGCTGACTTTCTCAACCATATCGATGAGGAGTTGCACGCTCGCAACCCGATAGTCGTTGTGGTGGACTGCTCTGCCCCAGAAAGGCTGGGACACCTTGCCAAGGAGATCGAGGGCCTCACTACAGTGGTCCTGGACCACCATAGCAGTGGGGAACAGTTTGGTACCTATCGCTACATTGTGCCCAGGTCGGTTTCCACCACCCTGATCATCATGCAGCTCTACAGGACCCTGGACATCGAGATAACCGAGGAGATCGCAGAACACCTCTTCTTTGGCTTTGCCACAGATTCCGGTTTCTTCAGGTTCATCAATGCCTATAGGGGCGAAACCCTGCGCATGGCTGCCGATCTGGTAGACCTCGGGGTCTCACCCAATATGATGAATGACCGGATGACCGGTGGAAAGAACCTGAGCTATGTGAAATATCTGGGCAAGCTCATCGACAGAAGCGAATCCCATTTTGATGGCAAGCTCATGACAAGCACCAGCTGTCTGGCTGACAACGAGACATACGTCACCAGCGACAAGCCAAGTGACGCACTCTATTCGATGCTGCTCTCCATCAAGGGTGTTGAGGTTGTGCTGTTCTTCAAGCAGATCTCCTCCCAGGTCACTGAGGTCGGGTTCCGTGCCAGCCATCAGAGCCACATCGATGTGGGCGCCCTTGCGGAGAGTTTTGGCGGTGGCGGCCATAAGAAGGCAGCCGGGGCTACCATACCCCACCCTATCGAGCAGGTTCGCACCATGTTGCTTGAAGCGGTAGGGAATCTGGTCTAGACAAGAGTTGGCATACACATTGCATGTTCCTTGTGGAGAAAACCCACAAGGAGCAAAGCATGTATAGTACTGGTATTTCGGAAATTCAAAGCGACAGGCTTACCAAGGCCGTCCTCTCCCTACAAACACAGAAAGACAACCACGACCTGCATACCCGGGTTCACCTGATAACCCAGCAATTGCTGTACACCATCCCTTCACGCCTTAGGCTCTTGCCGGAAGAGGAGTGCTGTGAATTTCTGTTCTACTGCTATGAGACCATCGAACACTACATAGCCTCCTACAGGGCGGGAAATCTCTCCTACGTTGGGTACATCACCCAGGTGGTTCGCAAGAGAAGCCGCTACTTCATTGCCCTGAAACGTAGCCAACTCAACAAGGAACGTGCCCTGCTCGAAAGCGAACAGGATAGCTGGGATGAGGACAATGGAGCCGATGCAGTTGCAGAGGAGAAGTACTACACTCCCCTAACCTCAATATCGACAGTTCCCACATCCCTGATGCCCTCCTTGTTCGAGGAGATCCTCACCGCCCCCAAGAGTAGAGTGAACGCCCAGATAAAGCTTGACGCTGTCCAGAAGAGGCTGCAGGAAAAATTGCGGCAGGAGGTCAACCGAAAGCGGTTTGTCATCATGCTCGCCATCTCCCCTCACCTTACCAATCTCCACCTCTTGGAGGAGGTGGCATCCCTGCTCGAGGTGGATGTACTGTTGCTACACCGCTTCCTCTGCAGTGCAGAGCAGCTGCTGGAACAGAAGAGGGTATGCAAACAACAGTTTGAACAGACTTCACACCGTCATTTCAGGCGCATGATGGAGATACAGGCTGAACTGGCCCAGTGTGTCGATCCCGACAAGCAGGCAGAGCTGAAAAACCTCCTCACCTGGACCGAACGGGTCTATCGGGCAAAGGTCGAGCAGATACGGACCATGGAGTTCCACCTGAGCCACTCCCAGATCAGCAAGCTGCTCGGAGTCCCCAAGGGCACTGTCGCCTCCTCGGTGCACTATATCAAGCGCCTGATCAGGGAATGTATGGACTAAACAGGACCCAATGAGTATCTTTTCCCCTATGAACATACTATTGGCAACATCAAATACCCATAAAAAAGAGGAATTTGCAAGAATTCTAACAGAGCATACCATCGTGCTTCCCTCTGAGCTCAACCTATCATTCGACTTTGAGGAGAATGCTGAGACCTTTACCGAGAATGCCTTGGGAAAGGCTCTCTCCCTCTCCAAAGTGGTTCCCAAGGGATATGCGGTCCTTGCAGATGACTCAGGCCTCTGTGTGGACGCTTTGGGAGGCAACCCCGGGGTGAGGACCGCACGCTATGGGATGGAAGAGTTTGGACACCTGCTGGAAGCTGGACCACGCAACGAGTACCTTTTGAAGAACCTCAAGGCCTTCACCAGGAAAGAAGAACGCAAGGCCTCGTTTGTCTGCGCCTTGGCTCTTGTTGTAGACACCCATAGGATCTACACGATCGAGGAATCGGTGGAAGGCTACATCACAGAGGAGGCCGATGGCAGGGGTGGCTTTGGCTACGACCCTGTATTCTTCGTGGAGGAAGCGGGATCGACCATGGCAGCCCTGGATAATGGGAAAAAAGACCTGTATAGCCACAGGGGACGGGCAACCCGTCTCCTGAATACCTTATTGGGAGAGATATGATGGAAATCAAGAGACGATCAGAAGCAGCAACAAACGATACATGGGACCTTACCTCGCTTTTTACCGATGAGAAAGCATGGGAATCTGGGATGAAGACCCTCAAGGAGGAGATCGACAGGGCGCCCTCCTTCAAAGGAAAGCTGGGTTCGGGCAAGGAAGGCATGCTCGAAACCTTTGCCTGGTATGAGAAGACCGGCATCCTTGCCGAACGGCTCTATAGCTGGGCTTTTCTCAACTATGCCGCCGATGCCTCGGACAGCTCCAACGTCAAGCGCTACTCCCTGGTAAGCCAGGCCCTTGCACAGCTTGGTGCAAACATGGCCTATTTCGACCCTGAGCTCCTGGCCATTGAGGACAAGAGAGTCGCTTCATATCTTGCAGACCCAGCATTTTCTTCCTACAAAGTCTACCTGGAGAAGTCCCGCCGCTTCAAGGCACATGTGCTGAGCGAAGCTGAAGAGAGGATCATGGCCCTGCAAAGCGAGGTGGGCTCTACTGCACGGACCACCTTTGGGGACCTAACCAATGTGGACTTTGACTTTGGGACCATAGAGACTGAAGAGGGGCCAAAACCCCTTACCCAGAGTACCTACAGCTCATTCCTCATGAGCGAGGACAGGGCCCTGAGAGCCCTCGCCTACAAGCAGTTCTACTCAGCCTATGACAAGCACAAGCACACCATCGCACGCCTCTATGAAGGGCAGGTCAAGCAGGACAAGTTCAGCTGTACAGCCCGCCTCTATGAGAGCTGCCGCCAGAAGGCTCTCTTTGCAGACAAGGTTCCGATGAGCGTCTACGACAACCTCATCGATTCGGTACACGAGGCCCTTCCTTCCCTGCACCGCTACTATGCGTTGCGCTCCCGCCTCATGAACCTAGAGAAGCTCGCCCACTATGATGTCTATGTACCCCTGGTTTCAGGCGTACAGAAGAACACCCCCTATGAGGAGGCTGTCGAGATAATCTGCAAGGCTCTCGCCCCATTGGGGGAGGAGTATGTATCCACCCTGAAGAAGGGGCTGACAACCGACAGGTGGGTTGACCGCTATGAGAACAAGGGCAAGCGCAGTGGGGCCTTCTCCAGCGGAGGCTATACGGGCAAGCCTTACATCCTGCTCAACTACAAGGAGGATGTCCTGAAGGACCTCTTTACCGTTGCCCATGAAGGCGGCCACTCCATGCACAGTTACTTCAGTGCAAGGAACAACCCTTTCTTCCACTATGACTACACGATCTTTGAGGCTGAGGTAGCATCAACCTTCAATGAGCAGCTGGTGGCAACCTACCTGTTCGAGACAGCCGAAGACAAGAAGACCAAGGCCTTCATCCTGAGCAAGGGGCTGGACGATATCGTGGCAACCCTGTTCAGGCAGACCATGTTTGCAGAGTTTGAGGATATCACCCACCGCCTGAGTGAGGAGGGGGTCCCCCTGACCGTTGACCTGCTCAGGGAGGAGTACCGCAAGCTGCTGGTCCTCTATTTCGGACCTTCTGTGGAACTTGAGGAGGTCAGTGACCTGGAGGGACTTCGGATCCCACACTTCTACTCTTCCTTCTATGTCTACAAGTATGCCACAGGGATCAGTGCTGCAATCGCACTAAGCCAGAAAGTACTCAACGGCGGGGAAAAGGAGAAGAATGACTATCTTTCCTTCCTCAAGAGTGGTGGCAGCACCTACCCTATCGAGTCACTGAAAAAGGCCGGAGTGGACATGGAGAAGCGCGAGCCCGTACAGTCAGCACTCAAACATTTCTCCTCACTTCTCGATGAGTTTGAGGCTTTGCTGTAAAAGTTTTCGTCCAAGCCCTTTTTTCTAAAAGGGGGCTTGACGCATCACCCCTCATTGTTGTAATGTAGCCAAGGTCAGTTCGAAAGAATGACAACTATAACCTCAGTAATGCGGTAGTGGTGGAATTTGGTAGACACGCCAGCTTGAGGTGCTGGTGGGAGAAATCTTGTGCTGGTTCAAGTCCAGTCTACCGCATACACTAAACCCCTTTCAGATAAGAGATTATCAGAGAGGGGTTTTTTTATGGCAGTGTCATTTGGTCCTTTTTGGCGCATGATAGCCCATGAACCCCTCTGTAATGATCCTATTTCCCTTGATCCCCAACCCTTTCAAAGCTTTCTTGACCGACCGGACAGAATGGGAGGCTCCTGATACATAATACAGGGCAGTTTGTCCGTAGGTTGCGACAGCTGAGGTATAGGACTGCCTGAACTGTTCACGATCCTGCACAAAGGCAAGTTGCATCTGGCTATTGTTTTTCTCCAGTGCCTTGAGTTCCTCAGAAAAAAGGTGGAAATCAGAAGAAGTGTGGACCAGGATGAGTGGACGAGTCATATCATCTTTCAAGGAGTAGAGGATGGAACGGGCCGGCGTAATGCCTACCCCCATGGCAAGAAGGACTATTGGGCTGGTGGCATCCCTGACCACAAACCAGCCCAATGGGCCACGGATCCTCACGACATCCCCCTTTTGCATTGTAGTCAAGGTGTGCTTGAAGGAACTGATGGGGCTTCTTGCATGGGTGCCAAGAAGGATCATCTTCTCACTGGGGGCGCTTGCTACCGTAAAGGCCCGAAAGGGCATGCCTGTAACCCTCTTCCCTGGAAGGGTGAATGCACCATGCTGGCCAGCTTCCCATTTCATGGGGTAAGGGATCTGCAACTCTATCGTCCAATAGTCGCCGAAGACATTCTCGGCTCTCACAAAATGCAGGTCATGGGTTTCAAACAATCCCTTTAGATATCTCAATTTCATGTTCGTCCTCCGTCACTGGCAATACTACGCTGCCCAGTGGAGGAAAACAATCCTAGCCCAGGATGGTTGAGGCAGCCATCCTGACGGCCGAATACACAAGCAACAGGGAAAGTATGGCGTTCATGGCCCTTCGCGTTCTTGTTCGTTGCACGGCCAACCCGATGAGTGAGCCAAACCTTGCCCAGGTGGAGACCGCAGCAAAGCTCATCAGGGTAAAGCCAAGGGCTGAGAGGGTGATATTGGACCACGTATGGGGCATATAGAGCAGGAAGGTCGAGTAGACGGTAAGGCCAAGGATGACAACCTTGGGGTTGAGCACCTGAAGGGCCAGACCCCGGAGATAGCCCATTGGCCTGGGAAGCCCCAGCTCAGCAGCATAGCCGCTTCTGAAAATATGATAGGCAAGATAGAGAATATAGAGGGAACCGCCATAGCTGAGGGTCATGACAAGCTTGGGAAAATAGAGCTGTATGTATGCAGAAAGCAGGGAGCTGGCTAGCATGACCAAAAAGAACCCGGTTGCAATACCCAGCATATAGCCAAGCGAACGCCTATAGCCGTAGGTCAGGCCCATCGAGGCGCTGCTTATCGTATTGGGACCAGGGGTGAAGGTGGTGATGAGGGCAAAGGTGCACAGTGAAAGTATATCGACGTCCATATTCCTGCTCCCAAACAGTGATGTCAGTCTATCGATGGAGGATCCCAGATACAAGCAAATTCTACCTCCCAATTCCTTATATCATATGAATAATCCATAAATTTTATAGATTTATAATGAAATATTCCTAACACTGCCAAGATACCTATGGTAAAATATAGCTCTACGTTAAGATTGTAAAGGGAAATTACAGTGCTTTTTCACAAGCCCCGATCATGCCACTCCATGTTCCTCATATTGCTCATTGTTTTGCTGGTCTCGCTTTTTCTATTGGTACCAGCACAAACCCTCTACAATACCTATACCCATACCATCACAGAAGAGATGCAAAACCATGCACACAGTATTGCCTACACGACTGCCCTGCTGATTGCAATGGACAGTGACTCCTATAAGAATCTTGTCAGGATAGCACAACAAGACCCTACAGCAATGGACCAACACTATGCCGAGAAGATGCAAGGGCTCCTTTCCAGGCTACAACAAGAGACAGGCGTGGATTTCCTCTACATAGAGTACGATATTGAGGGTGCCTCTCCAATCATCCTTCTGAATGGAGATGTACCCAATGCAACTGCCTGCCAGATCAAAACAGGGCTAGAGGCAGAACGTGTCTGTGCACACTGCCCTATCATAGGGATCCAGGACGGTTCTTCCCTGGGCATGGTTACCGCAGGCTTCCTGAACGAAACCCTGGACAAGCAATTGCAAAACATGTTTTGCCTTATTTTGCTGATGTTTTTTCTGATCAACGTTTTGGCATCGTTGACTATCTTCATACTGCTGCGCCTGCGAAATACGTCTCTCCAGATAGAGTACCTTACCCAACTCAGTAGCAAGCAGTATTTTGAAAAACAGCTTGGGAAGATAGTCGAAAGTGCAAGAAAGAGCAAAAACCCATTCTCGCTCCTCTTGATAGACATAGACGGATTCAAGTCCATCAACGACACCTACGGCCACCTGGAGGGCGATCGTGTCCTGCAGTCAGTGGCATCGACCATCCGGGCTCAGACGGCAGGACCTGACATCTGCGCCCGAATTGGCGGTGATGAATTCTCTGTTATCCTGAAAAAAACGTCTCTGCAACAAGCCCTCACCACCGCCCAGGCAGTACAAAATGCAATCCAGGATAGCAGCATTGAGGGTAATGCTGATATGACCATTACGGTAAGCATTGGAGTGGCCCAATGGGAAGAAGGAACGAGTGCAGATGAGCTTGTCGAACAGGCTGACCGGGCATTGTACAAAGCGAAGCTCAGAGGAAAAAACAAGGTTGTCCATTAGAAACAAGTAGGGCCTTACAATGCAAATGCATCGCAAGGCCCTGTATCAGAACTCGGTAGAGTTATTTCTTTGGTCCAGCAGCAAAGGCATTCTGAGCCAAGGTAAAGAAATCACTGACGTGCATAGAGACTCCAGCGATATCATCGGTCAGACCGTCAGCACTGGTGAATTTGATCTTCTTGGGATCCTGGGTCTTGAGGAGATAGGCCTCAGTGGTCTTGGCCTGCTCATTCCATTCCTTACCAAGCTTGCTGCCCTTGATCATGCCGTATTTACCCTCAGAGGCAAAGACCTGCTTGTCATCACCGGCGGCATTCACGCCACTGTAGTAGGCATTTACAATGTTGCCATTGCTGACATACAAGGATACAAAGGACTTCCAGCCATTGGAATCAAAGGAATCGAGGCTTGCATAGTAGGTTCCGTCGGTATAGGGACCGATTTTGGTAGGACCTGCAGCAAGGGCCTTTTCGACCAGGTCATACATGGAACTGACATGGATGGAGACTCCAGCGATATCATCGGTGTGGCCTTCAGCATCGGAATATTTGATGGCCTTGAGGTCCTGTGCATCAACCAAGTGGTTCTCAACACGGCTAGCCTGCACTGACCATTCATCCTGGGCCTTGCCAAACTTCACCATATTGTAGTTTCCCGCCTTGTCGAAAGCCTTCTTGTCATCACCGGCACGGTTTACACCACTCCAGTTGATGGCAGCAATCCTACCGTTCAGTACGGTGAGGGAGACATATTCCTTCCAACCAGAAGAGCCGAACTCGTTGTCGATTGCAAAATAGGAACCGTCAGCATAGGAGCCACGACCGACAGGGCCTGCAGCGAGAGCCTTCTGGGCAAGGGAGAAAAAGCCACCTACATGAACGGAAACTCCGGCAATGGCATCAGTGTGCCCTTCGGCATCCTTATAGGTGATGGCAGCAGGATCCTGGGTTGCAAGCAGATAGTCTTCTGCACGCTCAGCCTGTACGGACCACTCGGCCTGGGCCTTTCCGAACTTGACCATGTTGTATTTTCCGGCCTTGTCATAGGTCTTCTTGTCCGCACCGGCAGAAACATTCACACCATTCCAGTCAGCCTTGGTGATCAAGCCACCGGCAACGGTAAGGGTAACATTTTCTTTCCAGCCAGAGTCGGCAAAAGCCTCATCAGCGGCAAAATAGATTCCATCCTTGTAGCCTTTATTGGTAGCAGGGGTAGTGACATTTTTGGCAACAGGGGCTTCTACAGTCTTGGCAACAGGGGCTTCTACAGTCTTGGCAACAGGGGCAGGTGTGGCCTTTGCTTCTTCTTTTGCACAACCCACGGCAAGGGTTGCTACAAGAACTGCTAAGGCAACAAGTGCCAATCTCATAGGTTTCTTCATGACTTTCTTTCTCCTTGATAGCAAGTAATCTAGTATTCTTTTATCTATAATCATATACGCATTTGTTATACAGTATCAATAATGTATACATAAAATCACTGGCAAATTCGAAAAATACTTTTTTTTACTTGTATTTTACAATATATAAAGGTTTTATTCGCATTTTCAAGCTTTTTAAAACAATATTTTTTTATCTATTTTGTTTTTATGGAAATTAATTCAATAAATTTTAATCAATATACCCCTTTTTTTAGAGTCATATAGTTACAAAAACTTAAAAATGTGCGAGACTCTACTTCGGTAAACGCCAAGGCAAGAGTCTGTATAGCATACTATTTTGCTGGTATTTATTGTGATGAATTCGTACACATCGTGCGACATAATCAGTAAAAGGTACAAAAAGGGAGCAGTAGGGAAACAACCATGGAAAAGAAACATATTGTGATACTTGGTGGGGGCTATGCAGGTGTGCATGCCGCTAAAAACTTACACAAAGCATTTCGTAAAATGCAGGACCAGGTATCCATTACCCTGATCGACCGCGGCAAACATCACATTCTCATGACTGAACTGCATGAAGTTGCAGGAAACAGGGTCAAGCAGAATTCCGTCAAGATCTCCTTTGACCGGATCTTCTCCGGGAAAATGGTCAATGTTGTCCAGGACGAAATCAAGGACATCAACTTCAAGGACCAGATACTTACAGGTGAGAGGGGTTCCTATCACTATGACCAGCTAATCCTCGGAACAGGTGGCCAGACTGCCGACTTCAGGATTCCTGGTGTCAAGGAAAACGCCTTCTACCTCTGGAGCCTGGAGGATGCCCTGGCTATCCGATACCACATCGAGACCATGGTCAAGGAAGCAGCCAAGGAGGCTGACGCAGACAAACGCAAGCAACTGCTTACCTTTGTTGTCGCAGGCGGTGGCTTCACCGGAGTGGAGCTGGTCGGGGAACTCATCGAATGGCTGCCTGTACTTTGCGAGAAGAACAAGGTCGACCACAGTGATGTGCGGATTATCAACTGCGAGGCTCTAGGCTCAATCCTCAACATGCTGCCCGAGAAACCCCGCAATAAGGCTGTGCACTACATGCAGAAGAAAGGTGTTGAGATCATGCTCAACTCCCTCATTACCGAAGTTACTGAAGACGGTTTCACCATCAGAGGCGGGGAGACCATCATGACAAAGACCCTGGTCTGGACCTGTGGTGTCCGTGGCACTGAGTTTGGCGAGAGCCTTACCATCACCGATGGCAAGATGGGCCGCAAGCTCGTCAATGAATATATGCAGTCACCCGACTACAAGAATGTCTATGTCGTTGGCGATGGCATGTACTTCCAGGAGGACAACCGCCCTGTCCCTCAGATCGTCGAGGCAGCAGAACAGAGTGCCAAGACAGCGTGTGACGGGGTCATCTACACCATCAAGACAGAACTCGGCAAGAAAGCCGAGCCACCAAAGCCCTTCAAGTCCAACTTCCATGGATACATGGTCTCGATCGGCGGCAGGTATGCAGTTTCCCATACCGCAGGTGTCTCGATGTCAGGTTTCTTTGCCCAGGCCATGAAACACATGGTCAACATGTACTACCAGTTCGGTGTATGTGGGGTCAATGGAGCATGGACCTACCTCAAGCACGAAATCCTCGAGATCAAGAACAAGCGCTCCCTCATCGGGGGTATGGCTTCCTACCGGGTCCCTTCCTATTGGACAACCTTCCTCAGGATGTTCCTTGGAGTGATGTGGCTCATTGAGGGCTTTGGAAAGATCGCCGAAGGGTGGCTTACAGACACCACAGGTTCAAAGGTCTACTGGAGTACTGCTGCTGACGCCGTTGGTTCAGCTTCAGAAGCCGTGGGTGATGCCGCTACAGCAGTAGCCGGGGTGGCAGCAGAAGCGGTCAAGCAGTT
This sequence comes from Sphaerochaeta sp. PS, assembly GCF_032144095.1. Lineage (NCBI taxonomy): Bacteria > Pseudomonadati > Spirochaetota > Spirochaetia > Spirochaetales > Sphaerochaetaceae > Sphaerochaeta > Sphaerochaeta sp. PS. The sequence goes on from NZ_JAVSNJ010000004.1 coordinate 78,915, forward strand.
TGCACCGCCACTTCTTGCACAGCCCTTGGCCCTCTACACCTGGATCAATGAAACCTTTGTCTCCCAGGCTCCCTACCTCTTCCAGATCATGATTGTTCTGGCTGAAGTGGGCATCGGACTCTGCTTCCTGGGCGGTCTTTTTACCTTCCCTGCAGCTATCGTCTCGCTCGGATTGTCAGTCATGTTCCTGATAGGAGCCTTGGCAGGCAAGGAGATCCTCTGGTACATGGCAGTCTCCATTGTGATGCTCGGAGGCGCAGGACGTGCCTTTGGCCTCGACTATTGGGTGATGCCCTACCTGAAGAAACTCTGGAACAAGACACCGCTTGCAAAGAAGACCTACCTGTTCATGGGCGAACCTGAATTCACCAAAAAGCAGATGAAGCGCAAACTTGACAGGACCCAGGACTGAAGCAATGCATGAGTTCTACGAAGATGAGCCTGAATTACAACAAGAACTAACCAGTGTGCGGGCAACCATTGTGAAAACAGTGGAAAGCTCGCACGGCTTCATACGAGCCCTTCTCCTTTCCCATGTGCAGTCCGGGGGCAAGATGTTGCGCCCGGCTCTTGTCCTTCTCTGTTCTTCCCTTGGGGAAAACAGTGACCGGAAAAGAGCCATAGAGGTTGCCAGCGTCCTGGAACTGATCCATCTCGCTTCGTTGGTGCATGATGATATCATCGACTCTGCAAAGACACGCAGAGGGGTGCCGACCATCTTTGCCCAGGTCGGTGCAAAACAGGCCGTCCTTGCAGGAGACTACCTGCTGGCACGGGCCCTCTCCCTTGTGGGATCTGACAGTGGCGAGATGGATAGCCGTGTGATATCGAATGCCTTGGGCCGACTTTGCGAAAGTGAGCTCGAGCAGGATGCCGGGCAAGGGGATTTCTCCATTTCCAAGGCCACCTACTATAGAAGGATTGCAGGAAAGACAGCATCGCTGTTTGCCCTCAGCTGCTATGCAGGCTCAGCCGTTGCAAAAGTGACAGAAGTTGAAAAAATGGTCTGTCATCGCATAGGCTACGCCATGGGCATGTCTTTCCAGATACAGGATGACATACTCGACTACGTGGGTAGCGAAGAAAAATTGGGGAAACGCACAGGAAAGGACCTCAAGGAGGGTGTACCTACCCTTCCGCTTCTCCTTGCCCTGGAAGCAGAAAAGGCGATGCCTGAGCATGATAGGAAACTAACCATCCTCCTTTCAAAAAAATCAGGGCCGTTGTCGAAGGCAGCAGTGGCCAAGGCAGTTTCCCTGGTAGTAGCCCTTGATGGTGTACAAAAAGCTGATTCTATTGCACAATCCTACAAAGACCGAGCCCTGAAGGATATTCAGACTCTCAGGGATCGGAAAACAGCAATACAACTGACCCAGCTCTTTGAAAAGTTGGCTGTACGGTCAGGATAGGAAATGTTACTCATGCAAGATTTTGACGATGAAAAGCCATCCTCAGAAGAATTGGCTTTTCGTGATGCCTATGAAAATACGCTCCAGTTTCTGGAAAACCGAATCAAGCTTTCCAATCTGGCTCTCAGTGACCTGGAAGGGGAACTCCACCACCTGACCATCTATGAAGGCCAGGACTGGGGTGGCCGGGGAGAGTTGAAGAACTCTGAGATCCAAGGCCAGATCTACGCCTACCTGGCTGTGATAGACAGGGTAAAGAAAAACAAGGAAAAGCCTAAGAGAGGATGAACCTCCCCTAGGCTTTTTTTCGTCAGTCAGAGAGGAGCTTATTACCTTCCAGGCTTCTCAAGCTTGAGATCTCCTCGGTCACTTCCATGACTCCAAGATACTCCCCTTTCTCCGAACGCACAGCATAGTAACGGATAAGGACAAAGGCACTCCCTCTCTGTAGCCAGAAGGACTCCTCATCCTTTTTCCCTTGCTTGAATTCTTCAACAAGTTTTTCTACCACATGGAGGCTCTTCGGTGGATGGCAGTGTGCAACATCGCGGCCGATGATGCTGCGTGTCCTTGGGAATACCCGCTCCTTGCCTTCCGAGAAATAGCGGACCTTGTCATCCTTGCCTACAAAGGTAATATCGGCTGGCATGGTGTTGAGCATGGAGGTCAGTTCTTCGAGACTCAGGGTTCCGCTAGGAAGTATTACCCTGTCCCCTTCCTGCTCAAGAACATCTTCCTTGCCGCTGAGGCTGGCATTCCAGCGATACCAGGTAAGGGCATCGGAGGGTGATGCACCCTCAATCCCACCATTGAAACAGTACCCGATGTCTGCACTATCACGGGCAACGGTCAGCCAGTCTTCGGCATCCATGTTCTCCAGCAGCATCGGGGTAAGGATGTTGTTCTCCTTGGTGATCATGCTCCTGACCTGTGCCAACAGCTTTTCCACATCCGGCAGCACGGCCTTGCCTTTGCTTGGTAGGTAGGCAAGCACTCCTTTCCAAAGGGAACGGATCTCGTCATCAACACCCCACATCACCTTTGGGGGTGCAGTAATCCCGGCCTTCTCCAGGTATGGGAAGAAGAGGTTCTCCTTTCTCTGGTAGTGGAGATGCAATTTGGAAAGACTCTTCACTGCCTGCATCAGGTCCTCCTTGTTGGACTCAGTGCCGTCGGCAGCATAGGCGTGTAGTGCAGGTTCAAACTCCTTATCAAGAAAGGCCGTCAGCCCAGCATTCTCGCCTTTGAAGACAAAGGCAGGGTGTCCTGGGATGGAGTCAACCTTCTTGCTTGAGTGGACAGCCTGAAGATTGTCCTCAAACACAAAGGCATGGACATCACAGAGCTTTTGCACCTGCTCGAGCTTCATGCCCTCTTCCATCAGCTTCTTCTCCGCTGCCGCCAGGTCTTCGGCGCTGACGCTGCCGAACTCCCGTAGGAACTCCTGCTTCACCGACTCCGGGGATGCTCCGGCGTGAAGCTTGCCTATGATATTCTTCAATACATCTTGTTTATCTATATCCATGGTATTCTCCTTCTATGAATGTAATAATATTAGGCCTACGCGGCTACCCTAAACAAGGGGAGCTGCATAGACCTAGTATGTGCTGCAAATCCGGTCAATATGGGCTGGTAATGTACTGTTCCAGTTCCCCTATCTGGAAGTCACGCTCGTGCAGGGAGAGCTTGACCACATCCCCTATGGAAATCATTCCCACCAGCTTTCCTTCAGACACAACCGGGAGATGGCGGAAATGGCCGGCTGTCATCAGTTTCAGGCAGTCATCCAGGCTCTGACTTGGGTTAACATGGGTTACGGCTGTTGTCATCACTTCCCTGACATTGATGGATGCAGTATTCAGATGTTCCAGCTTCCGGGAAAAATGGCGTATGATATCACGCTCTGAGAGTATGCCCTTGATGTTTTTTTCCTCATCGACAACCAACAAAGCTCCGATCTTATGTTCGGTCAACTTCAATAAGGCGTGGGCGAGAGAATCCTCTGTACCAATGGTGAAAACTTTGCTTCCTTTCTCATCCAAAATAGTCTGAACATTAGCCATACACTACCTCCATTTTGTAGTTACATCGACACCCTAGCCAAAGGGTAGCTTACCGATGACCAAAGCGCAAGGTAATATTACCGGTTGTATATGAAAATCCGTTTTTTGCTGGTAAAAGTTCATAAGGAACATAAAATTGTCCATCAGCTACCATTAAAGGGGGGAGGGATCTGTCCTCCTCCCCCCTTTGGTCAAGATTGGGTAAGCCTACACGGTGCTACTTGCTTGCAACCTATGGAGGGGAAGAGACAAATCCCCAGCAAACTAGTTGCTATTAACAATAATTTACTGTATATAATGGTCATCTCCTCTTGGAAAAGGACTTACCGATGAATATCGTACTCTATGGAGGGACAGCAATCCTGTTGTCTCTCTCTTTCCTGAAAGACAGGGAAAAGACAAAAAAAGCCCTCATGAAAGCGTGGAAGGCGTTTGAGAACATCCTGCCCCAGCTATTGGTTGTCATACTGGTTGTGAGCCTGTTGCTCTCCCTCATGGACAATGCCATGATCCTACGCATCATAGGTTCAGAATCGGGCTGGCTGGGTGTTGTCCTTGCTTCCCTTGTGGGCTCTGTAACCCTCATCCCCGGCTTTGTGGCCTTCCCTACCGCAGCCATGCTGCTGAAGGGTGGAGCGGGCTATATGCAGATAGCGGCCTTCATCTCATCGCTAATGATGGTAGGCATCGTGACCCTCCCTGTTGAGATGAAATACTTTGGAAAACGCCTGGCTATCTATAGGAATATCCTGGCCTTCTGCTTTTCCTTTGTCGTCGCAGCGGCCATCGGGTATACAGTAGGAGTCCTGTCATGAAAGCATTTCTTCTCCGTTACAAAGCCTTTTTCATTGTCCTATCGCTTCTGCTGCTCTATGGGGCCTTCAACTGGGAAGTGGGAGAGAAGGTAGTGAAGACCACCATCTTCCAGCTCAGGGAGATGATGATGGTGATCCCTCCGATCTTTGTGCTGTTGGGACTGCTCGACATCTGGGTACCCAAACAGACCATGGTCAGATTCATGGGTGAGAAGTCTGGACTCAAGGGGATAGTGCTTGCACTCTTCATCGGTTCTGCTGCGGCAGGACCTCTCTATGGAGCCTTTCCAGTAGCGGCTGTATTCATGAAAAAAGGGGTGAAATTCACCAATATCCTCATCTTCCTGGGTGCCTGGTCAACCACGAAGATCCCGATGTTCCTCTTCGAAGTAGCCTCCCTAGGAGCAGTTTTCGCCGTCACAAGACTGCTCATCGACATCCCTGGGATCATCATCATTGCCTACCTGCTCTCAGCCCTGATGCCCAAGGCCGAGGTCCAGGCCATCTATGAACGGGCCCAGAACCTCTGAGGCGCTCACTCCACCAGTACCGATAGCTCCTGCAGACGCGCAAGGTCGAGGATGCGGATGGTCTTGGCCCCTACGCTTTCGATCACCCCTTCCTCTTCCATCTGTGCCATCTTCCGGCTGAGCGTCTCCCGGGCCAATCCAAGATAGTTGGCCAACCCTTCCCTACTCAGGGGAAGGGCAATCTCCAGGTACTCTCCTTGCTTCTGGCCATAGGTATCCTTGAACTCCAACAGCAGGGAGGCTATCCTCAACTCCGCATTGCGGGAGCCCATGCTCTGCATTACCAGTTCCAGGCGGCTCATCCGGTTTGCCATAGCCTCTATGATCTGCAAGGCCACCTCGCTGTGCTCTGCCAGAAGCGCTATGAACTGCGCCTTGGAGAGGATACAGACCTTGGCATCCTCCAAGGCCTCGACTGAATAGGGAACCTTCTCCTCGGTCAGCAAAAAACGTGCCCCAAAATAATCATTGGCAGGAAAAATATAGAGAATCTGCTCCCGTCCGTCAAAGGTGGTCCGGTAGGCCTTGGCACTTCCTTCACGAATTACCGTAAAGCCCAACGGGCGGTCCCCTTCATGGACCATGACCTCACCCTTCTTGAAGGTCTTGTGAGTCATCTGCGCAGTCAGGGCGTGCATCGCCTCCCGGTCGAGGGTGGCAAACAGGGGCATGGTTCTGATGCAAAGATCGTTGGAACAATCTACACATGGTTCATGACTATCCACAAAAAAATCCTTTCTTGTTGTACAAGTGTGATTTAGATCACAGAAAAAAAAATCAGTACATGGTACACCTTGGCCATGAGGGCATGGAAACATGCACCCAAATACTATAGCAGAGGAAACACATGAACGCTACACCAGAACGGAACCAGCAGGATATATACGAAATAAATACACGCGACTTCATTGTGAAGAACTATACCCCTTTCGATGAGGAACCTACCTTTCTCGCAGAACCAACTGCAAAGACAAAAAAGCTCTGGGAGGAGGTTTCCTCACTTCTCGCTATCGAGCGTGAGAGGGGTGGCATGTATGCCATCGACGAACATACCATCTCGACGATCACCAGCCACGACAAGGGGTACATCGACCAGGATCTTGAAGAGATCGTTGGCCTGCAGACAGACGAGCCCCTCAAGCGGGCCATCATGCCCTTCGGCGGCATCAGGCTTGTCCATACCGAACTGAATGCGTACGGCAAAACCCTGCCTGAAGATATTGACCAGGTCTTCAAATACAGAAAGACCCATAACGACGGCGTCTTCGATGCCTACACCCCTGAGATGAAGATGGCCCGTCACACCGGCATCATCACCGGCCTGCCCGATGCATATGGAAGGGGGCGTATCATCGGTGACTATCGCCGCGTCCCCCTCTATGGGACCGACTACCTCATCGCGCAGAAGAAGCAGGCCAAGGACCTCTACTCCTTTGATGTCATGGATAGCGATACGATCAGGGACCGCGAGGAGATCAGCGAGCAGATCAGGGCCCTTCAGGAACTGCACCAGATGGCCCTCTCCTACGGATTTGACATAGCAAAACCGGCTACAGACACCAAAGAGGCAATCCAGTGGCTCTATTTCGCCTACCTCGCTGCGATCAAGGAACAGAACGGTGCTGCTATGAGCCTTGGGCGCGTCTCCACCTTCCTGGACATCTACAGCGAGGCAGACCTTGCCAGCGGCAAGTATACCGAAAGCCAGATCCAGGAGTTTGTGGACCACTTTGTCATGAAGCTGCGCATCGTGCGCTTCCTCAGGACCCCAGCATATGATGAGCTTTTCAGCGGCGACCCCACCTGGGTAACAGAGACCATCGGGGGCATGGCCCATGATGGGCGGCATATGGTAACCAAGATGAGCTACCGTTTCCTGCACACCCTCACCAACCTGGGCCCGGCACCTGAGCCAAACCTTACCGTCCTTTGGAGCGAACGGCTTCCCGAGAGCTTCAAGCGCTACTGCGCGAACCTCTCCATCGAGACCTCCTCGATCCAGTACGAGAACGATGACCTGATGAGGGTCGACTATGGTGACGACTACGGCATCGCATGCTGTGTCTCCGCCATGAGAATCGGCAAGCAGATGCAGTTCTTTGGCGCCAGGGTCAACCTTGCCAAGACCTTGCTCTATGCCATCAACGGAGGCAGGGACGAGAAGAGCGGGGAGCAGGTAGGCCCGAAAAGCCAGGCCATCACCAGCGAATATCTTGACTATGACGAGGTCATGGACAAGTTCGAGACAATGAGTGGATGGCTATCCAAGCTCTACATCGAAACCCTCAATGTCATCCACTACATGCATGACAAGTATAGCTACGAACGGATCGAGATGGCCTTGCATGATGAGAAGGTACTGAGGACCATGGCCGGTGGCATTGCAGGGCTCAGTGTAGTTGCAGACAGCCTGTCGGCCATCAAGTATGCAAAGGTACGCCCTATCTATGACGCGAACGGCCTGGCAGTGGATTTCGAGATCGAAGGGGACTATCCCAAGTTCGGCAACAACGACGACCGTGTCGATAAGATTGCAGTCAATGTGGTGAAGATGTTCATGCAAAAGATGAGAAGCCACCACACCTACCGCAAGAGCCTCCCCACCCTCTCGGTGCTCACCATCACCAGCAATGTGGTGTATGGAAAGAAGACAGGATCCACCCCTGACGGAAGGAAGAAGGGGGAGCCGTTCGCACCTGGGGCAAACCCCATGCATGGCCGTGACTCCAAAGGATGTGTTGCCAGCATGAAGAGTGTGGCAAAGATTCCCTACGACTATGCCAAGGATGGGATCTCCTACACCTTCTCCATCATTCCCGGAACCCTGGGGAAAGATAGAGAGATGCAGGCAAACAACCTGGTCACCCTCATGGATGGATACTTCCATGAGAGCGGACACCATATCAACGTCAATGTCATGGAGAAGAGCACCCTCCTCGATGCCATGGACCATCCCGAAAAGTACCCGCAGCTGACCATCCGTGTCAGTGGATATGCAGTCAATTTCATCAAGCTGACAAGAGAACAGCAGCTCGATGTCATCCACAGAACCTTTCACGACCACCTGTAAGGAGTGAACATGAGTATACAAGGAACCGTGCATTCAGTAGAGACCTTCGGAACCCTCGACGGGCCGGGAGTTCGGTATGTGCTCTTTCTCCAAGGCTGTTCGCTGAGGTGCCGTTATTGCCATAACCCCGACACCTGGTCAATGAAAGGAAAAGGGGTGACCGACAGTGCAACTGTAGTCAAGGAGATCCTCACCTACCGGTCCTTCATCGGCAAGGGAGGGGTAACCCTCAGCGGTGGAGAACCTCTGATGCAGCCCGCCTTCGCCCTGGACATCATCCAGAGATGCAAGAAAGAGGGGTTGCACACGGCCCTCGATACTGCCGGAAGTGTTCCCCTGGAGTTCTCCAGGCCAGTCATCGATGCGGCCGACCTCATCCTGCTGGACATCAAGAGCCTCGACGACAGGCAGAGCTTCAGCCTTACCGGCATGGGCAATGCCAATACACTCGCTACGCTTGAGTACTGTGAAAGCATCGGGAAGAAGGTATGGCTGCGCCATGTACTGGTTCCTGGCTGGACACTGGATGAGAAGCGATTGGAAGCTCTGGCAGCCTATCTCAAGGATTTTTCCTGCATCGAGCAGGTGGAGCTTTTGCCCTACCACAGCATGGGCCAGTACAAGTGGGAACAGCTCAAGCTGGACTACACACTCAAGGGTGTGAAAGAACCATCAGAGAAGGAACTCACCATGGCCAGGGCCGTATTCGAAAGGCAAGGCCTGAAGGTCCTGATGAGCGGGATTGCCAAGCAGAAGGCCGATACCAAAGTCGGTTGAGCAAGACGAAGGCCGGATTACAACAGCGTTGTACCGGCCTTCCCTTTTGTCTCTACTCCGACCTACCTTCTCCGACCATTGCCAGGTTGGTTGCCCTGTCTTCCTTGCCCCATTGGCTGAGGGAGGGATTGCATACCCTGCGCTCCCATGTGTTGCATAAGAGGCTGCCTGCCCTGTGCCATCTGCATCCTGCCCTCATACGTAGCCTGTTGGTTCAGCCTCTGTCCCTGGCCAGCCCAAGGAGGGAGACCAGCCTCACTGAGAAAGGCATACCTCATGGCATCTGGCGCCGGTGTTACCGCCGAAAGATTAGATCCTCGGCCAAAGGTTCTACCTGCCAGATTCCCTTGCAGGGCTGTGTCCGATGCGGCAAATGCTCCAGTTGTTACCACCACCAGAAGCATGACAACGATAGCGATTTTTCTTGTGTCCATTGAAGACCTCCACAATCTTGATGATCTCACAATGATGGTTCGCCATGAAGTTACGACTCTAGTATGGTAAAGATTGGGTAAATGAGATGATCACTTTCGTAGAAGCCTCCGACACTATCGTTATGCTCCAACGGTGTGCCTCAACGATCGCCTTGACGATGGAGAGCCCAAGCCCCGTCCCTTCCGTTGCCCTTGCGCCATCACCACGGTAGAGACGGTCAAACATGTGTGCAAGGACTTCTGATTTTACTGTGCCCTCATTCTCCATGCAGAGCGAAGTTGCCTCTCCCTGGTCATTGACCGTCACAACAAGCTGGACCACACCTCCCTCCTTGCCATATTTGATGGCATTGGCAAGGAGGTTTCCGAGGGCCCTCTCAAAAAGGGAGGGGTCTGAGGCCAATGTGGCTTTGGGAGAAACGACTTGTAGGGTCACACCCCTTTGTCTGGCAAGCGGGTCATACTGGGAACACACGGAGAGCAGCAATGACTCTACATCGATATCCTGGAGTTTCGGAGCAAAGCCAGGGGTCTCAAGACGTGAAAGCAAGGACAGACTGTTTACCAGAGTCTCCAGCTTTCCCGTTTCCTGCACCAATTTTGACAGACGGGCTTTCTCTGGCTTGAACACCCCATCTTCCATCGCTTCCAGTTGAGCACGCAATACAGAAAGGGGGGTTCTCAGGTCGTGTGCCACATCCTCTGCCCACTGCCTCCGCAGCTGTTCCTCAACTACGAGATGCTCTTGCAGCACCTGGGATGCAACAGCTATGTCATTGAATTCTGCAACGTTTCCTATCAGCAGGGGAACAGAACGCTGTCCACCTGCCATGCTTTGCAAGGCCTGGACAACGTTCTGGCTCTCCCGTTTCAACGGCCTGGTAAACAGGAATGCAAGGAAGAACGAAAGGAGTGCAGAAACCAGAAACGCCACAAAGAGCAGCAGCTTGTAGGCAGCTATGAGGAACTTGTTGGACTGAACCTCGTCAAAGGCCGGCAGATGGAAGGCAAACCTGAATGCCAGCGACCCATCAGGGAGCCGTACATCGTTCCACTGCTGTTCATCCTTGAGATTCTTGAGACCCATCCTTGCTCTCCCGGTCCCTCGCTCAGTTTCCTTGTAGGAATAGAGCAACGAGCCGTCAGCATTGGTGACCATCAGGTATCCGGGGGAGAAAGGCATGCCTTCAAATGCACGGCTCAACTCTAGTTGGGTGATCTGATTTCCAGAAAGGTTTGCACCTATTTGCAGATCCTCCAACGTGGTACCTACATACTCCACCAAGGAGTGGGTTTCGTCATCGTGCCAGACCTGCATGATCTTGCCAAGACCGAAACTCAGCAAGAGAGCCAGTACCAGGGCAAAGGTTGTGACGGACACAAGCACCAGCAAAAGAGCGCGAACAGTAAGGCGCCTGGAAACATCCTGCAGCTTCTTCTTAATCATCGGCCCTCTTCCCCTACCCATTTATACCCAAACCCTCGCACTGTCTCTATCCAAAGTCCTTCCCCAAGCTTCAGGCGAAGATTCTTCAGATGGGTGTTTACCGTCCTGTCCGATCCATCATGGAGGTAGTTGAGGCACTCCCCCAGAATCCTCTCACGGCTGATAAGCTGGCCAGGATGGGAGGAAAGGAAGCTGAGGATCTTCCATTCTACGGGGGTAAGGGAGAGTTCTTGATCGTTTACTGAGGCGGTATGAGTCATCTCATCCAGGCTCAAGGTACTGCCTTCGGTGAACCACTGTCTGGATGTGCCACCTACAGTCCCCTGTGATACATCAAGCCTCCTGAGGATGGCCTGCACACGCAACACCAACTCCCGTGGGGAGAAGGGTTTCACCATGTAATCCTCTGCCCCAAGCTCCAGGCCAAGGATACGGTCACTCTCAGCCTCCCTTGCAGTGAGGAAGAGAAACGCAATATCCTTATTGGCCTGACGGATGCGCTTGGCAAGGTCAAAACCATTCCCATCGGGAAGCATCACATCCAGAATGCAGAGCCGTGGGGTCTTGAAGGCAAGGCTTTCCACGACAGAGGCGACCCTACCAAACTGTTCAACCTCATAATCGGCCAGTTCCAGATAGGAACAGATCGTCTCCCGGATGGCATCATTGTCTTCCACAACATATATCATGTACTGAGTGTACGCCCTCCAATGCAGGGGAAGCAAGAACGAACAGCCACCAAAATATGCATTGCCTGGCCATCTTTACCAAATCTTTACCTGGGACCTGGCAATGGATCGAGGGCAGACTCACTTTTTTCAATCGGTATTCTCGACACAAGGACATAAGAATCCCCCAGAGAGAGCTCTGAGGGAGGTACATAAAACTTCTTTGGCTATCGCTCTTTTTGCTCTACCAACCGTAGCGATGACAAGTCGTATCCTTGAGCTGTCGCAATCTCCTTCATCCTTTGGAGCAATGGAGGGGAAACGGTGGGGGTCCTGGAGAGGAACCAGAGAGAAGAGCGACTATTGTCCCCTACTACAGCCCAGCTATAGGATATGTCATCAAGGCCAAAGACCAGATAATCAGAGGCAAAGAGGTGGAAGAACCTGACTTTCAAGGCTCCAGGGACAGCCTCATCGGGCCTCCATGCTATTGCCTTGGCCTTGACGTACCTGCCGTCAAGCCTATGCATGAACCCACTGTTGAGCACCCCGACCCGACCATCCTTTCTCAAGGTATACTCGGCGGTAACACCAACCAGCTTTTTCTCAAACCCATGCTCAAACCTCGCTACCTCATACCACAGGCCAAGATACCTGGAAAGATCAAGGGTCGGTACCGTCTGCAAAGGCTTCATCAATTCACCCATCATGCACCTCCTCGATGGCTACCGGTCATTTTTTTTCAGGGCGCCCCTTTCTTGTTGTCCTGAGTTGCTCAAGGGTTTCGTCCAGCATCTCCTGTAACAGAGAGAACCTCTTCCCCTGTGCTTCCTTGTCTCCTGATAGCAGGCATGAGCCTATGTGCTCAGGAATGGAGATCGCTCTCTGCTCCAGGTCCCGGCCTTTCTTGGTAAGACGAACCTCAACGGTCCGTTCATCGGAAGGAAGGCGTTTCCGCTCGACAAGCTTGGCAGTTTCCAGACGCTTGAGCAGAGGGGAGACGGTACCGGTATCGAGGCTCAGGGCCGAACAGAGCTCACCGACGGTTGCCTTGTCATGTTCCCACAGGTAGAGCAGGGTTATGTACTGGGCATAGGTAAGACCGAGCTGGTCCAAGACAGGACGATAGGCTGCCATCAGCTCCCGTTCCAGGGCATAAAAGCGAAAACAGAGCTGGTTGGAAAGTAATAGTTGTGGATGTGCCATCTACAGTACCCCCTCAATTGCAGGTTTCATATCTTTGGGTTCGGTGTTTGAGGAAAAGCGTTCGACACGTTTTCCATCCTTGGCTACCAGGAACTTGGTGAAGTTCCATTTTACGGAGGAGCCCAACACCCCAGGAGCCTGCTTCTTGAGCCAGACATAGAGAGGAGCGGTCTGCTTGCCGTTGACATCGATCTTGCTCATGATGGGGAAGGTCACCCCATGGTTCACCCTGCAGAATTCGGCAATCTCCTGGTCTGTCCCCGGTTCCTGGTGGGCAAACTGATCGCAGGGGAAGGCTATGATGGAAAGCCCCTTCCCTTTATATTGCTGATAGAGCTCCTCAAGCCCATCATATTGTGGGGTAAAGCCGCACTTGCTAGCGGTGTTGACGATAAGAACAGGTTTCCCTTCAAGGGAGGAAAAGGAGAAATCCGATCCGTCATTGCTTTTTACGGTAAAGTCGTAGAGTGTAGATTCCATAGGTAAGACTCCAAAGAATAATTTAGTTGTGTAAAATATAACAGAGAGCAATTGTCTTTGTCAAGATTACCTACCACGCATTATAATGAGCAAAGGCCACACCCCCTTGCGAGGATATGGCCTTCATGAACCATCTGAGCGATTGCTATCAGCCTTCGGTACTGGAGCGTGCCCATAGGTTGATGTTGCCATCCTGGGCATAGAGATCGATCTCCTTCAGCTCATCATCGGTGAAGATGAGGTTGTCCAGAGCACCCACATTCTCCTTGATCTGGGCAGAAGAGCTGGCACCGATCAGAACTGAGGTCACCTCCTTGCGTCGCAGGACCCAGCTGAGGGCCATCTGGGCAAGGCTCTGTCCACGCTTCTTGGCGATCTCATTCAGGGCTCTGATCCTCTCCAGGTTCTCCTTGGTCAGCATCTTCGTCGAGAGGGCCGTCCCTTCCTTGGCAGCCCTACTTCCCTCTGGTATGGCAAGCAGGTACTTGTCCGAGAGCATCCCCTGGGCCAATGGGGAGAAGCAGATGGTACCGACCCCCAACTCACCCAACGTGTCCAGCAACTCATCCTCAACCCAGCGGTTGAGCATCGAGTAGGATGGCTGGTGGATGAGCACCGGCACATTGCGGCTCTTTAGTATCTCATAGGCTTCCCTCGTCTTTTTTGCCGAATAGGAGGAGAGGCCAACATAGAGGGCTTTTCCTTGCCTGTAAGCGGTTTCCAACGCGCCCATGGTCTCTTCAAGAGGGGTATTGGGATCAAAACGATGGGAGTAGAAGATGTCCACATAGTCCAGGCCCATCCTCTTGAGGCTCTGGTCGAGGCTGGAAAGCAGATATTTGCGGCTCCCCCACTCACCGTAGGGACCCGGCCACATGTAGTACCCGGCTTTTGTCGAGATGATCATCTCATCACGATAGGAAGCAAAATCCTGGGCGAAGATCTTACCGAAGTTCAGCTCTGCAGACCCTGCGGGAGGGCCATAGTTATTGGCCAGGTCGAAGTGGGTTATCCCAAGGTCAAAGGCTGTGTGCATCATATCCCGGGCATTTGCCAAAGAGGTGGCATCCCCGAAGTTATGCCAAAGGCCCAAGGAGAGTGCAGGAAGCCTCAAGCCACTCTTTCCACAATATTGGTAAAGCATCGAATCGTACCGTTTCTCTGAAGGTGTATACATGGTTCCCCCTTAAAGTTGTTGACTATATATTTTTATGCTATCAGCATATCTATTAGCATTACCCGTGCAGGCATTTCTGTCAATGCCTCAAGAGGTACCCCTGTTTTGTTTTGACAATACTGGGAGCAAAGCATACACTGGGACAGGAAAGGCGAAGGTATAAGGAGCTTCAATGGCTATCGGCTATGCGTGTCTTACGATCGGGGTGCCTGACAGTGGGATGAAACGGCTAACGCTCTCCCAGGTTACGGAAAAAACCTTGTTCGATTGCTGTGAACACAACCTCTCCCACCTGAAGAACATCCTGCTCTACAACAGGGAGAACAACCTGCGCTTCTTTCGCATCAGCAGTGACATCATCCCTTTGGCCTCCAGAGTCGAGAATACCCTTCCCTGGTGGGAGATCTTCTCCCAACAGCTTGAAGAGTTGGGCTCGATAGCAAAACAGGGTAGCATGCGCCTATCGATGCACCCAGGGCAGTACACCGTGCTCAACTCCCCTCGGGAGGATGTGGTGGAAAATGCAATCGAGGACCTTATCTACCATGCCAGGTTTCTGGACAGTATGGGCCTTGATGCCACCCATAAGCTGGTTCTCCACGTAGGCGGGGCGTATGGGAACAAGGATGGGGCCCTCGATCGGTTTGCCCAGAACTTTGCAAAACTGCCCCAGGGGGTCAAGGGTCGGCTCATCCTGGAAAACGATGACAAGCTCTACACCATCGGTGAGGTGCTGGCCCTAGCCCGCCAGGTAGGGTGTCCTGCGGTATTTGACAACCTGCACCACAGCCTCAATACCGACAAAACTGACAAAAGTGAGCAAACCTGGATCGAAGAGTGTGCCACAACCTGGAAAGCTGAGGATGGCAGGCAAAAGATACACTATTCCCAGCAGGACCCCAAAAAGAAGCAAGGCTCCCACTCCCCTACAATCTCCCTGGATGACTTTCTCGCCTTCCATGCAGAGCTCCCCGACAAGGGGATCGACATCATGCTGGAGGTCAAGGACAAGAACATCTCTGCCCTGAAGTGCATGCATTGCCTTGAAGGCACGACAGAGCAGAGGCTCTACGACCAATGGCTCAACTACCTGCCCCTGGTCACCGAACGGGACCCCTCCAAGGTCTGGGAGTTCGAACAGCTATGCAAGGACGGCACAGACACAAAAGGGCTCAGCCTCGCCTTTTACTCCTTGCTGGAAAAGGTCCTGGGCCTGGAAATCGACAGGGACCAGGCTGCCATCACAGCAGAGGCCGTTGCAGAGAAATGTTGCAAAACGGAGGCTGAGAAACGACAGCTCCTTGCAAGGATAGCTCTCTATGCAAAAGCAGAAATAGATCTGGACAAGCTTAAGCAGTCCATCCAGAATCTCGCAGAAAAACATGCTGTTCACGAGGTCCTACGCTCGTACTACACCATGATGTAGGAGGCGCTATGCCCAAAAGACAATCACTCGGACCAACCTCTATCCTGGTAACCATCACCTTCATCATGATGGTCACCGTCAACGCCCTTGCAAACATCCTGCCCATCGCAGGAATCACCACCGGGGCAGTCTCGGACTCCTACCCCAACCTCTTTGCCCCGGCAGGCATCACCTTCACGATCTGGGGCTTGATCTACCTCCTGCTTGCCCTCTATACCCTCTACCAGCTGGGACTCTTCAGGGGCAAGGATGATGACAAGGCAGAAAAAGAGCTCCTCAAGCAGGTAGGCAATCTCTTTGCCTTCTCCTCAATCATAAACTCCATCTGGATATTCTGCTGGCATAACAGGGTCATCTTCCTCTCGTTTGTCCTGATGCTTCTCATCCTCATATCGCTTATGGCCATCTACCAGCTCATCAGAAAAGCGACCCTTACCAAACGACAGTGGCTTTTCATCAGCCTTCCTTTTTCTGTCTACTTTGGCTGGATAACGGTGGCAACCATAGCAAATGCGACCACACTCCTGGTCGATCTGGGATGGGGAGGCTGGGCCATCAGCGAAGCTGGATGGACAGCTACCATGCTCATCATCGGGACTCTCATCGGCATGGCTACAGCCATAACGGCCAAGGACATCCCCTATGCGGCCACCCTCATCTGGGCCTTTGTGGGAATCCTCATCAAACACCGCTCAGCAGACGGCTTCAAGGGTGCCTACCCAATGGTTCTCATAACCGTGCAACTCTGTCTGCTAGCTTTGGCCGGGACCGTAGTGCTCATCATCTTCATGAAACGAAAGAACGTTCAGTAACGACCTGTCATGCAAGCCAGACAATGGGAGCTCACCCTTCTCAAAACACTCCTATGGAGCTACATAGCCCTCTGCCTGATCATTGCCTCCCTAAACTGGGGCTATGTTCCTTCGGCCTCGCCAAAGGTGGCTACTGCAATTACAAAGCTGTGGCACTTCTATGAGAATTGGATAAAGACGATCCTCATCGTAGTGTGTGGCATCCTTACCCTTCGGATACGAAAGAGGAAGGCAAGCATAGCAATGCGCAAGAAGAACATGGTGGGCTTTGCCCTGGCAGCCCTTTTGGTCCACATCGCACTGCCCATCTTGCTGAAGAACCCAGAGCTCTACTATTTTGCCATGCCCCTTCCGTGGTCCACCATTCCCCTACAGGTTCAGGTAGAAGGGACAGCCATCCAGAAGGGCCTTATGCAGAGCATAGGGCTTCAGGGTATCAAGCTTTCCCTGGTGTTCTTTTGGCTCTATAGCGGGTTCATCCTGGTAGGGACACTGCTCTTCGGCCGTAGGCTGCAATGTTCGTCCCTCTGCCTGTTCAACGGCTTTGCATCAGAGATATTCGAACCGGCTTTCCCCTTGCTGGGCAAGAAGAAGGCACCCCTTGGCAAGCATGGGCTTCGCTCTATATCTGTTGTCAGAACACTATTCTTCATCCTTTCCCTGGCCTTTACCTCCTATTGGATTCTCCAAAGCATAGGGGTGGGCCTATCGGGAAACAGAGAAGGATTCTCTTCGCTGGAAACCTACAAGTACCTCATCTTTGAACTGCTCATGGCCATGTTCTTCTGGGTTGCCTTCATCGGACGGATGTACTGTTACTACTGCCCGGTAGGGACCCTGCTCAGCTGGATAGCAAAGGTTGGAGGGCAGAGAATCATCACAGACAAGACGCATTGCATCCAATGTGGGAAATGCAACGCCACCTGCCAACTCTCCATCGACATACAATCGTGCGCAAAGGAGAAAGGACCTGTAATTTCATCCTACTGCGTAGGTTGTGGCCACTGTGTGGATGTTTGTCCTGCAAAGACCTTGGGATACTGTACAAATTTTACACATTTCTTTCATATTATTAGCTGTAAGTACAAACACAAAGGAAAACTTACCCGAATGCCAGAAACGAAACATTGACAGGTGTCAAAATGCAATGGTAGGGTTAAAGTATAGGCCCAACGGAGGAAACCGAATAGTGAAGCGGATTTACAGAAGACAGGCAAGCGGGAAAAAATCCGTCTTCATCGCGCTTTTCCTAATCCTTGTCCTCTTTCTTTCCGCTGGCTTTCTGGGCGTACGGTACTTCGAGGATTTCTACCACAAGGAGAAAATCCAGGAGGCAACATTCCTGGCATATGCCTATGCCAACTCCATGGAATCACTAATCGATGCAAGGTCCCTCCTGACCGAGCAATTTCACAAGACACTTACGGTTGCCGGACAGATAACGGCCATGCAACAACAACCCTATTCAAACGAGCTGCTCACAGACCTGGCCACATCCCTCAACGTGGACGTAATCTACGCCTATGACGATAACCTTACCATCGAATACACCAGTGACAGCCAGTATTTGGGATGGGTTGCCCCCAAGGATCATCCGGTAAGACGGTTTTATGAAAGCGGTGTTGCCCAGGCAGTAGACGGTGTGAGAACCGATACGGAATCCGGTATCTACTTCATGTACAGCTACCAACGCCTTGATGGGGGAAAATTCCTGCAGGTAGGGCTCAGGGTGGAGAAACTTGCTGATCTCTATGAAAGGCTCAACGCACAGTGGCTCATAGACCAGATAGCCAACAAAAGCCCAAACACCCATATTGCCTTCATAAACAAGAACAACATCATTCAAGCCTCAAGCGACCCCAGGGAAAAAGGTACCTATGTTGACCTTATCCTGAAACCTGAAACCTTTGGCCAAGAATCCACAACCCAGCCCTATATTGAGGAAACACCCAGCAAAGACCTGAAATTGTTCGTTCCCATATATGTTGGTGGTGTATACCAAGGGATGCTTACCATAGTTTTTGACCAGAGCAATGTAAACAAGCTGGTCATACAGGTAACGGTGATAGTATTCATCTCCCTTATCTTCCTGTTCATCCTTTTCAGCATCTCAATAATCAACATTGCACGCAAGAACAAGAAGATCTTCTCCGTAGCCTACTACGATGAGCTGACAAGCCTGCCAACCGTACGCCTGCTAAAAGAAAAAATGAAAACAGAAAGCCATGATGACCTTGCCCTGTTCATCATACATGCCATAAACCTCAAGGTCATCGAACTTACCTACGGCTACAGTGTTGGCGATACCATCGTACAGGAGATTGCGCACAAGCTGGCAGATCTCAGCCACAACGAGGTCAAGCTGCAGGCCTTCCGGTTCTCCGATGACCAGTTCATCCTGCTTGTCCAGAACTACGGCAGGCAGGAAGTATTGGTCGAACTCTGCACCCTTATCGCCAACATCCGTGTCTCGACTGAAAGGACAGGGTCGGTAACCCTTTGCATGGGCATCGTGGAGATGGAAGGGAAGAGCGGAAACTTCAACCAACTCATCAAGGAAGCATCGATAGCCTTGCATGCAACGACCCTGGACAAGAGGGTGCAGTTCTATACAAAGGCAATGGAGGAGAAGCTCATACGTGATGAGGCCATTGAGCAGGAGCTCAAACAGGTCATAGCAGGAAAGAGCGAAGCACTCTCGCTTGTCTACCAACCGATAGTCACCATGGATGATGAAATAATCATAAGCCTGGAAGCGCTTGCCCGTATGGAAAGCACACAACTAGGCCCGATCTCACCTTTGGAATTCATCCCCATTGCAGAGGAGAGGCATCTCATTGTCCCATTGGGAAACATCATCTTCCAGAAGGCCTGCATGTTCATGCGCACCCTCACAGAACTGGGCTTTGGCTCCTGCCGTATTGCGGTGAACTTCTCCGCCATCCAACTGATGAACAGGGAGCTCATCACCTCCTTGAAGGAATATGCCTCGGCTGCTGGCATTGATATCCGACAGATGGAGGTAGAGCTGACCGAGTCGGCTTTCACTGAAAACTTTGAGTTGCTTGCCCATCAGGTACAAAGCATCCATTCCCTGGGAATCGGGATAGCAATCGATGATTTTGGGACAGGATTCTCCTCCCTAAACCGCCTCCAGAACCTGGATATCGATACCCTGAAACTCGACAAGAAATTTGTTGATACCCTTTCGGCACCCTTTGCACAGGGAATTGCCTCAGACATCATCTCCATGGCACACCACCTCAAAAAGCCTGTCACCGCTGAAGGTGTCGAAACCGAAATGCAGCGACAACTATTGCTTGGGATGGGGTGTGACTATATGCAAGGGTATCTGTTCAGCAAGCCTATCCCGGAAGGCGACGTCATCGCCCTTCTTGAGAAGCAGAGGGTCGGTAACTGATGAACCCACCACCACGGGTGGTACTCTCCAGCCAGGAGCCAAGGTCAATCTTCCAGGAAAGAGCTGCGTCATAGACCGTTACAGAGACACCCTGCCCTTCTTCCTCCCCTTCAATACCAACCAAGGTGACCCAGTGCCACTCATCCAGGTTGGTCAGGGAGCCTCTTGAGAGGTTGAGAAAGGCAACGGGAGAATCGGCCTTGAAGGAAGAGATCAAAAAGTCGACCACTTCAGACAGTGAGGGACGCCTCTCCTTTGCCCTGGAAATCTTCAGGGTGTGGGCCTGTAGCTCGAAAGAGGTTGAAGCCAGATAGGCATCGAACCCTTTGGTAAACTGGCTAAGCAGATGCACACCCATGATACCTGGGGTGATGAGCTTCCACATCTCCTGCATCAATTGGATCGCCTCTTCCTTCTGGACTCTCTTCGGATGAAGCCTTTGCTGGAAATAGAGCATCATATTGCTGGCCGTGGTCGGACCACAGCCGGCTCGCCTTTGCCAGAGCATGGGGAACCACTCCTGGTCTGCACCAAAGGAGATGATCCCAGCGTTGTCATGGATAGAGAGATATTCAGGATGTTCTATGGTTTGTAGTATCAAAGCATTACCTCAACGAACCGTCTCAAACGGCCAATTGATGATCCCACCGAAATCAAGGACACCGGTATAGCCAAGGGCCACAAGCTTCTTGCTGGCCTGGGCACTGCGGGCACCACTGCGGCAATAGACCAGGATGGTTGCATCCAGATCGGGCAGTGCCGCGACCTTGTAACTACCAATGGTCTCATTCGCTATGTTGATTGCCCCTCGTACATGCCCCTCCGCAAATTCCCCAGGGGTACGCACATCAAGGATGGTGAGCTTTACGCCACTGTCCATCATCTCTTTTGCCTTTTCGGCTGATATTTTTCGATACGTAGCTTTTTCTCCTTCCAAGGGATGACTATCCTGTTTGCCTTTGGCAAAAGCCTTCAGCCCAAGAAATATCAGAAACCAGATGATCAGTATGATGAGGATGATGATGGTGACTTTATTCATGTGATAGGATCTCCTATCAACAAGATGGCAATTCTCCTCCTGTTGGTCAAGAGAAGAATTGCCATTATGGAGAAAAACATCAATTGATGCTCATGTGAGCAACTACCCTATAGGTCTTTATTGAGCTGGCTTTCCAGATACTCCATCATAACCGTGGCCTTTGCCTCAGCCATCGCCAGTTTTTGCTCCAAGGCCAGGGTTTGTTGCTTGTAGGCATCCTTGAGATTCTTCACAGGATAGGAGGAAAGAACCCAGACAGTTCCATCAGGTGCTGTGTAGCGTTCGGCTACCGACACCCCGCGCAGCGCTATGTTGACCGTCTGCACGCTCAGGCTCTGCAGGACCTCAAGCGACTGCTGGTTTCTCAGTGTCTCCCCTGCCTCCTCCACAAAGGTCACCAGTGCGTTGTCAACAGTGGTTGAAGCCCATCTGCCTATCGCATCCTTGGCTGCTGACTCTGCCCGAAGCAGGCTGAGCTGGGCAGTCGACTGCTTTGCCGATCCTACCTCATAGTGGAGGGTACTGGTATTCTTAGGGGTGGAGGTTGTCCAGTAGGGTGATCCGTCAGGGTTTGGCTTGGGGGTGGAAGCACAGCTTACCAGGACGAGCAGTAGGCCAATGCTGCACAGTAGGGCCATATGTTTCTTGTTCATAGGTAACTCCTTATTCCGTGATGGAGGCAAGGCTCCAGTAGGTATCGGTCTCGGGTTCATAATATCGGTCCACGATGGCAAAGCCCACCAACAGGCCCCGTTGTGCCTGGTAGAGCACACGATCCATCGCCTTGGCACTCCCGTCCCTTGTGGTATCGAGGGCTACCGAATAGGCATGCTCGGTATAGAGGTCCAAAAGGTTCTGCGCTGCCGCAAAATCAGAGGCCTCCAACGAGTCGTTCAAAAAGTAGTACGCCTTGCTGCTCCCTACCCCAAACCGGTAGCCATCCAGAGAAGGGTAGCTTGTAAGCCATGGGGGACGACCTTCGAAGTCTGGCCCTGCCGGGTAGGTGCGCCTGGTCTCTGGCTTCCTGGAGTATCGGGCAAGTACTACCGCCCCAGCCCTGCTGTCAAACGATACGGAGAGCAAGGTAAGGTCTTCTATGACGCCCTTGAGGCCCTCTTCATCATAATAGGCCATCTCCTTCACCGCAAATGCCTTGGCGGCTCCATCCTGCATCACCAGGGTGGAGTCAAGGGCCAGGGCCTCTTCCAGGAGGATGCTCCTGGCACAGGAGATGATGGCCCTCTCTACCATATGTTCCTCCGTTGCATAGGGGCCCGAAAGCCCCACATAGACATTGGCCGGATAGGTATGGATTTCAAGCAAGGAGAGGGAGAGCGACTGCTCACCTCTCTCGGGATGCCCCCCTGTGGAAGAGCATCCGAGCAAGGGGAGGAGCATGAGAAGGACTATCCCTATCCGAGCCATGGCTTAGCGGTCGGTCTTCTTGAGGAGGTTGGCGAAGGCATCCTTCATCTTTGCGTTTGCCGCAGCTGCTGCATCGCTTTCGACAAAGGCCTCTGCCACCGCCTCTGCAGCGGGCTCGAAGCTCTTTTCGATGTTGGCTAGCGGGATCGAGCAGAGTACCCATACCCCACCGTCAGCATCGATCCACATGCTTTCCGTAGTCACCCCTGACAGGGTCGCCTCAGCAACCTGCTGGCTGATGGTCTCCATGGCATCCATTGCCTGTCGGTTATCGCCACTGCCGGCGTCATTGACATAGGTGACGACCACTTCCTTGACCGAGGTACTAACCCAAGCTGCAATCTTGTTCTTGGCTTCGACAGTTGCACGTTTGATGGAGATCTGCTTGTCGCTCATCTTTCCATATCCGGATTCAAAGTGCATGTCCTGGGTAGAGACTGCCTTATAGACCCACTCTGGCTGTGGGATGCCATCGGCGCCTAGGACTACTTTCACCACCGGCTTTGGGGCTGGGGCATCTTTTTTTGTGGTTGTACATCCGCTCAAGCCGAACAGGACGACAGCAGAAACAAGCATGATCAAAAGCTTCTTCATGAGAGACCTCCAAGAGAGAAATATTACATACTATCCCCAAGCCTTTTCTGCAAGAGGGTGAAAAACTCGGAAACGGAGAGGGTGGTTGCCTGGATGAGGGCTTTCTTCTGGGCATCCTCACTGCTCAAGGCAGCTTCACGCTCACTCACCTGGTAGGTGAAGAGTGTAACATCACCACTGACCAGCTGGGCTGAAAGCGAATAGCGTACGTATTTGTATGGGCTGTCCTTGAGTTCAATAGGGGTACTCTCATAGTGCAGGTTCAGGTAAGCCGAGGGATTCGCATCCAGGGGGACGATCGAGAAGCCGAGGGCCACCAACTTTTGGGAGAAGGCTGAGAACAGCATCTGGTGGTCACCAAGGCTGTCGACGGTCACCGCTACCCGCACCGAGGAGGCAATCGTTGCCAGTTCGCGCTCCAGCGAGAACAGGGTTGAGTTTTGGCTCTTTTTCAGAAGCACCTGCATCTGGTCATAGAGGTCCTGCTGCCTTTGGGCAAAGGAAAGGGCCTTCAACAGGGTAAAATACCGTGCAAGTGGTTCTGTCCGTGTGATGAGCTCCCTTCGTACTGACATGATGGAAATGTCCAGCTCATCAATCTCCTTCTGGTAGATTTCCGCCGTTTTCTTACGGTCGAGTGCAACTCGGACGTATACCCTGGCCGTGTCATCTACATAGGTATTGACCACCTGGGCCCCCACGATCTTATCGGTGCTGGAAGTGACGCTGCCTTGGTCCACCATCTCCGAGAGGGTGGAAAACTTCACCTGACCGTCCCCACTATCCTGGGCCGTGGACCGGGACAGGACGGTGGTGACTGAGCGAACCTGGGAATTGAATACCTGCGAAAGCGAGGAGAGGGCGGCATCGGTGGCCTTTTCCCGGGAGGAGCCGCTGCCGAGGGCACAAAGATAGGTATCTTCATCGTACTGCCTGTCATAGAGGGTATCCAGCCAGTGCGGGGCCGAACCTGAAGCGAGAGAGGAGCAGCCACTACCAAGCGATAGGGCTACAAAGAGCAACACCACAAAGAGGGCCGATCTAGCATGCTTCATACGTATTACTGCCTTATCCTAGAATTGGTATTTGCTTTGCTTGACCATCTTCTTGATGGTCTCTTCCCCAACCCAGACCTTCTTGTTGGTCTCGATGTCGATGAGCTCGGCAGACACGTAGTAGGTACGCACCGACTTTCCGCCAACCTGGTCAAGATTGGTCCGGACAGACCCCTGCAACAGGTAGTCTGCCCCGATCTCCTTACCCAAGGCCTTGGCAGTGGATTCGCTTGCAAAGTACTGCTGCTCCTCCCGTTCATCACGCACGGAGGCCCTGAAGGAAACATCGGCAACCATGTCAACCTTTCCTGAATTGATGAGCTCTATCTCATACCGTTTGGCTATGATCGAGGTATCGATATGTTCGCTGCTGCGGTTCAGGAAGCTTCCCACGATCACCACGGGGTTCTTCATCTTGTGCATCCTGAACTGGTCAAGCCAGGGACTGCGCAAGCTATCCTTCACCAGGGCCTCAGAGACAAGTCGAATATCGGTATCGTTCCAGTTGCCGCTCAGGTCGATATTTACATCAGAGGAAAGCCTATCGACAGAGACGGTGGATTGGCAAGAGATCAGCAAGGCAACGAGCACCAGGGCAAGGGCGCTCAATTGTATCTTTTTCTTCATAGGTTCACTCCCTTATAGTGGATAACAACCATTGTACACCAGTATATACGAGGTTTATAGAAAATTACCCAAAGAAATGTCTGAATGGGGAGAACAGAGGGTGAAAAGAGGTATCTTGCTCCCTGTTCCTACCCTACAGGGAGGAATATGTGCAGCATTGTCACAGCAGTTTCAAAACTGCTCCCCTTTTTTCTCTGTTGCAACTTGGTCCCAACAATGCTACATTTTTGTATATAGCCGAAAACCAACTATGTGTGGCATAAAGGAATCGTGGACAGATGAGAAAAATTACCTTGTTGCTCTTGCTGGTCCTTCTCCTGCTGCTGGGTGGCTGTTCCTCGGTCATAGACATCTCAAATACCGAAAATCTCTATAGGCAGGGCAATTTCAAGGCAGCATATGAGAGTTTGCTTGCCAAGCAGGCCTCCATCATACAAAAGCAAGGCTCGCTCATCATGGACCTTGATGCAGGGCTCCTCTCCCGCCTGTATGGCAACTACCAGCTTTCCAACGAACAACTCTCCTCCTCCGAACGGAAAATCCAGGAGGCCTACACCGAAAGCATCACCGCAAACATTGCATCCTTCATCATCAATGACAATACCAGGGAGTACCAGGGCGAAGCGTATGAGGATATCTACATCAATATATTCAAGGCCCTGAACTATCTGCATCTGGGTGAAGAGGAATCTGCCCTGGTTGAACTGAACCGTAGCCTCGAGAAACAGAGCCTCCTGAAACAGAAGTTTGAAATACAGATGCAGAAGGCCGCCAAGTATGCAGACGACAAGGGAGTCAAGAACGTCACAGAGGGCACCTACTCAACCTCCTTCTCCTCCTCGGCCCTGGCCAACTACCTTACGATGGTGGTAGCCAAAGGCCTTGATGAGGAGGGCCTATCCACCTACTCCCTCAACCAGGTGCGCCGTTCGTTCCAGACACAGGAGAGCTTGTACCCATTTGCCATCCCCTCCTCCCTCGATGCCGAAGAGGTTCCTGCCCCGGAGGGCAAAACAAGGCTAAACCTATTGGCCTTCAATGGACTGGCCCCACAGAAGTATGAAGCCGTTGACGCCGTCTACGTCTCCAGGAACAACTATGCGAAGATTGCCTACCCTGTCATGGCAGCACGCAAATCCCCTGTCCAGAGGGTTGTTGTCTTTCTTGAGGATGGCAGCAGCTTCCCCCTGGAGCGGCTGGAGAGCCTGAGCTTGATAGCCATGGAGACCTTCAAGGCCTCTTCCTCCCTGGCAAGGATGAAAGCAGTCATACGCTCCACCCTCAAAGCCCTTGGGGTTGCGGTCTATGACAGCGTAACCAACCATGAAAAGACGGCAACAGCCGGGGAAGAGCTGTTGAGCTGGCTGTTCAAGCTTGCAAACTATGCCTCAGAGAGTGCAGATGTACGCTCCTCCCACTTTTTGCCCTCCACGGCATGGGTAGGGTCAGCCAACCTCAGACCGGGGGAGTACACCCTGAAGGTTGCATTCCAGGACCAGGGAGGCAGGACCCTCTATACCCAGACCATACCCAAGTTCAAGGTAGAGGCCTCAGGCAGCAACCTCGCAGAGGCGGTCTGCCCTCTATAGACAAGGAAGCCCACACACCATAGGCATGGGGGCCATCACGGGAGGAGTCCTCAATACTCCTCTTTGTCTGAGATCATATCCTCTTCCTCATCGTGGAGTTTCCGTTTTTTGGGTTCTGGTTTTGGTGGTGCAATCCTATCGTCCTTATCCCAATCGGGGACCATTTCACGGTCGATAGGTTTCCTGATAGTTTCACGTTTCTTGTTCATAGTTCGCTCCTCTAGCCATTTCTGGCAAATGTGGATCACAAAACAAAAAAATAGTTCTCTGCATGCAAGCAGAGCCAGTGGATAGTGAGAAATCAAGTCTTTCCTGTGTGATGTTTGTCATATCCTAGCTATACAATCGTACAGAGTTTGCGATTCGTCAAGGGTTGGGTCGGATAATTCTCACTTCTGCAAAAGAGAGGACAAGCCTTATACAACAGAAGAAGAGCCCGACCCTTCAGCCTCGCCCTTCTCGATGATGTAGGAGTAGAGGTCCTGGGGGACGCTCTGGGGCAAACGGAAGATCATCTCCACGATGGGCAGGAGCTTTCCCTTGTCGTTGAGTATGGTCTTCTGCTCGTTGGCCAAAAATTTCAGCTGTCCCAAATAGTAGAAGGCCAACCCTTCATCATTGCTTTTCTGGACAAACAGCAGATTCTCCATCGGGCCTTTCTCACCCCTGATGTAGGGAGGCTCGGTTCCCTGCAGTTTGATGTTGTTGCGTGTTGTCCACCGCAGCAGGTCCCGACTGAGAAAGCCATCAGGATAGTTGGTACTCGCATTGATGGTCTCCTTCTTCTTGTGGTAGGTCACGAAGATGGGGCAAGTTTGGCTCTCCTTGTGCACCCGATAGCCGTAGATCGTCGAGGAGTCATCCCGCGTCCAGTTCAAGAGGCGACACACCTCCTGACGGGTATACTTTTGGTACAGGACCAGGTCGTGCTCACCCCTCCCTTCCAGGTAGTGTTGTCGGTACTCATACTCGCCCAATGCGAGCATCTGCACAAGTTCCTCCCTGTAGGCCCTGTTTTGCAGGAGGGTGGAAAACTCCTGGGTAGGGACAATGGCACTGCCTCTCCTTTCGCAATAGAGAAGGTTTCCAAAGGCATTACACCTTGCCTGGCTAAAGAACCCACACCGAAGCATCTCAATCGAGGAGAGAAGGGAGGCTTCATCTGCAACGAACCCATATCGGTCCTTTACTTGTAACTGGAGATGCTCCAGGGTTATCCCTTGGTGTTGGTCGATCAAGAGGCCGACCAGCAGCCCCTCATAGGGACGAATTCCCTTGGGAAGTATCTGCGAAAAGAACAGAAGGCTCTTCAGATGTAGGGGGGTGAGAGATCCTATCTCCACCTCCCCAATAGAGGCCTTGAACTGGAAATAACTCTTGGCATAGTCGATGAAAAGCAGGGGGGAGATCGCATTGAGTCGGACAAAGTCCATCATCGTCGGGACCTTGTCCAACTTTTTCTTGACCTTCATATACTCTTCAGAGAGAAATCTCTTTTTTTGGAAGGAAGCTGCGTTGATGGAAGCGTATATCCGCTCCTTTGCAATCTTGTCGAAACTCACCGTCGACGGGCCAGGAATGCTGAGGCTTTCCCCGCTTACAAATTTGCGAAGCGTGTCCTTCTTGTAGCTTGTATCGCCATATAGTGCTATAGGAATCATATAGTTATTATCATAATTTGCTACGAAATCGATAACAGTCAGATACTCCTTTCCTGGATGCTTCCGCAACCCTCGTCCCATCTGCTGCACAAAGATGATGGCTGACTGGGTTGGACGGATCATCACCACCTGGTTGAGGGAAGGGATGTCGATACCTTCATTGAAAATATCGACAGCAACAAGGTATTCGAGCATACCCTCCCCGTCTTCCATCTCCAGGCGCCTAAAGGCCTCGTTGCGGACCTCCACCTCATCGGACCCGCTGAGGGCCAGAGCCTTGATGCCCAAGGAGCAAAGCCCCTCAGAGAGTCGTTTCGCCTCCTCATTTTGGCTGCAGAAGATGAGACCACGACGGCGGTAGGTGCCGATGCTGTAGCGGTCGAGCATCTGCTTGACCTTCACCGCCTGGTTTTCCAAAAAGGAGAAGCTTGAAAGGTCTTCGAAAGGGACCCCGTCCACATCCAGGGATGAGATGCCATAGTAATGGAAGGGACAGAGCAGATTGGCTTCCAAGGCCTGGTGCAACCTGATCTCATAGGCAATGGTATGGTCAAACAGCCTGTAAATGTCAAAGCCGTCTGTCCTTTCGGGGGTTGCTGTCATACCCAACAGGAAAGAGGGCTTGAAATATTCCAGAATTTTGAGGTAGGAGTCGGCTCCACTTCGATGTACCTCATCAACTACGATATAGTCAAAGTGGTCAGGGGCGAATGAGTGCAAAACCTCTTCCTGGGAGAGGGTCTGGACCATGGAGAACAGATACTGCACATCGAGCTCTGCATACCCACCCCCCAACTGGCCGCAAGAGATGTCAGATCCCAGGATCTCCTTGAACGCTTCCATGGAGGCCTGGGCTATCTGCTGCCTGTGTACCACAAACAGGAACCTTTGTGGCTTTTGGCTAGCAACATCAAAGGCACTGAGGAAGGTCTTCCCCGTACCGGTAGCCGAGATGAGCAGGGCCTTGTTCTTCCCCGCTCTACGAAGGGCCTCGAGAGAGGCCAGGGCTTCCTGTTGCATGGAGTTGGGAACTATTTCAGTAAAACCAAGGACGGGCCATTGTGCAGGCTCCTCTGCATAGACAGGGACAAAGCCCTCCTGGACAGATCTCTTGTGGCTATCGTAGAGCATGCGGTAATGGCCTAGCCATGCTGGGCTGACCTCAATTGCCCTATCCCAGGCACTGGCAAACTCCTCCTGGGTTTTCTTCAGCAGTTCTCCCTCCTGGAGCGACACCAGGCGGACATTCCACTCCCTGTTGGTTGAGAGGGCCCCATGGGTGATGTTTGAACTGCCTACAATAAGGGAGGAGATGCCCTGGTCTGCATGATGGAACAGATAGCCCTTGGCGTGGAAGGATGCCTGGCTGTACACCTTCAGCTCGAAGGAAGGAAACTGGTTCATCAGGTGCTCAAGCGCCCTTGGTTCTGTGAAGGTCAGGTAGTCTGAGGTGAGTATCCTTCCCTCTACCCCACGGCTCTGGGCCTCAAGGAGGGCCTGCTGCAGCATTGCCAGCCCCCCTGTGGTGATAAAGGCAACGGAGAAATCAAAGGAGGTGCACCACTGCAGTTCCTTGAGCAGCGTGGAGAGCACCTTGCTCCTTGGAGGGTCATTGAGCACAAGATTGGGGCGTAGGTCCCCGGAAGATTCGATGGACTCATCGAGGAATCCTGTCCCCACACTCTTCTCCAGGGACATCCGCATAGAATCACTCATACCTACCCCAACAAGAAGGAGACGGCCTTGACGATGGGAAGGTCTGCTTCAGCCCAGGGCACTGAATAGAGCTCATCCTTTCCCAGCCACCTGCAACAGAGATGCTCGCTGAGGGTAGGCTCCCCTCGGATGATCTCACAAAGATAGCCATGCATGGTCAAAGAGAAGTTCGTATACTGGTGTTCGACGGTAAGGAGAAGCTCATTGGCAACGATCTCAATGCCAAGTTCCTCGAAGATCTCCCTGACAATGGCCTCTTCGCCACTCTCACCTTTTTCCAGCTTGCCACCGGGGAACTCCCATTTGAGGGCGAGTTCTCCCTTGTCTGCCCGTTGTGCCGCAAAAACCTTGTGACCCTGCACTAGAATGGCAGCAGCAACCTCAATATGCTTCATCATCACCACCTCCAGAAGATCATCGTAGCAGCACTCACCCTCTTGGTCCAGGAGAATTATCCATATTCTCCTCACCATAGCCGGAAAATTGTCTGCCAAATGCAGGGAAAACCCTACTCTCTGCAAGGTTTTCCCACGCTTCACCATATTTCTTTATCAATTTCATTAAAAATTCAGCAAGGTTCTACAAATCATCACTAAGGCTCGATTGACATTCCGTTCTTCTCGTGGTAGGATGCAGTTGCTTTAGTTTTTTGAGTTGCAGCTAGTCCGTTATCCTATCTTAAGTATGTATGCATTCTTTACTGAATCCTCCAGCAGACAGGCTAAAAGTTCGAGACTGCGCCAAATAGAGCAATATTTTGAATACAGGCCAAGCCTGTAAAGGATGCTTTTAATGGCAAAGAAAATCTACGTTGGTAACATGAGTTACAACACCTCCGAAGAAGAACTTCGGGACCTGTTCGCACAGTACGGTAACGTTCTGAGTGCAAATATCATCATTGACCGCGAAACCCGTCGCCCCAAGGGCTTTGGTTTCGTAGAGATGGAAGAGGATTCTGCTGCAGAAGCCGCTATCTCCCAGCTCGACGGTAAGGAAATCGATGGCCGTAACCTCCGCGTTAACGAAGCCATTGCAAAACCCCGCCCGTCT
Organism: Sphaerochaeta sp. PS; assembly: GCF_032144095.1. NCBI lineage: Bacteria > Pseudomonadati > Spirochaetota > Spirochaetia > Spirochaetales > Sphaerochaetaceae > Sphaerochaeta > Sphaerochaeta sp. PS. The sequence goes on from NZ_JAVSNJ010000004.1 coordinate 109,406, forward strand.
TACAACAACAACCGCTACTAGTCCTCGGACGAACGGCAATGGAAGGGAACCTAGGGGTTCCCTTTTTTTGTGCCCATCCAAGCCCTACCAGAAGCAGGATTCAAGATAGATACAGAGCCAATGATAGATCGGAAGATGGAGTTCCTGGACCTTGAAGGTCTCCCTCTGGGGGACCCTGATGCAGACATCACACAGGCTCTTGAGCGCTCCTCCCCCCTCACCGGTCATACCCAAAACCTTCAGGCCCTTGGCCTTGGCCACTACTGCAGCATAGAGGACGTTCTTTGCATTCCCCGATGTGGAGATGCCCCAAAACAGATCACCTGCCTGGCCATACCCACCCACCTGCTGGGCATAGGACATTGCGGGCTCTACATCATTGCCAAATGCTGTGGAAAGGGCTGTATGGGCCGATAGGCAGATGGCGGGGATGCTACCCTCCAGGAGGGATGCGATCATTGCTCCCCTCTCTGGGTCGGTCTCCACAAGGGCCTTTTCAAGTTCTTTGGCGATGGGCCGCTTTTTTACGAAGCTTTTCATCAGCTCCCCCACAATATGGTCTGCATCGGAAGCACTTCCTCCATTGCCACAGACAAGGATCTTGCCTCCGGAGGTGATGCTCCTCTCAAGCAGATGGGCAGCTTCAGAAAGCGTATCCTCCATGCTGGCAAGCTCTGGATATCTCATAAGCAACTCATGTAGTCCGTACTTCATTATCGGCCTCCTTTCTGGGCATACCTGTCCATCGCAATCCCCAGGGCTGCCATGTCCCCAAGAAACTCCCCAAGGGCAGAGGGATAGACCTTGCAAGCCTGGGCACTCTGTGCCAGAGCCTCTTTCTCTATTTCCTCTTCCATGATGGACCTGAACAGGCCCTCACATCGACAGAAGATACTTCCTATGACAATTCGTTCAGGATTGAGCAGGTCGATGAGAAGGGCAAGCCCTTGCCCAAGGGTCTTGGCACTGAGGGTCATCACGGAAAGGGCTGTCTCGTCACCTTCTTCTGCCAAAAGGCATATCTCCTTGGCAGAAATGCTCTGGCGTGTCTTCTCCCTGTACAGGGAGCTGATGCCTGCACCGCTACAGAAGCTCTCCCAGGATCCCCGCTTTCCGTAACACATGGGTCCATCATCCTTCATTCGCCAGTGCCCTACCTCCCCAGCAAGCATCCCCTTGCCACGGTAGAGCCGCCCATCAAGGATAAGACCGGCACCCAATCCTGTCCCGAAGGTCAGGAAGATCATGGAGGAGCACCCCTTTCCACTGCCCCAAAGCCATTCGGCCAGGGCACAGGCATTTGCATCATTCTCCAGATAGGCAGGGATGCCTGTCCTATCCTGAAACAACTGGACTACAGGGATATCATCCCAGAAAGGAAGGTTGGGAGGACTTTGGATGAGGCCCCTCTTGCTGTCCAAAGGACCTCCGCAGCTTATCCCAATGGCTTGTACCCTCAGCCTGTCGAACCCTTTGAGGAGCTCATCAATGGCAAGATAGCAATCAGAGAGTACCTGCTGCGGCCCCTTTTGTGTGGGAAACTGTATTTTGTTGAGGATTGCACCCTCTTCATTCCCTATGCTTACGGAGGTCTTTGTTCCCCCGATATCAACACCAATGAACAGAACGTCTTCCATGGCTACCCCTTTTCAAAACGCACAATACTGGGACAATATCCTACCAGCAGGACGTTTGGCTACGTTTCCTGCTCTATTCCAGGCAAAGGTAGACATCTCATGAGAGCAGCTCTTCTATCTGACGCTCCAATTGCCCGATGAACTCAGCCTCCGGAACTGCCTTGGAAAAAAGGAACCCCTGATACTGTCCACAACCGATCTGTTGCAGGAACTGTAGTTGTTCTTCTGTCTCCACCCCTTCTGCCACAACGGTCATCCCAAGTTCCTTGGCAAGAAGGACCACCGTCTTGTAGATGGTAATGGCATCGGGATCGGGGTAGTTGGCTATGAAGGAGCGGTCAATCTTGATCTTGTCAATGGAAAGCTCGATCAGGTAGGAGAGGGAGGAGTAGCCAGTACCAAAATCATCGATGGTGATCCCCACCCCTATTGCATGGAGTTGTTCCATTCCCTGGTCGGCTGAATGGAGATTCTCTACTGCTGTACGTTCGGTCAGCTCCAGTTCGAGAAGTTGTGGGTCTACCTGCTTTTCACGCAGTTCCCTACCGATGAGCTCAATGATAGCAGGGTCAGTCAGTTCCTCTGCACTGAGGTTGATGGCCAGGGAGAAATCAGGGTTGACCATTTTCAAGAGTGTACCATGGTCCTGCAAGAAGCGTACTGCCGCCCGAATGACAAACTCACCCAGCAAACCGCACATATGATTTTGTTCCAGAAGGGGGATAAACTCATCGGGGGCAATGAATCCCAACTCAGGGTGTATCCAGCGGATCAGGGCCTCAGAACCAAGGATTCGGCCACTTTCCACATCAACCAGAGCCTGATAGTAGAGATCAAGTGAATCAGAGAGGAGGGCTTGGGGAAGGGCTGCAAGGATCGCCTGTTTGCGCAAGAACTGCCTATTCACCATCTCGCTGAATTGCAGGGAATTGCCAATCGGGGAGGCCTGTATCGCCTGGGTTGCCAGGGAGGCTTGCATCAGGAGTGTCTCAATGGACATCCCTCCCCCAGTATAGCTTGAAAAACCACAGATTGCCTTCAGATGAGTGGAAGCGGATACATTGCCATACTTTTGTTCCAACCCTCTCAACAATTCTTCGACCTTCATGACCACTCGGCCTGTATCATCCCCTTCCAGGAAGACAACATAGGTAACGTGAGAGAATGCATACACTGCATGTTTCGTTCCTAACAGGCCTGCAATATGGGCAGCCACGGCAAGAGAAAAGCTACTCTGCTCCATCAACATGGTATGAAAGTCATATTTTTTGTGTTGATCCAAGTGGATCAGCAGGCAGAACAGGGGCCTTTGCTGCTGCAATTTTTCGTTCACTGAGGAGAACAGGAGCGAGGGGAGTCTATTTTGCGGATCCTTCCCTACATAGGAGATAAACTCGGCTACCTTCCAGTCGGAGCCGACATACACCTCAACAATGAACTCTTGTTTCCTTGACACAATACCTACATGTGTCTGGGTAAGGTTTACCATGTAGTGGTTGCCATCACGGTTACTGACCCAGACAGGAGTACTCTCCAAGGATGCTTGGGTTTCCTCACTGCGCCCAAGCAACAGGTCTTGGCTACTTTTTCCCATAAGTTCGCTTTGGCTGTACCCTGAAAGCACTTCAAAGGCATGGTTGCAGAAGGTTATGCGATGCTTCTCATCGGTTACCGCAATACCATTGCCCGAGTAGCTTGAGATGAGGGAGCTCACCCGCAGCTGCAGCTTGTCGGCATTCCTCAACTGGAGAAATACTATATAGAGTATCCCAAAAAACAAGAGAAGAAAGGCAAGGACCCATTTCAGGTAAGATGCCCTCAGCAAGGGATGTTGGCTCAGTGTAGGCAAATCAGAAAGCTGGAAATAGCTTACAACCGTCCACAATCTCCCTTCATCGGGATACCAGGATAGCTTTTGGGCCGAGGTCACATGTACCGCCTGGTAGGCATAGGCCAAATCCTGGGAAACATAATGCCCTGTATACTGGGTACGTATCTGATCCTCAATACCCGGGGCCTGCTCAAATAGCGAACCAAAGCCATCTCCAAAATGAAGCTGGTAGTCAAAACAGATATTGGCCCCATATTTGATCCACTTCCCGCCATTGTTGATCAAGCCAAAAACAATATCCTTTGTCATGGAAACCTGATAGTCCTTCAGGAAGGAGAGGAATGAACAGGCATCATAATCCATGATAAGTAACCCTTTGAAAGAACCTTCCCTGTAGACAGGGATGGTAAGGAACATTGCAGGGCCTGCATGACCATCGTTATTGTTCTGGTGGCTCTCCAAGCTTATGGGAGAAATATACAGGGTATCCGGACCTTGGCTGAGGGCAAAGTGGAGCAGGTCCGTATCACGATAATCCTTCATCGTTGCTGGATCAGAAGGGATTGCATCAGTATCAGGATAGTGGTCGATCTTGATGGTCTCCATCCCTGTTGCATCGAGCAACCGTATATGGTTTATGTATTTTTTCTTGTTCGCAATCCTCAGGAAAAGTTGTTCAAGCTCATGGTGGGAATAGGGAGTAGTCTCCTGGAAATAGTTGTAAAACTCATTCGAATCGTACACGGTGAGAAGGTCTGATACGAATTGGAACAAGGTCCCTTCCAATTGGTTCGCGATTATCGCATTTCCCTTCTCTTGTTCATTTTGCAGAAGGAGGGTTGCCTGTCGGGCAAGGGAATTTTCATAGAGGGAGAAGAGCAGGAAAAAGAGAGCCACCAAGGGCAAGACAATTACCACTGTACGCTTGATAATACTGGTACGGTCCCTGGGGTGAATTCTCACACTACACCGCTCTTTCAAGAAAATCAGCGCAGGGAGAACAATACCTCAAGTTCATCTGGAATATCTCAATTTTCTGAACCATAGGAGAACAATACCATGGGGGAGTGGAAAAACATAGGGCAGATATTTTGTGAGAAAGAAAATAACCCTTTTTTTCCTTTTTTTTGTGTATGGTTTTTATACACATAAATAAAAATGTAATAAAATCAAAGACCACAAACCATCAGATACTCCCCATCTGGTCAGAAACAGAGTAAGGAAAAATCTGGGACAGAAGAAGCTCTTCTTTTCATTGGAGGCTTTCCTGGAGGAATGCAACGGTATGCTCGATAACCAATTTCTGTTGAGCCATGGCTTCTATGCCAGCCTTGGTGTCGTTCTTCTGGATCTTGCCCCCGCCATACAGTGCAAATTGGGTGTGGTTGGCCCCTTCGATCACCAAAAACCGGGTATCGGAGGGGAGGAACGCCTTGCCAGCCTCTATCTTCTGGGGAGTTGCCAGTCCGTCGTTGGAACCGCTGATGGAGAGTACCCTCAGCCCTGCATCCCTGAGGGAGTGCTTTGCATCGGTATAGGAGGCATAGAGGATGAGTGCCTCAAACCGGGTATCCTGTTTTGCCAGGGCAAAACATGCGGCTGTCCCCCCCAACGAGAAACCTGAAAGATACCAATGCTCAATCTCAGGATACCTATCGGGATAGGGATAGGCGGCGCCGATGTCGAAGATGGCCAAAGCAAAAGGCACCTTGAGGATGATCACCTGAAAGCCTGCCTCTGCGATGCCCCGACCTGCATAGGCAAAACTCTGTGGCGCCACATTCCCCCCAGGATAGTAGACCAAGGCAACCGTTGTCTTGCCGCCTGCCGGGGTAAAGACAATATCGTCCTTTGACTCTGTGACAGTTACTTGGTCATCAGAGACCATTGCCTGGTAGTTGATGGGATCGGCAGGTGCCTCCTGGCGTAGATAGAGCCAGAGGGAGAGCAACAGGAGACAAAGCACAAGGATGGGGATGAGCACTCGTTTCTTCATATGAAGCAAGTATACTGTAGGCAAAGCATAGGATACAAGAATGGTACACCCCCGGGGCCCTTCCTGCATGGTGATGCCTACAGCTCTAGAGCCTTGCCCCATCTTTCACGTTTTTCTTCAAAGCTCAGCGTATATGCCGCACTGGTTGAGGGAAGCGTTACAAAGGCAATGTTCTCTGGATAGAATCCGACCAGCTTCTTGTACAGAGCCTCGGCCTTCTTTCCATTGAACAGGACCTTCCGAATGATTGGATGGGAGGCCAGGAACAGCTTGAGGTCATTGGCAACCACCGTTGTATAGGAGGAGTCCAAGGACCCTTTGCGTTCAAAGCTCGCAAGGACATCCCACAGGGCGATGTCATGGTCGAGCAGCAGAAGCCATTTCTGTTCGTAGGTCTCGATCGCCCCTCCCAGAAGAGAGCTCAGTATCGGCCAGAACGCATTGCGCTCATGGCCGTAGTACTGTTGCTTTAGCTTGGAGCGCACACTCGGTCCTGTTCCCAGGATCAGGGTGTGCGACCGTTCGCTCTCGATGGGAGGAAAGCCTGTCAGCATCCAAGATATCCAACTACGCTATCGGCACAGTTCACGCCATCCATGGCAGCGCTTATGATACCTCCAGCATACCCGGCACCTTCGCCACAGGGGAATAGCCCTTCCAGCTCAATGTGCATGTTGGTCTCCTTGTCGCGGAGGATCCTCACAGGGCTGCTGGTCCTGGTCTCACCAGCTATAAGCACTGCATCGTTGGTAAGGAAGGTATGGGCTTTCCTGCCAAAGGCAGAAAATGCCGTTGCCAGACGCTCGGCGATGAACGAAGGAAGAATCTTATGCAGGTCTGCATTGACGAGGCCCGGTCCATAGGAGGTGTCAGGAAGGTCCTTCGATAGCCTGTGGTTGACAAAATCCGTCATCCTCTGCGCTGGAGCCGCAAGAGTGCCGCCCCCTGCCTTGAAACACCGTTCCTCCAAGGCCTGCTGGAAGTGCATCACCCCAAGGTTCCCGCCAAATTGTTCCTGGGGAAGGTCCTCAGGGTGCAATTCAACGACCATGCCGCTATTCGCAAACTGCCCTTTTCTGGATGAAGAGCTCATGCCGTTGACCACAAGCTGGCCTTCTGATGTCATCGCAGGGATAACAAAGCCGCCAGGGCACATGCAGAAGGAGTAGACACCGCGGCCGTCAACCTGTGTAACAAAGGAGTACTCTGCTGCAGGAAGAAATTCGCCCCTGCCCTTCTCGTTCTTGTACTGGATCTTGTCGATGAGGATCTGTGGGTGCTCAAGGCGCACCCCGATGGCCAGGGCCTTCGCCTCTATGGCGATATGTTCCCGATCCAGATATTCATACATGTCCCGTGCGCTATGGCCGGTTGCCAGGATGACAGGGCCTGCAAAGGTCTCGCCGTTTTCGGTAATGACACCCTGGACCTTGCCTCCCTTTTTGTGGAAGCCAACAACCTTGGTGGAAAAATGGACCTGCCCTCCGCTAGCCAGGATGGTGTTGCGGATCTGTTCGATGATCAGGGGAAGCTTGTCCGTCCCAAGATGGGGGTGCGCCTCATAGAGGATTTCAGTAGAGGCTCCGTGCTGGCACAACAGGGAGAGGATCTTTCCCACATTCCCACGCTTGGTGGCCCGGGTATAGAGCTTGCCATCGCTGAAGGCACCTGCCCCACCCTCGCCGAAGCTGTAGTTGCTCTCGCCGTTCACTACCTTTTGTGTGGAGAGGGCCGCGATGTCCTTCTTGCGCTGGCGCACATTAACCCCGCGTTCGAGCACGATCGGTTTCAGGCCCTTCTCGATGAGCCGCAGTGCGGCAAACAGGCCGGCAGGGCCTGCCCCTACCACGACTACCTGCTTCTTGTCCCCTACAAACGGGAATTGCGTTGTTTCGAACAGTTCTTCCTCAGCATCGCCGGTGAAGAGGCGAACGCTCATATCTATAACTGGTGGATTACGCCTGGCGTCGACACTGCGACGAAGAATGCGCATCCCTGTAACTTCTTCCAATGGCAACTTGGCCTCTTTGGCGGCCATCTCTTGCACGGCCTTGTTGTCTACAGCTGTCGCTGGGGACAGTCTGAGTGATATATCTTTAGTCATGCCCTCATTGTACTGACCCTGCAATGGAGAGGTCAACGCCAAGGCAGAACAAAGAAGAATATTGACCGAAAGAGAATTCGATTGCCCACCCTTTTTATTTTGTACAGACTGCTGTAATCATTGTATCGGTTGTGGTATTGTCAGCCCTATGGACAGGAACCTAGTCATAGGACAGCTGCTCGGGTTGCTCACCGCAGCCTGTTGGGCACAGAACTCGATCATCTACCGCTACCTTGGCGCCAAAGTAGGTTCTGATGCAGTTGCGCACGTGCGCATGTGGCTGGCACTGCCGGCAATCCTTTTGCTTGCCTACCTTACCGAGGGGAGCTTTTTCCCCACCTCTCTCTCCGCACAGACCTACCTGGTGCTCTTTGCAAGCGGGGTCATCGGATACTTCATTACCGACATGTTGCTCTTCTATGCCTACGTATGGCTGGGACCCCGGGAATCGATGATCATCATGACACTCTCCCCGGTAGTAACGGCCCTGTTCTCCTACTTCCTGTTCGCCGAACGGCTGAAGGCCTCCCAGATCGTAGGAATTCTGCTGACAATCCTCGGAGTGGTTTTCATGGTAGTCGGGGGGATGAGGGCAAAAAAGAATACCACTGAGGAGAGACAAAGGACCAAGGGCATGGCCTTCGCCATTCTCGGCTCGATTCTCCAGTCACTCTCCTTTCTGCTTGCAAAGTATGCCCTGGACTCTACCGGTCCGGTATCGACCAATCTTTTGAGAAACGTGGGTGGCCTGATGGCCTTCATCATCTACAGCTTCATCATCAAACGGAACGCCCGCTCACAGTTTGCAGCCTTCAGGAACCCCAAACTGCTGTTGCTCCTCTTCCTGGCCGCCATGGTAGGACCTGTGCTGGGCATGTCCAGCCAGATGAAGGCCTTTACCCTGGCGCCCGTGGGAATCGTCACCACCATTACCCAGACGACACCCATCCTCCTCCTGCCCATCGACAAGTTCATCCTCAAGAAAAAGATATCCACTTCAAGCCTATTGGCTACCTTTGTTTCCATTCTCGGCATTGCCATCCTATTTTTGGCAGCCTGACGAGAAGAACCCTTGAGGCATATTGCCCAGCCCACCCCATTACGGTAATCTTAGGCCATGAATGTACTCTCAGTTGAAAATATCTCAAAAACCCTTAACGACGAGCCTCTGTTCGAAGGCGTCACCTTCGGCCTCGAAGGTGGGGACCATGTAGGGCTCATTGGACAGAACGGGACAGGCAAGTCAACCTTCCTCAGGCTTCTGAAAGGGGAGCTTTACTCAGATAGCGGCACCATAGCTACCGCCCGTGATACCGAGCTGATCATGCTCACCCAACAGATCTTGTTTGACGAGAACGATACGGTCCAGACCTACCTCTACAAGGGAGACGGGAAGCGCATCGCCCTGCTGAAAGCCTACCATGCCGTCATTGCCAAAGAGCAGACCAAGCAGGCCAAGGCTACCCTTGCAGACCTTACCGAACAACTCGACCTTACCCAGAGCTGGAACCTTGAGAGTGACTATACCTCTCTGTTGGGCGAATTGGGCCTCTACGATGTGCTCTCCCTTCCGATGAAGACCCTCTCAGGGGGTATGCAGAAGAAGGTTGCCCTGGCACGGGTCCTCTGTGCCAAGCCAACGCTGCTGCTGTTGGACGAACCTACCAACCACCTCGACATTGAGACCATCGAATGGCTGGAACGGTATCTGAGCCAGAGCCCCATGACCATGATCATCGTCACCCACGACCGCTACTTCCTCGATGCCGTGTGCAACGCGATCCTCGAGCTCGACCGTGGACGGATCTACCTCCACCCCGGCTCGTTCTCAGCCTTCCTTGAACGGAGGGCCCAGAGGCTGAGCATGATGCAAAAGGAGCAGGACCGGCTCACCACCATCCTCCGAAGGGAACTTGAATGGCTCAAACGTGGGCCACGGGCAAGGACAGGCAAGGATACCAACCGACAGGATAGGATCAAGGGGATGATAGCATCCCAAAAGGATGTGTCGGAAACTGCCCAGAGCAGCTTCAGCTCCTCCTCAAGGAGAATGGGCAAGAAGATCCTGGAAGTGAAGGCGATCTCCAAAAGCTATGGGGACTCTCCCATCATCACTGATTTTTCCTACTCCTTTACCAAGGGACAGAAGATCGGGGTGGTCGGACCCAACGGGTCGGGCAAATCAACCCTACTGGACATGCTTTGTGGCCATCTCCAGCCTGACAGCGGGGAGATAGACAAGGGGGTCAATACCGTCTTCGGCTATTATGACCAGGGAGGGAGAAACCTCGCCTCCGACAAGGCAATCCTGGAGTTCATCCAGGACATCAGCGAACGCATTACCCTCAGCGAAGGGCAGACAGTGACCGCCGCCAGATTCCTGGAGATCTTTGGCTTCGATGCCTCCATGCACAGGAGTTCCATCGCATCCCTCTCCGGTGGGGAACGGCGCAGGCTCTACCTTGTCTCACGCCTGGTTTCCGACCCCAACTTCCTGATGCTTGACGAGCCTACCAACGACCTTGACCTTCCCACCATGGAGAACCTTGAGCAGTATGTGCAGGATTTTGCTGGGTGTACACTGGTTGTCTCCCATGACAGGGCATTCCTCGACCTGACCTGTGACGAACTGTTCGTACTGGACATGGAGGGCGAGGTCAGCTTCTACCCAGGGCCGTACAGCGAGTGGCGTGGCTTTGTCCAGGCCCAGAAGGATGAGGAACAGCAACAGCAGAACCTTGCAAGACGGGAGAGCCCAGCCAAAGGGGAATCAGGGTCCAGAAAAAGCGAAAAGAAGGGCCTGAGCTTTCGCGAGAAAAAGGAGCTGGATGAGCTAGAGGAGAAGATGGAAGCGCTGCAGGGCCTGCAGGCTCTTCTGGAAGCGAGCTTTTCCGATGGCCAGGAGACCGAACTGGGCACGTTGGCTGAAAGGACGGAACGCTACCATACCAACAGCACAAAGCTTGAAAAGATGGAAGACCGCTGGCTAGAACTCTCAGAGAAGGAGTAAACGATGAAAAGGATACAACTCCTGTCACTGTTTCTGCTCCTGCTATCGATGACACCCCTTGGCGCGGTTTCCATCACCCACCTCCACATGGGCTTGGGGAACGATTGGTACACCATGGGCCTGGGCGACAATCTGGACGACGGGCTCTCCTTCGGCGGCCATCTGATGGTAACCGCAAAGGATATAGCCTCGATCAAGGTCGATGCCCTGGGCTTTACCGACAGGCTCAGGACAGAGAGGCGATATGACCAGGTAAACATCAATGTATACACCCCTTTCTCCTTCACAGCAGATCCCTTTATCTTCATCTACACCCCCCTGATAGGGGTGAGTGTGGAGGGTAACCTAGGATTCGACACCATTCAGAATGGCCTCCACGAGAGGATAGACCGCCCCAAACTGACGCTGGACTATGACAAGCAAGAGAGCACGGCCCATCTCAACCTAGGCTCGACAGCACAAATACTCTTTCCTTTCCGCTGGGTGAAGCTTGGCCTTGAACTCTCCTACCTCCATACCTTCGGGTGGGAGGATTCAACGCAGGCAGTTGGCCTCATCAAGCTGGGGGACTCACTGACCATCAAGGCTGGCTACTCCTTCATGCAGGATTTCGATGACGAGCCAGCACACTCAGAAATGGTCAAGCATTTCACAGGGCCCACCTACTCCTACTACTTTGACGGTGGGCTTGTCACCAACTCTTGGGTCTACCACCAGCAGAGTGGTTCCTCCTATGGGGTATTCGGCATAGATGTGATGCAGCTTTTCCAGCCCAAGACCTATGAGAGCTCTGAATTTGTCTACTCATTGGGAATCCTCTATGACATGCAAGGGCATCAGAACAGGCTGTTCTCCCTGGCCTTTGACCACTTCATCATACAGACCCGGCATAAGAGCGGGCCCCTGTACAACGATATGGATAATCAGGAGAAGAGGATGACAGTCGCCTCATTGGTAGCTGGCTACCAGCAGCAGTGGCAGGCCACGCCGTTCATCTACCCCTACCTCAAGGGGCTGGGAGGATTCCAGCGGCTCAACCTCCAGGAACATTTCACCGAGGTAAAGATCGAGGAGATCAGGCCAACACTCTTGCTGGAACTTGGAGTGCGGTTTGGCAGGGATGGCCAGTGGGTAACCCAGAACAACAGCTATCGCCCCAGGCTGTCCGCGACCTTGCAGTATGTCTTCTGGACACAATCCATCAGGGAGAAAGATGCCTATTTCGCCCCGCATGTAGGGCCCTGGCTCTTTCTGGTCGGAATTGGCCTAGATATCGGCAACGACCCCCATTGACCTAAGCTCTGTACCCAGAGCCTTTCCATCCAGACCAACGGTAAAACTGAAAGCCCCCCCTTCCACCCGATAGGAAAGGACCACAAACGGAGTCACCTCCACCCCGGTCCCCAGGACCATGGAGGCTGTGAGCCGGGCCGATGCGATGAGTTCCTTGTCCCACATCAGGGCCATACCATCATGGTAGAGGGCCGTTTGCAACGAGAGTGAGAGCCCAAGGCCTGTAAGCCCCCCATAGGGGATCGGCTGGTCGAGCAACCCAAGGGGAATGTGATACCGGACTGAAAGGAGGGCCTTTGCCTTCCCATCGAGGGCGATGGCTGAAAATCCCTCATAGGGGAGCACATCCTTACCCAGGCTCCCTTTGCTGATGGCCATTGCCTCCACCTCCGCCTCCACCATCTGAGAAGAGGAGAACAGCCGGCCCTGATAGGCCATACCCCCCATGACACGAAGGCGGTCAGGGGCCAGGAAGTTGTAGGCAAGGGCCTGCATCCCCAGTGAGACAGAGCCATGGGAGGACCCAAAGAAATCCTTGGGCATGCTTCTTTCCTGCCACTGGTAGCCAAGGGAGGAGGAGAGCCCATAGGCAGATTCCGACTGCCCCATCACAAACTGGAGTCCTGTCCCCAGGGAAAGCAGGGAAGAACCATGGATAGAGGCTGAGTACCATAAGGGCAAGGAGAGGTTCACTGAGGCCCTACGTAGCTCCAGCAACGAGATATTCACACCAAGCGAATAGGATCCAGGGCTGTAGAGGTAGTCAAGGTTGGCAAGCAGCCTCCCCTCCTGGAGATCCCACCCCGCCTGGCCTGTTAGTTGGTGCCTCCTGAGCAGGCTCTGGCTATGGAAATACAATCCGGGTTGCAGGGAGCTTTCCGTGGCAAACGGAAAGGGAATGACCAGATTGAGACGTAGGAGGTCTGCATAGGGCCTAGAGGGATAGTCCACTAGTGCAGCGGCTGGGGGAGCAGGCTCGCTTTCTTGCATCCTGATGGGAGTGCCATGTACCATAGCCATGGGAACAGACTGTACCCCATACCCCTTTGCCGTATAGGTCTCGTAGAGAAGGGTATCCCCCTCCATTCGGGCAGCGAGCACCCCTTGGGGATCTTCCAGCAGTTTCTCCACCTCCCCTGTGGAAAAGTCATACCGGTAGAGAGCCATCCCCAGCTCATTGTCCGAAACAAAGAGCAAGGATTCATCGTCGACAAACCTAGGGGAGCGTATCTCGCTTCTTGTTGGACCGACCAGAACAAAGGCCTTTCCGTCCTTGCCGATGGAGAGCAGCGAGGAGTTACCCCCACCAATCTCCACCACTACGATATGGGCCTTGTCAGGAGAGATCTGGGGTTCGTACACACTTGCATGGGGGTTTTCATAGAGGAGGGAGGTCTCTCCGCTTCTCTGGTCGACCTGCACAAGGAGATACCTGTCACCCTTCTGCTCGATGGCAACCAGAAGAGTCCCATCCTCGCTGAGAGCTGGGTGGGAGAGCATCTTGCCTTGGGTGATGCGCAAGAACCTCTCCAGGGAAAAATCATAGAGCATGAGGTCGCTGTATCCATCAGAGGCAAGGGGAAGGGAGTGGGAGCTGAACGAATCAGCCCACACGAAGGAGAAGACAGCCTTGCTGAAAGTCAGGGAGATCGATTCCCTGTCGACATGGCCCAGATCCTCTACCGTATCGAATGACCCATCCTCATTGTACCTGATAAGCTCCCCCCCCCTTTCCAGGGAATAGGAGTACCCCACCAATCCAAGCTCTGTCCGGATAGGAAGGTAGTGGTCCCCTACCCTGGATGGCGAAATACGGGTCCCTAGGGAGGGAATGGCTGGGATTTCCGCCTTTCGCTCTGCAACTGCCAAGGAGAAGAGGGCCTTTGGGGAGAGGCCTGTCTCTTTCCTGAGGGCACCGTTCAGGCCAAGGAAGGGAAACCATGCGTAGGTGGCGTTTGCCCTGGCAAAGCTCTCCCTTCCGTAGTGGCGAACCAGGTAGTCAACCATAAGGTAGCCAGTGGTGTAGATCCTGCCGTTGGGAGGAAAGGCCGAGTTGTACCGGCCTTGGCTGAGGGTCCAGAGGGAATCCTCCACCATGGGGGAGCTCCAGGAAAGGGTGAAGAGGGCCTCATCACCCCGACCGCCGGAAGCGAAGGCCGATTCTGCATAGGTGGAGATTCCTTCGACCCACCACCCAGGCATGAGGACGGTGTTCAAGGCTGGCACCTCAGGGCCAAAGAAACGCAGGTATTTGGCAACTCCCACCGGGGAGGTGAGGTGCAGGTAGTGGGTCAGCTCATGGGTATAGAGGCTCCTCAGCCAGGAAGAGGAACGCGAACCGAGGAACCGGTCAACAGGACTGGTAAGATAGAGGGTGATGGAGGCGGGAAATGGGGAGAACATACCATTCGCCCATGCTGGCCTGCCTGCCAGGATGACCGGGACCCTCTCTTTGGGAAGGTGGTCGAGCATCTGGGCAAGGGAGAGGAGGACCTCATCGGCAAAGGAGGCCAAACTCTGGGCCTGGTCCACATCCTCCTGTGCAAAGATGATGGTGGTATATTCGGTCTCAATCCTATTCCAGGGGCCTGCGGAAAGGGAAGGTCCCAAAAAGAGGAGAGACAGCAGGATAGGGAGCACTCTTCTCACCATTTCGTCTCCTTTCCCCTCACTCTATACCACCGCAGCCAATTTGTAAGCATCTTGAGGGGTTTCCTGTGCGATCTCCTATAGAGGAAGATAGGGAAACCGGCTTTCCTATTCAGCGAGGCTAAGAACGAGAAACACCTGCCTCGCAAAAGACAGGTGCATTCCGATGGTCTTTGTTTGGGAAAAGGGCCTAGGCTATCTCGTGGATCCACCCCTCAGGGGCCTCGATCCTACCCATCTGAATCCCCGTGAGGGTGTCGTAGAGCTTCTGGGTAACCGGGCCCATGGTGTCCATTCCGCTAGGCATGTTGATGACTCCCTCTGCTGTCGTGATGGACCCGATGGGGGAGATGACCGCAGCAGTACCGCACAGTCCGCCCTCCTTGAAGGATGCTACCTCGGTGAGGAGGATATCCCGCTCTTCCGTCTCCAGGTTGAGATAGTGCTCGGCTACATACATCAACGAACGGCGGGTGATGGAAGGCAGGATCGTCGGACTCTTGGGGGTGATGACCTTGTTGTCCGCTGTGATGAAGATGAAGTTGGCTCCCCCTGTCTCCTCTACCTTGGTCCGGGTCGCGGCATCGAGGAAGAGGTTCTCGGCAAATCCCTGTTTCTTGGCCTCATAGCCTGCATAGAGGCTCATGGCATAGTTCAGCCCTGCCTTGATGTGGCCAGTCCCTTGGGGAGCTGCACGGTCATATTCGCTTACCATCAGCTTTAGGGGTTTGACCCCGCCCTTGAAGTAGGGGCCTACCGGGGTGCAGAACATCCTGAAGGTATATTCAGGTGAGGGTGCTACCCCAATGACAGGACCACTGCCAAACAGGAAAGGTCGGATATAGAGGGTTGCCCCGCTGCCATAGGGGGGAACATAGGCGAGGTTGGCCTTCACTACCTGATCGAGGGCATCAATGAACCGTCCTTCATCAAAGGAGGGCATCATCAGCCTCTTTGCAGTGTCGCTCATGCGCTTGGCATTCAGGTCAGGGCGAAACGCCACGACCCTGTTGTCTGCTGTGGTATAGGCTTTCAGGCCCTCAAAACAGGTCTGGGCATACTGGAGAACCCCTGCACTCTCGCTGATGGTTACCTCAGCATCAGAGACCATGGCCCCTTCATCCCAGACTCCCGCTTTCCAGTGGGAAACATATCGGCTGTCAGTCTTGGTATAGGCAAACCCAAGGCTTCCCCAATCGATGTTTTTCTTCTCCATACCTACATCCTTCTGGCCAGAGGTGACCATATCGCAAGAACATTTTGAAGGAGTGTACCATCAACATATGCAGTAAGTCTATTTATATGCAGAAAAAATGCATAAAATATCCTACATGGGCAGGTATTTCTGCTCAAAGCTGCTGATGGACAGCGGTTTGTCAAAGAAATAGCCCTGGATCATATCACAGCCCATAGCTTTCATCAGGTCAAACTGGGCCTCTGTCTCCACACCTTCGGCCACCGTCTTGACCCCCAGGTTTTTGCAGATGTTGATGAATCCATCAACAAATACCTGGCCTTTCTTGCTTGAGGACATGGAATCGATCAGGCTCTTGTCCAGTTTCAGGACCCCAAGGGGAAGCGAGGTGAGGGTGCTGAGGTTGCTGTATTCCGAACCAAAGTCATCAATGCATACACAGTATCCTGCCTGGTCGATATCCTCGACCACCTTCTTTACCAGATTCCTATCCAGAGCCCCGAAACTTTCGGTGATCTCAATCTCCACAAACCGGCTCTCCACACTGTTGCGGCTGCGGATCTCCTCCATCAGGGGTATCAGGTTTTCGTCGAGCAGGGTGAGACGGGAGAAATTGAGCGAGATGGGCAGGAGCCTTTCCCCACCCTCCTTCCATCGTTTCAGGGTCTTGCACACCTCTTCAAACACAAAAAGGTCGATGTATTTTATCAGGCCATCCTGTTCCAGTTGGGGAATGAACTTCGAGGGCGATGTCAATCCATGGGAGGGGTGCAGATGACGGATGAGTGCTTCAGATCCACAGACGGCCCTGGTCGTGCTGCAAAATTTGGGTTGGAGATAGACAAGATACTCCCCTCTCTGGATCGAGGATGTCAGATCATCGAATGCCTGGTAGTGCTCACGTGGATTGGAGAGGTCCAGGGCATTTTTCCTGTTGGCCTCCAGTTCCATTGAAGCCTGGTTGTAGAGCACGGTAATCTGCATATTCTTTTCGGACCATGCCTGGGCTATCGTTGTCATACGTGGGTAGTTCTGGCTCAGGTCGCTGGCTAGCCGTTCTACCTTATGGCAAAACCCCTTATAGGTGATGTCATGGCGAATGGCTAGGAATTCATGGCTGGAGATGCGAAAGATATGCCCTTTGGGGAAGTACTGCTTCAGAAGCTGGGCAACCAGAGCTATGATCTTGTTTGCATACTCCTTGCCATGGTGCTTGTTGATCTCCTTGAGGTCGTTGACATCCACAATGGCAAGGGCAATTGAGGAGAGGCTATCCTCCACAAGGGTGGAGATGTACTGGTTGTATCCATGGAAATTCTTCAGCCCCGTCACGCTGTCATGGTAGACAAGGTACTCCTGCCGTTCGAACAGTCGGCGCTTGGTCATCTCACTACTGATAAGTTGGACAGAGTGTGCCAATACGGAGAAATCGTCCGACGAAGGGTCGAGCACAACAAGATAGCATCGTTGCATGCCCCACACCTGGAGGTTTCCTACCAGAAGGGTGGATCCATCGAGACAAGGAAACTCCCGATCCAAATCCGGAACCGCTAGTTTCTTCACCTCCTGCTTTTCAAAAAGCGTGAGGAAGGGGTCGTATGGCAACGACGGCAATGGGCCAGATGACGGGCCCGGTTCCCAATTTGCAGCAACTTCCAGGGCCCCTCCCTTCTCTTGGGTCAAGAGGCAGACACGTCTGCTTGCATAGTAGAGGCCGACCTGTGACAATACCAGAGGCATGGTCGAGCTCAAATCATCGCTGGAGAGGGTTGCATCCATGCATCCGAGCACAACCCCTTGCGCATGGGAATCCAGGAGGTTGAGGGGCCGTACCGTATCGGGGTTTTCCTCATCCTCCCATGCATAGGCGACCACCTGGTTTCGCCCTCGCTCATGGGCCTTGTCCAAGGCCAAGGAAGCCTCTTCAAGCAACAGTGCGCAAGAGCTATCCTCACGATACCTTCCGGTGGTAAATCCAAGAAAGGTGTTGAGGTTCTGCACGATGGGGACATAGAGGGAGGCGTTGGTCAGCATGTTTGCCAACCGTGCCAACTTGATCCTCATCTGGACCTTGTTGACCACCTTCTCGAAGAAAAGGGCAAAATGGTTGAAATCAAGCCGACCCACAATGCACCTTTCATTGAGCCCCAGGCGAAATACCTGGGAAATGAGTGAGAACAAGGTGAGGCTCTGGGCCCCTATGCCTTGCAGTTCGATGATGGCCAGAGCGTAGGAATCTATACCCTCTTCCCCCCCTATTTTCAGGGAGAGGTCTACCATCTGGAAAAAAGTGGGCCTGTCATAGAAGCCGCTTGCAGGATCGCGGGTTGCCTTCCCCGCCAGGCTCAGTTCGATCCTCTTCTTGCCAGTAATGTAGCGTGAAGTACCCAAGGCAAGGAGATGGTGGTTTTCCTGTTCGCGGTGCAACAACATCCTGCTCTCGAACCAGAGGATGTTCCCTCCTTCATCAAAGGACCGGTATTCCAGGCTACGCTCACTTTGGCCTCCCTCATAGGCAGCAAGAAGTGCATCCGGGCTGAACTTCTGGGCAAAGAGCTGCTTGTCCTCATCGAAGGCTATGGAATTGATAATCGAATCGAATACTTCTGAGTAGGTCTTTTGGCTGTAGTGTTCGTCTCCACCACCCCTGTCGTTGTTCCTCGTATAGAAGAGGGAGTCTTCCGTAAGGTCTGCCTTGACAACCCGCTGCAAGGGCAGCAGTTCATTGTCCTTGAGATGGTCCTCAAAAAACTGGAACCGGAGCCGTTTGGTGTAGGAGGATATGTCCTGCTCAACGGCAAAGGCGACGGAACCACTCTTATGGTATTGCACAGAGACATACCTGCCATCGTCCTCAAGATAGAAAGTCGCCGAACAGGTGTTCTGTCCTGCATGAAGCAGGGCATGCAGGCCTTCCAGATGGTTCAGGTATGTTGGGGGAGCCTGAAATCCCATGAGGGACCGGGAGGCAAGGTCATACTGCCAGACCCGCATCCCATTGGTCTGCAGGGCCTTTCGGTAGGTGTATAGGGTGGTATTTTCAGGCAAAGGGGAGCAGAAACCAGCATGGGGATTGGCAAAGAAGAGCAAATTGGTCTGCTCATCATAGAGGTATCCTAGCTGGGGCAACGAGGTGAATCGGGGCCCTACACCACAAAGGTCATTGGAGTATTCAGAAGCAAAGGCATCTCTTTGCAAGCCAAGCAGCTCATAGAAACGGTCATTGGCCCATTGTAGGACAGTGCCCCCTGAAAAACGAAAAAGACCGAGCTGGTGCAGGTCGGTCCCTAGCGAGCATGTTACAAAGGGAATCCTGTCAAGGCAAACAGACCAGCTCTTCCCCTGTTTTTGCGCTGAAAGGATGCACGGTATCCCATATACCTGCACCAGTTGGGTCTCAGAAAGATGGGGGTCCTTTGGTTGGGAGATGAGCCTGGCCAGGGACTTAAGGTAGACCTCTTCAAACAACGCCCTTGCACAGTCAAGAAAGGAGAGCAGGTCATCACTCCCATCACTAACCGTCCATAAGGCATCGTCCAGGCAATAAAACTCTACGTGATGGCTTTGAGAAGAATACATCATCCCTAACGAACTCCCTGATCTAGCACGGTTGGCCAACACCCATTTGTATGCTTAAAGCCATTGATATAGTAACATGAAAAAATTGAATTATCAAAGGAATATACCCAAAACTGGGGGCATTTTTCACGGTGGGCACAAAAACCCTACCAGGAGAGGAGTGAGGTGGTACGGCTTAGCGCGGAGAAACACACCCTATAGGTAGACCACCAATGCAAAAATGGCATGTATCGTTGCAAGGCCTAGGGTGAGATAGGCAAACCGGAAGTGGAACCGGATGTGGATCTTCACGATCTTGCGCCGGGTAAGGATGGTGATGAGGGCCGTGGTGACCAGGGATAGGTAGCTCAGGATTCCCAGGTATCCGATAAGGGGAAAGCCCAACAGCTGACGATAGGCGAGATCTTGCAGATAGTTCATGGACACTCCTAGCCAAAGGCAGCACAATCAGATTTTCTAGGGGGGGCTCGTCCTTGCTTTGGCGTCTATCCTATAGTATCAATAGAGTGCTATGCACCGCAACAAAAAAAGCTGGGTGCAGATTTAGCAAGCGAGGAGACAGCCAATGGACAAGGCTCTTAAGCATTTTTTCCTTTTGACAATACTCTTTTTCTGCTCGGTTTCCCTCTTTGCGGAAAACAGGGCAGAGTTTGGGACCGACTGGTCGTTCTCCTGGGCCTTCAAGGACGAGGAGATCGAGTTCACCATGACGGCCCCCACCACTGGCTGGATGGCCCTGGGCTTCAATCCGACACGGAGGATGAAGGATGCCGATTACATCCTTGCGTTCGTGGAGAACGGGCAGGTCTATCTCAGCGATGAGTTTGGCACCGGTCTTACGACCCACCGTAGCGATGTCACCCTTGGAGGAGAGGATTCCGCAAGGGCAATCTCTTTTCTGGAGGAGAAGAACAGGACCACCATCACCTTCTCCCTTGCCCGGGACTCAAAGGACTTGTACGATGCAACCTTCGTCCCAGGGGAGAAATGTACGGTGATAGCGGCCTACGCAACAAGCAAGAACCTCTCAACCAAACATAGGAAGCGGGATTCGGTGGACATTATCCTCTGATGTCACTTGGTCTGCAGGGCTGAGTCGAAGGCAATCTGGGAAGAGGAGAAGTTCATCCGCTTCACATAGGAGCAGCTCTCCCTTGCCCCTGTTGTCCTGTCCATGCCGGAATCTTCCCACTCTACCGAGAGAGGACCTGTATACCCTCCCCTGTTCAACTCGCGGATAATGCCGTCAAAGTCGACATTCCCATGACCGACCGATACAAAATCCCACGCCCTTCGGGTATCACCAAAGGGGAGAAAGGAACCAAGCACCCCACCCCGCTCGTTTTTGAGCAGCTTGACATCCTTCATGTGGACATGGTAGATGCGGTCGGCAAAATCCCTGACAAAGGTAACCTCGTTGATCCCCTGCCACACAAGATGGCTGGGGTCGAAGTTGAGCCCTAGCGTCTTGCGATAGTCGAACAGCCTGAACAGCCTCTCCGTCGTATAGTAGTCGAAGGCAATCTCCGTCGGGTGGACCTCTAGGGCGAACTTCACCCCACACTCGTCGAATACATCGAAGATGGGAGTCCACAGCTCGTGGATGAGGCGAAAGCCATCCTCGATCATCTTCTCTGAGGTCTGAGGATAGGAGTACCAACGGGCCCATATGGGAGAGCCGGTAAATCCATTGACAATATGCACGCCAAAGGCCTTGGCAGCCCGGGCGGTCTGTTTCATCTCCTCAATTGCCCAGGCCCTTATGGCCTCAGGCTTGCCCGAGAGATTGGATGGGGCAAAGTTGTCAAGCCTCTCGTCCCAGATGTCCCCAACACACTGGCCGGTCAGGTGGGCACTTATCGCCACACACCCAAGGCCATGGTCCCTAAGCGTTTTCCAGACATAGGGAATGTAGGAGTCGTCCCCCAAGGCCCTCGAAACATCAAAATGGGCGTGTGTAGCCAATTCAAGGCCTTCATACCCCATCTCCTTGGCCAAGGAGCAGAGCTCCTCCAATGACAGATCCCCGAACTGGCCCGAAGCCAGTGTCACTAGCCTACCCATACATTTCTCCCTTATAGCACTACTGCTGTATTGGTCTTCGCTGACTCATAGATGGCGTCGGTGATCTTCATCAGGGTCAGAGCCTCTTGAGGCGTGTTGAGGGCCGTAGCCTTCCCCTGTATGCTCTCTACGAAATTGACGGCGTTGGCAATGCGTCCCATCGCCTCATCCCTCTCGGTGATGATCTGCCGGTTGACCTGCCTGCCGAACTCCTCGGTAAAGAGGGTGCAGCTGTCCTGGCTTGTATCATCGTCACCATCAAGGTCGAAAAGGCGCTGGACCTTCCCTCCCGCCTTGGTTCCCTGGAAGGTGACCGATACGACCTCCCTCTCGTTCATTTCAGCCCATGAGTTCCGTATCATCAGGCACTGGCCATCCTCAAAGGTTACCATCGCATGGGCGGCCGTCTCCACATCCATTGCCCCCCTTCCATCTGCAATACCCCAGGGCCCTTTGAAATCGGGGTTTCCCATAAAATCATTGAAGGTGGAAGCCAGGACACATTTTGGCTTGGGAAAGCCCATGAAGTAGAGGGCAAGGTCGATCATGTGCAGGAGGTCGATCACCGGACCGCCACCCGAGAGCTCCTTGTCGGTAAACCACCCACCAAAACCTGGGATGCCAGCCCTCCGGATCCAGGTGGCCTGGGCTGAGTTGATCCTGCCGACCACCCCATGACGGATGTAGGACGCGATCGCCTGGGCTTCCGGGCGTGCCCTATTGTTGAAACCGAACATCAACTTCTTCCCTGAAGCCTGGGCGGCATCATACATAGCCTGCATCTCCGCCTCATTCCTGGCAGGTGGCTTCTCGCAGTAGACATGCTTGCCTGCCTCAAGTGCCTCGATGGCCAGTGGAGCGTGGAACTTGTTGGGCGTCACGATGGAGATGGCGTCAAGCTGGGGAAATTGTGCAAGCATCTCCGTAAGGGATGTGCAGGTATGGGCGATGGAAAACTCCTTGGCAAAGGAGAGGGCCTTTTCGGTATTGAAGTCGGCTACGGCAACCACCGTTGCCTTTGCCTGGGAGAAACCTTTGCAATGGTAGGAGGCCATGCCTCCCGCCCCGACTATTCCTATTTGCATATGCAGACTCCTATTTTCCTTTCTTGGTGCTCTGTGCTAGTACGGCAACGATGATGATGACACCGGTTACCAGACCGTTGAGGAAGGGAGGAACGTTGGCCATGATAAGCACGGTGTTGATGATGCGCAGCATCAGCACACCCAGGAAGGTCCCCAGGATCTTCCCCCTTCCGCCATCCATCGAAGTTCCCCCGATAGCTACTGCGGCGATGGCATCCATCTCATAGCCAGAGCCGGCACTTGCGGCCTGGATGGAGGTAAGCCTGCTTGCAAGCAAAAAGGCGGCCAAACCGTAGAGGGTACCGGCATAGGTGAAGATCAGCGTCTTGACCCTGTTGACATTGATGCCCGAAAGCCTTGCAGCCTGCTGGTTGGAACCCACAGCGTAGACATAGGTGCCAAACTTGGTCTTTCCCATGAGGGTGGCAGTAACAAAGGAGATGAGGATGAGAAAAAGCATCAGATGGGGGATGCCGAAGAGACGCCCTGCGGCAATGTTCCTGAAAGGGGCATACATCACCTTGCCGACGGTAAAGGGACCTCCTTGGCCGAGCTGGTTGATGACCGACCTCCATGCCGACATGGTGGCCAGGGTCACGATAAAGGGGGCGATCCTGCCCCTGGTGACCAGCAGGCCGTTGACCAGACCCACGATCATACCGCCACCCAGGCAGAAGAGCAGGGTCAGGGGAATGCTCTGCGTTGAGTTGAGAACCAGCACCCCCAGCCCACTCAGCAAGGCAACTGAGGAACCTACGGAGAGGTCTATCATCCCAGCTGAGATGATGAGGCTCATCCCCATGGCACAGATGCCCACGATGGAACCCTGCACGAACAGGTTGGTGAGGTTGTTCCAGGAGAGGAATGCAGGGCTGACGATGACAGCGACAACCAACAGCAGTATGAAACTCAGCCAGTGGCTGTAATTGGTGGTGATGTTCCTCCAATTCTCTTTCCAGTTAATGTCCTTGACCGATAGACCCTTCACTCTAGATTCCCCCTGTATGTTCCTGTTGAATACTCCATGATGGAGACCTCAGAGATGGTAGCCCTATCCAGCTGGGCAGCCACCTCCCCTTTGTAGAGGACAAAGCAACGGTCAGCCAGCTGGTGTATCTCCGGATATTCGCTGGTGAAGAAGAGCACCGACTTGCCTTGGCTAGCGAGCTCTACCACCAACTTGTAGATTGCAAACTTGGCTCCGACATCAATACCCTGGGTTGGATTGTCCATGATATAGACATCGGCATCTATCTCAAGCCAACGGCTGAGGATGACCTTCTGCTGGTTCCCCCCCGAGAGGGAGGTGATCAGGTCGAGGTCACTGGAGACCCGTATGTTCATTCGTTCGCGACTTCTTTCAAACCGTGCATGCTCTTGCTTCTGGCTTACGAACAGGCCCTTGTGCTTGGTCACCAGATAGGCAAGCGAGTTGTTGGTCCTGATGGTGAGGTCGGGCAGGATGCCCCTCTCCTTGCGGTTTCTCGGGATCATGGCGATGCCGCTCTTCATGACGGTGCGGATATCCTTGAGGGCGAGGGGCCCCCGTTTGGTCTCAATGGTACCACTTGCAAGATCGGTAGCGCCAAAGAGCGAGGTAGCCAGCTCATCGGTACCCGAACCTTGCAGGCCGGTAAACACCACGATCTCACCGTGCCTAAGGGAGAACGAGACATCCTTGAAGGTCTTTCCCGTCAGGGCCGTTGCCTTGAGCACCACCTCTTCGGTGATGGAAGAGGGAATGCCGTCCTTGATATGCGCCTCAACAAAGCGCTTGCCTACCAAGAGTTCCGTCGCCTTATGCTCGTCAATATCCCGGATATTTCCACTTTCGATGAAGGATCCATCCCGAAGGACGGTATACCTGTCGCAGATACGGAAAATTTCGGGCATCTTGTGGGAGATGTAGATGAAGGAGACCCCATCTTTCTTCAGGTTCTCCATGATGGTGAAGAGCTTCATGATCTCCTGGTTGTTCAGGGCTGTGGTAGGCTCATCCATGATGATGAGCTCTGAGGAAAAGAGCAGGGCACGGGCGATCTCGACCATCTGCTTTTGGGCTGTATCGAGCTCTGCCACCACAGTGAAGGCAGAAATGCCCGAATTCATCGAGTCCAGCACCTTTTGGGTGTGCTCGAGCTCCCTCTTCTTGTCAACTTTCCATCTATTCCTGGTGTACTCTTCACCCAAGAACATATTCTGGTAGACAGTAAGGTCGTTGCAGAGGTTCAGCTCCTGGTGGATGAACCTGATCTTCAGCTCTGCAGCCTTGCGTGGGGTCATCCCCACAACTTCCTTTCCATCGATGAGGATGGTCCCGCCATCGGGAGGGAAGGTACCGGCGAGCACGTTCATCAAGGTGGTTTTCCCGGCCCCATTCTCGCCCAACAGGCCATGGATCTCACCACCTTGGGTGGTGAAGGAGACATCTTTCAATGCATTCACCGGCCCGAAGGACTTCACAATGTTCTTCATTTCCAGAATCATGAGGCTTACACTCCCTTCCTATCTACAAAGTTGCCCAAGGAGGTAGGCTATCCTACCCCCTATGGGCAACCATACACTACAAAAGATGCAACCTTACAGGCTATAGCGGGTCTTGTAGAGGTCTCCCTGCATGTAGGCCTTGTAGTTGGTCTTGTCGATCATCTCGGTAGGGACCTTGTAGCTCTTCTCAAGCTTCTCGCCCTGCATTGCCTTCCAACCCAAATCCACTGCATCGCGGACCATGGAAGGAGAGAATGTATAGGTCATGAAATCCACACCGGTGAGGCCGGAGTTCTCGAACAGTTTCATGAAGCCCTCACCAGCGGAGACACCATTGATCAGGCGGATGTTGATCTTGGCACTTCCATGGTAGTTCTTCAGGGCCTCGACGATACCAAAGACGATCTCGTCATCATGGGTCCAGATGGCCTGGATGGATTCGATCTCAGCCTTGCTCTTGGTATTGAGGAAGTTTTCCATCTGCTCCATGGCAGTCTGCTGGCTCCAGTTGGTTACAAAGGACTGCACCAGATTGAAGTTCTTGCTTGCAGTTGAGAGGAAACCATTGGTCCTTTCCATGGGGACGGTGGAACTGTCACCCTTGAACTCAAGGTAGTTCACGCTTCCCTTTGCAAGGTCAGCCTTGAAGTACTCGTTGAAATACTTGCCAGCACCTACACCGATGGCCACGTTGTCGCCAGAGATCTCAGCAGTGGGAGTTAGGCCTTCAATGAAGCGGTCATAGACGATGAGGGGAACCCCTGCTTCCATCACAGACTGGGCTGCAGAGCGCAGTTCATCACCGGTCACAGGCCAGAGAACCATTACAGAGGGTTTCATACCGAGGATGGTCTCGACAGCATTGCTCTGTTCCCCTGACTCAGCGGCAGTCATGAAACGATAGTCAAATCCATTCTTTGCTGCAAGGGCCTTCACCTGGGCCTCGCAATGGCGGATGGACTCAGCGGTAAACCCATGGTCTGCACTGGGGGTGACTACACCCATCAATTGTTTCTTGGCAGCCGATTCTGAAGCACCGGCAGCAAAGACGACGCTGGTAGCAACCAGCAGGATAGCTAAAACGGTCAACATTTTCTTCATACGAACCTCCTGACAGGCAAATGCTAGGTTGCCTGCTTGTCCATAAGTATAAATCTTTCTGAAAACAAGTCAACTTTTTTCGTAATTCGTTGTTTTCTTGAGTATTTTCTCGATAATGTTTGCAAAACAACGAAAATAACCAAGTATCTATGAAAAATTTTTCAGTATTTACAAATTATTCTTGAATAATGGGAAGTTAGCCCCTATGCTGGAGTTCAGGAACAGAACATGATAAAACACCCAAAAAAAATAACCTATTCAGAAATATCTGCCAATTCAGGGATTTCCATTGCCACAATATCGAGAGTCATCAACAACTCCTCGAATGTCAGGGAAGAGACCCGCAATGCAGTCATCGATGCCATGAAGGTCCTGGGGTACGACACCTCGGCCCTTGAGGCACTCTCAGCCAAGACCAATGACCTGATCATCTTCAACATACCCTCCCTGGACAACCCCTTCTACAGCCTCATCATCGGGGGGGCAAAGGCTGCAGCCCAGCGCAATGGGTACAATATGCTGATAAATGAGGATCCCATCGACGACAAATCCATCGATGCGTTTACTGCCCTTCTGAAAAAGACCAACGCAGCTGGCCTGATAAGCACAAACTGCATCTCCCGGGCCAACCTTCTCAAGCTTGAGTCCCTGGTCCCCCTTGTGCAGTGCTGCGAGTGCATCCCCTCCATGGACATCCCCTTTGTCACCATTGACGATGTGGCGGCGGCAAGCAACGCGGTAAGCTATCTGATTTCCCTGGGCAAGAAGCGCATTGCCTTCATCAACGGCCCGATAGAGTACAAATACGCACAGGACCGCCTGAAGGGGTACCTGCAGGCCCTGGCTGCCGCAAAACTGGAGAAGGACAGCGACCTGGTTATCCAACTGCATGAGATCAGCTACGATATGGCGGTCTCTGCTGCGTTTCAGCTGCTCAACTCTGAAAAGCGACCCGATGCCTTCTTTGCCAGCAGTGATGTCTATGCAGCGGCTGCCATCAAGGCGGCGAGGCGCTCAGCACTGCGGGTCCCTGAGGACATTGCCATCGTAGGGTTTGACAACATTGAGCTCTCCTCGATGTGCACCCCCTCCATCACAACGGTCAACCAGCCCAAGTTCCAGCTTGGCCTGCTCAGTTGCGAGATGCTCATAAAAAGGATCTGCAAAGAGCAGATCCCCATCAGGAACATGTATATGGATACCGAACTCATCGTCAGGGAGACGACACAGAGGTGCACGACCTACCTCAAATGACCCGGGCCACCCTCTCAGCTTCCAGGGCAAGCCTGGTTGCCAGGAACACGTGTTCCTGAGTCATTGCCTCCTCTGTTCGATGGAGGCAGTCAAGGATGAACTTCCCAAAAAAGACAAATCCGATCTTCCCGGTTGCCTCATACTTGTGTTCGCCTTCCTTGTCGACAAAGTAGACATTGTCACCGCTAGGCGACGATGCTACATCCAGATACTTGCGTATCTCGATGGTCCCCTCAGTACCGATGATGAAGACTCGCCCATCACCCCAGGCTCCCATCCCGTCAGGGGTGAACCAGTCAACCCTGAAATAGCAGGTAGCCTTGTTGTCGGCCACCAGGCTGCACTCCCCCCAATCAGAGAAATCCGGATGGTCGGGGTTGTGGTAGTTGGCTTTGGCACTATGCATGACCGTAGCCTCCCTTGCCCCAGAAAAGGTAAGGAACTGCTCTATCTGGTGGCTACCGATATCCGTGAGGATACCGCCACTCTGTCGGGGGTCAAAAAACCATGGGGCTCGGGAGGAGGGGTTAAGCCTATGGGGGGCAAGGATGGTCATCGAGACTACCCTCCCCACCTTCCCTTCCCTGATGAGCTGCTCTGCAAGCAGGGCTCCCTCCACATGGATTCGCTCACCGAAATAGATGAAGTACTTGCCCTTGCTCTCCTTGCACGCCTGGCGGACCTGTTGCAGCTCCTCCTCGGTGAGCAAGCCTGGCTTGTCCACAAAGTAATCCTTTCCGGAGCGCAGGACTTCCAGGCCGAGACGACACCTCCCGTCCGGCTTGATCGCACTGGCAACAAGCTGGATCGAGGGATCACGGAGGATGCTCTCCACAGATGGTGCCATCCTAGTTTGGGGGTAGCGATTGCAGAATGCTTCCGCTTTCAGAGGATCCTCGTCAAAGACAGAGACCAAGGTTGCACCAGCCTCAAGCAGGCCATTGGTCATGGCAAAGATATGCCCATGGTCGAGGCCTATCACGGAAAAACAAAACTCTCCGGGACCAACGACCACGGTAATTTTTCCTTGGGAAACGGGGGCGTAGTTCATCCCATCCATTTTCTGCATCATTTCCTCTCCAAAAAGACCCGTTTGCCAAGCTCAGCAGATGCATAGGAGGCATAGAGCACCCTCATCGTCTCATCAGCAAGGGAGAACCCAGATTCTGGCTTCTTGCCGGTGGAAAGGCAGATGAAGAAATCCTCAAGTTCCCCGACATAGCCGCGCATCTCCTCTTCACAGAGGAAGACCTGCTGCCAACCCTTCTTGGTTTCGACCTTTTCGGTAAAGTAGACATCACCAAGCTTGGAATCATCAGTATGATAGCAGACAAAGCTGTCATTGGGGGCAATATTGCCCACATAGCAGGCGTTGGAGGTGAACGCCTCAACACTATTCCTCACTCCCCCGACGATCATATCCCCACTGGTGACGACGGCCTTGGTTCCGTCGCTGAAGGTGATGATGGTCTGAGCCCAGTCCTCCACATCCACAGGCTTGGAGAGGATCGAACCCTTCTCAGAGCGGGGCAGCTGTGCGGTTACCAATGAGGAGTCGCACAGGACGCTGCTTACCCAAATCTCCTCATTGCGGCTTTTTGCCTCCACCTGCTTTAGGTAGAGCAAGGCACTGAGGGGGTGACAACCCTGACGGATGAGGGATCCTCCCCCATTCGCCTCCCACAACGCGGCGTGGGGGGCATGGCTTCCGCTATGGGACTCTTCACCCCTGAGCAAGAGAGCCTTCTCCCCCGTGGTTTCCAAAAATTCCTTGATCTTTACCACAGCAGGAGCATAGATGAAGTTCTCGGCATAGAACAGCTGTTCTTTCCTTCCTTGCAGGTAGGAGGCAAACTCATCCAACTCAGAGCAGACCTTCTCGTACATCAGGCTCTTGTCGTCACTGCCCTTTCCGAAATATCCATTGAACGGCTTTTCACAGATGACGTGCTTGCCCATATCCATGGCTTTTCGTACCAGGGAGACATGGTCCTTGGGGGGAACAATGATGTCAATGACATCGACACTGGGGTCGGCGAGCAGCTGGTCAACCGTTGCATAGACCTTCTCAAATCCATGGACAGCAGCAAAAGCCTTGCTCCCCTCCAGGTCTGCAGAGACCACAGCATAGAGGATTGCCTCAAAGCCGGGGACCCTCTTGTAGGCATGGGCATGCAAGGCGGCTGCAAAGCCGCCACCAATAAATCCTATCCTAAATTGTTTCATGAACGGTTCCTTTTCAGTATTTTCAGCAATCCCGTCTGCCCGAGGATCATGAAGACGATGATCGCCAGGAAGAAGAGACAGATCGGACGCTGGAGCATCGGCAGAAGCGACCCATCTGAAAGACGAAGGCCTCGCCTAAGGTTTGAGTCAGCCATGGGCCCAAGTATGACACCAAGCAGGAACGGAGCTGCCGGGAAGTTAGCCGAGGTAAGGGCCAAGCCTATCAGGCCAAAGACAAACATCACCTTGATGTCGAAATAGGTGTAGTTGATCAAGTAGGAGCCGACTACACAGAGCAAGAAGATGACCGGCATGAGAATCTTCTTGTTGATCCCCAGAATACGTACGGTTCCCCGTGAGATGATGAGTGCCAGGACCCACATCATCAGGGAAGCTCCAATGAGGTAGATGCTCACATTATAGACAAACGAGGGGGACTCGGTCATCAGAAGGGGGCCAGGACGATAGCCATGCATCAAAAAGGCTGCCAAAAGCACTGCCGCGGGGGCCGAGCCGGGGACTGCCAGGCTGAGTACGGGAATGAGAGCCCCACCGATGCAGGCATTGTTGCCTGTCTCTGCAGAAATGACTCCCAGTTCATTTCCATTACCGAAGCTGTCGGGGTCCTTGCTCCTGGACTTGCTCGCCCAGTAGGAGAGCCAGCCGCCGGTATCTTCGCCGACACCAGGGATGATGCCAACCACGACCCCGATTATGGAGGAGCGTATCACTGCAGTCCAATTCCTGAACACAGAGGAGAGGCCACGCTTGAACTGGAACTTTGCTACCTTCAGGGGAATGCCGGAACCTTCACGCTTGAAGGATTTTACCACCTCAGGAAAGCCAAACAGGCCGATCATCACCGGTATGAGCTGTATGTTGGACATGAGGTTGACGTTCCCAAAGCTGAAACGGGCAAAGGTATCCACTGTATCCAACCCGATCATGGCGACCAGAAGACCAAGAATGCCGCTGAGCCAACCCTTGAGGGCGTTGCCTGGGGCCGTAAGGGCACCGCAGATGAGAATTCCGAAAATTGAGATCAGGAAAAACTCCCAACTGGCGAACTTCAGGGCGAGGTTCGTAAGAAAGGGGGTAAGGGTCAAGACAAAGATAACGCTGATCAAGGTGCCGAGGGCACTGCTAGTGGTCGCAAGGAGGATTGCATGCCCACCATCGCCACGCTTGGCCATGGGAAACCCATCCAAGGCGGTGGCAGCCGAAGCTGGAGTCCCCGGAATATTGAGCAGGATTGCCGACTGGCAACCACCGGAGATAGAACCTACATAGACACCAAGCAGGCCGATGAGTGCAGACTGTGTAGGGAGATTGTAGGTAAGGCCAGTGAGCAGGGCTATGGCCATGGTGGCGCTGAGGCCGGGAAGCATACCCATGACAAGCCCTGCCCCAACTGAGAGGAAGAGTACGAGCATATTCATGGGAGTCAGCACAGTAAAGACTGCCTGCATAAGATATTCAAAAACCATTTCAGACCTCCATTAGGGTAAGGACACGTTAAAGACGACTTGGAACAACACTATGACCAGACCTACGGCAAAAAAGGAGATCAGGATAATTTTCCATACTTTGGTTGCCCGCAAGAATGCCATGAGGGCTATAAGGTACAAAACGGAGGAGAGCCAGTATGGCAGCAGTCCGATAAGGAAGAAGGAATAGACAGCCATGATCACCATCCCAATGACCATCAGGCGAATGTCTGTATCATGGATGGCCTGCTTGCTCCAGGCCAGCAGGTCTGAGAGTTGGGTTCGAAAGCCAGTTCCCTTAATGCTTTTTGCCAACAGGACAATGCTCAATATAAGCAGCATCGCTCCAAGGACAGTGGGCATGAAGCCGGGAGAGATAGAGAATTGCTCAATATTGTAAGGGGGTCTTGCGGCCTTCCTGTACATACGTACCCCCTCTATTGTGGTGTATAGGCCGAGGCCAACCAACACTAAGGAGATGTTGAAGTCTTTTTGTTTCATTTCCATGGGGAAGTTTCCTGAATTGTTTGAGGTGTCAAAAACCAGGGTGTACAGAACCTGTACACCCTGGAAACAAAGGAAGCTTAGCGGGTAAAGCCAAACTTTGCGGGATCGATTGCAACAGCACCTGCATCAAACATGAGGTAGGCAGCCTTGCTTGCAAAGGTGTCAAGATACTTCTGGGATTCAGCCCTTCCCATTGGGATGGCAACGAAACTCTTCAGCTTGACAAAGTCGAGGAAAGCCTTGTCCTTGACAGCAAATGCAAATGCATCGTCAAGTACAGCAAGCTTGTCTTCGCTCAGGCCCTTGGGAAGCAGGATACCGGTAACCTCGCCCATGGGCAGGAATTTTGCAGCCTCAGGGTAGTCCTTTCCGATTGACTTCACTACGACACCAGGAGCAAGCTCGATATCACCATCAGAGAGGGTTCCCAGGCAACGCACGTCGCCACTGATGATAAGGTCCTTGTATTCGGCAAGGAGCTGTGGGCAGAAGTCCACTTCACCAGCAAGGGTTGCAGTCAGGGCAGGGCCACCGCCAGCATAGGTGATATGCTTGTAGGGAGCTCCGGCAATAGCCTTCACGACTTCAGCACCAAAGTGACCACCTGATCCGATACCAGCAGTTCCTGCTGTGATCTTGCCAGGGTTTGCCCTGATGGCAGCAACAAGGTCGCCGAAGGTCTTGTAGGGGGAGTTCTTGGGTACGATGATCGCATTGGGTGCGAATGTGGCAATCCAGATATCCCAATCGCGGTAGGTCTTGTCGGTGTAACCGTTGATGGGCATGGTGGTGAAGGCCAGCATACCGTTGGCAAGCAGGGTGTACCCGTCTACCTTGGAATTCTGGACGTTCAGGGAACCTGCGCTTCCACCGGCTCCGGGTGTGTTGACTACGTTGATGGTGGTACCCATCTTCTGTCCCATGGCGTTGGCCAGGGCACGTCCGGTCAGGTCAGTTGTTCCACCAGCACCATACGGGACCGTCATGTTAATGGACTTGGTGGGATAGGTTTCTTCTGCTGCGCCTTGGGCGAAACAGAAACCGACAGCCAGCAAAAGCACTATGCATACAGCTAGAGTCTTCTTCATTCTTCTCTCCTATTCGAAATATCATAAACAGAACTTCCTTCCACTAAGGAACAATCCTGAATTATGTGCTGAAATGGAATATCCTCTTCACTCTGGATTTGCGCCAGAAGGAGGTTTGCCGCTTTCTTACCTAGGGCCAGGTCGTGCATGTCCACATGGGTAAAGTCATTGGTACCAGCGTTTACCCACTCGGGACTCCCGATGATGACCACCGAAACCTGCTGGGGAATAGCGATCTTCCTCTCTGAAAGGCATTTGATGCCGCCCAAGGCCTGTACATTGAAGCCGAAGAAGATGGCGGTGATGTCGGGCTGGCTATCCAGAAGGCGGGCGGTGAGCCTGTAGCCCGATTCCTGGGAGAAATCTCCCTCTGCCACATAAACCTGGGCACCAAACTCCTTGGCAACGTGCAAGACCGCCTCACGCCTTGCATCAAGGTCCTTGATCTTGCTATCCCAACCGACATAGCCAAGGGTGCGGTGCCCCTTCTCCATGAGATGGCGGGCACCCACAGAGCCACAGCCATAGTTGTTCGTGGCGACCCAGAAGAAATCCCCTACATCGGTAAGCGGGCGGTCCACGACCACCATCTTCATCCCCACCCTTCTGACAAGGGCAGTATTCTCACTACCGTTTGCAGTCGGGGTGATGATGATGCCATCGACCCGTTGCTGGACCATCCGATTGAGGATGGCCTTCTCCCGCTCGGGCTTGTCCAGGGTATTGCAGATAATGAGGTCATAGCCGTGCTTCACGAAGATTGCCTCGCTGGCGATGATGATCCTGGTGAAGAACTGGTTCTCAAACTGTGGGATCATGATGCCTATGAGCTTGCGCTTTTTTCCCTTCAGGGAGGAGGCGCCATTACACTTGACGTAATCGAGCTCCTGGGCAGCAGAGAGAACCTTGCGTTTGGTCTCTTCGCTGATGTATCTGCCCTCTTTCTCATTGAGGACGTACGACACCGTGGCTGCGGTTGTTCCAGCCAGTTTCGCTACGTCTTTTAGGGTTGCATAGTTTTTCAATGAGAGCTCCTTACCCATAGGCAAACGTTTGCTTACTCGCATAAGCGTGTAGGCAATCGATTGCCTACCTATAGCATACAGGAGATTCTCAAGTTGTCAATATATATTTATTGATTATTTCCCAAGTGTATTTTTTTCATTTCATCGCCTTCTGGGTGCCAGAAAGCCTGGAATCTTCAGAATCCAGGCTTTCAAAGCGCAAGAAGACAAGGATTACAAAACGTCCTATTCTGCTGGCTTGACCATGAGCAACGGGGTTTTTACCGTATGCTTGAGATGGTGGGAGACACTGCCATAGAGCAGGTCACCAAAACCCTTGTGGCCATGGGTCCCCATTGCCACCAGGTCATAGGGACCTTGGTTGATCTCCTTCTCAAGTTCAACCTCCGGCTCTCCACTCAAAAGAAGCTTGGTCACAGCCCCGGCCTGTGCAGCAAGGAACTGGGTGTAGACCTCCTCCAGGCAGGTATCGGCCTGGTCCTTGAGGGCTCGGTCCTGGTCGAGGGTGTGCGAATGGACAACATGAACCAGGGTAACGTCGGTTTTAGAGCCTTCCAACAGCTTGAGGACAAGTTCGATGATCGCCTTATCGGCATAGGAACAATCGATGAGAACCAGTATGTGTGAGAAGGGAGACATCATACACCTCCTGAAAAGGTTGAATACAACAAATACATGTTGAGCAGGATGACAACGGCTGATATGCCGATCATCGCGGAAAACTCAAGGACACTGCTCTTGAATGCCCCCATGATCTTCTTTTTCCGGCAAAGGTAGAGCAAGGGTATCAAGGTGAAAGGAAGCTGGATACTGAGGATGACCTGGCTAAAGATCAGGATCTTGTAGGTATCCATCCCAAGCAGAATGATCAGGAAGGAGGGAATGGCGGTAACGAAGGTTGCTACCCGATAGAGCAAGGTCTTTGGGTCCTCAGGTTGACCGAGAAAACCTGTTATGACATTCACCTCAGCCATCGAGGAGGTTACTGAGGACCCCACTCCGGAAAATACCAGAGCCACGGCAAAAAAGAACCCTGCCAGGGGTCCGGCAAGAGGAACCAGTGTCTTGGAGGCTTCCTCAATGCTGGTGATAACCAATCCGTTACCATGGAACACCTTTGCAGCCACAATGATCATCGCCCCATTTACCAGCAACCCCAATACAAGGGAGGTGGTGGTATCGATACGCTCATATTTGAGCAAGGACAATTTTTCCTTGTCGTCGATACCCCATTGACGGGAGTGGATCACATTGGAGTGCAGGAAGATGTTGTGTGGCATCACCACTGCCCCGATCATCCCCATTGCGATGTAGATGCTTGAGGAACTCAACCGGGGTACGACAAACGAAGGGAGAGCCTGGCCCCAGTCCGGTTTGACAAGTATCAGTTCGGCAAGGTAGCAGAGGGCAATGACGCCGAGGAACCCAATGATGGTACGCTCAAGCTTGTGGTACCGTTGCCCTACGATAAGGAAGACCTCCAGGAACACCGTAAGGAGGGCACCGAACCAGAGAGGAAGACGAAACAGGAGCTGAAAGCCGATGGCCGCACCTAGCAGTTCTGCGACGTCGGTCGCGACACAGGCACCTACCACCGTCAATCCGACAATGGCCGTAATGGGTTTCGGTAGATGCTCGCGGATGTTAACTGCCAAGGATTTACCCGTAGCAATGCCCAGCTTGGCCGCTGTATGTTGGATTACCATCAGCATAAGGGTACTCAGGGTTATGACCCACAGCAGGGTATATCCAAACCTTGAGCCACCCTCAATGTTTGTTGCCCAGTTCCCTGGGTCGATAAAGCCTACGGTAATGAGGAAACCGGGGCCAAGGAACGATAGGATTTTCTTAAGTTTGCCTTTCTCTTGCATAATGGATAACTATACTCCTCCGACCCGGAGATTCCAATATACATGTGCAAAAATAGTACGAGCATAGATAGGTTGGCCCTTATGCAATTGCTCTCTCCAACCACCAGGAAGAAATGAGCTGGCAAGCATTTTTCTCCTCACATCACCTTGGATACCCTACCCTTTTACGGCACCTATCATGACACCCTTTACGAAATACCGTTGCAGGAAGGGGTATAGGACGATGATGGGCAGGGTGCTGGTTATGATGACAGCACTCTTGATGGATATGGCAATGGTTGTCTTGTCCCCCGATCCGGCGGCATCGCCGACCATGCTTGTCCCGGTAACGATGTTCCGCAAAAAGAGCATGACTGGGAACTGGGAACTCTTGAGGTAGATCAGGCCGTTGAACCAGTCGTTCCAGAAAAAGACTGCGGTGTAGAGACCTACCGTAGCGAGGGCTGCCCCACTGAGGGGAAGGATGATCCTGATGAGGATGCCGAAGTAGTCCAGCCCATCGATGATGGCAGCCTCCTCCAGGTCATTGGGGATCGAACGGAAGAAGTTGATGAGCAGTATCAGGTTGAACTGGTTGATGGCAAAGGGGAGCAACATCGCCCAGCGGGTATTGACCAGGTGCAACGAAGAGACCAGAAGGTAGTTGGGGATGAGCCCACCGGTGAAGAACATCGAGAAAATCACCAGTTTCATCAGGGTCTTTTGCCCCCTGAGCTTGCTTTTGCTCAAGGGATAGGCAAAGAGGACCATCAGGCCAAGGGAGATGGCACTACCTGCAAAGGTGTAGAAGAGGGTATTCCCATAGGCATGGAAGAAGTTCGGGTAGGTGAAGATCTGTT
Organism: Sphaerochaeta sp. PS; assembly: GCF_032144095.1. Taxonomy (NCBI): domain Bacteria; kingdom Pseudomonadati; phylum Spirochaetota; class Spirochaetia; order Spirochaetales; family Sphaerochaetaceae; genus Sphaerochaeta; species Sphaerochaeta sp. PS. The sequence goes on from NZ_JAVSNJ010000004.1 coordinate 145,734, forward strand.
TGTAGGATTCAAGGTTGAATCCCTTTGGCCAGAGAAACACCTCGTTGTTGATGATGGCCTTCGGGCTGGAAAGCGAGAGGGCTATCATATAGACAAACGGGGTCAGACAGAGAAGAAGAGAGGTGAGCATCACCAGATTGACAAAGAGGTTGAACAGGCGGTAGGAAAAAGTCTTGTATTGCCTCATATCAGTATATCCCATCGCCAGTAAGGCGTTTGCTCAGGCTGTTGCTTCCTGCGACAAGGATTATGCCTATGATACCACTGAACAGGCCGATGGCAGTAGCATAGGAGTAGTTCTGGTTTGCAAGACCTGTGCGGTAGACCAGGGTATCGATGATATCGCTGACCATGCTGTTGTCAGGGGTGTACATCAACAGGACCTTCTCAAAGCCCAAGGAGAGCAGCCGCCCCACGTTGAGGATGAGCATCACCATGATGGTGGGCATGATGGAGGGGATGGTGATATAGAGAATCTGTTGGCTCTTGTTGGCCCCATCGATGGTAGCCGCCTCATAGAGGTCCTGGGGAATGGCTGTGATGGCCGCCAGATAGATGATGGCAGTCCATCCGGTATACTGCCAGGTGTCCACCAGGATGTAGATAAGGCGAAAGAAGGTAGTGTCATTCATGAAGTAGATGGCTTTCTGTCCAAGGACCTTCATGCGGAAGAGGTTGACGATACCCGAGGATGGGGAGAGCAACTCCCCAAGGATGGCGATCACCACCACAGTGGAGATGAACCGGGGCATGTAGGAGACTGTCTGCACAACCTTCTTGAAAGCCAGATGGCGCACCTCGTTTACCAGGATGGCAAAGATGATGGGGATGGGAAAGTTGACCACCAGGTTGAGCAAACTCAAGACCAGGGTATTCCTGAAGGCCCTCCAGAAGGCGGGATCCTCGAAAAACCGTCTGAAATAGGTAAGGCCCACCCATTCGGTTCCCCAAGCACCCATTCCTGGACGGTAGCGGCGGAAGGCCAGGACGTTCCCAACCATCGGTACATACTTGAAGATGATGAAATACAAAAGAGGGAGGACGATCATCAGATAGAGTTGCCAATATCTGGCCAGGTACTTTCTGGTCGTAATCGTTTGGTCAGCAGAATCCGGTCTCTTCATCCATCCCTCCAGGAACAGCTGCCCTGCCAGAACCCTGGCAGGGCAGAACCCATTACAGACTGGTGTTATACAGGTCGGTGAACTTCTCGATGCCCAGGGCCTTCATCTCCTTGACATAGGCATCCCAATCACGGCCGATATCCTTGCTTCCTGTCAGGAAGGCCGAATTCCACCGTTCAAATGCATCGGAAAGCGGAGTCTGCAAGGTCCCAGCCTGTTCGGCCTGACGATCGTCAAACTTCGGGTTTGGGGGAATGGCCTGAATGACGTCTCCAATGGCCTCAACTTCAGCGTTGATCCGTGCATAGTTCTCATCATACTTGGTCATCTCACGGGAATTTACCCATACCATCTGGGTGACATCACTGCCGCAGCCGTACTTGACCTGCAGGCTCTTGTAGATACCTTCACTTGAGTTGAGAATCTCAGGGACGAACTGGACTTTCCCATCCTTCATGGTGTAGGTAATTCCCTCAACCCCAAGGCACCAGAGCTTGGCATTCTCCGTGGAGAAGAACATCTCATCGACGGCCCTTACCAGAAGCTCAAAATCGGCCCGTTTGGAGGTCTTGATCGGGAAAAGGATTCCACTTCCTGTCTTGCTCTTGGGCTGGTGGTGTGCCCCGGCAGGCCCAGCCAGGGCTGGATACATCTGCAACTTGAACCCTGGGATGGTAGTCGTTGCCGTTACCCCTCCGACCTGGTCATAGTAGGCATAGGTTGCCATGGACTTTCCGGTGGCAAGCTTCTGAGACCACTTGTCCCCATCGATGGGGTCAGCCATCTCAGGATCGAGCAACCCTTCGGCGTAGAGCTTGTGGAAAAAGGTAATGTAGCTCTTGTACTCTTCGCTGATGGCACCGGCAAAGTAGCGTTTGTTGGCATAATCCCAACTGAGGGTGTTGGTACCACTTGCTCCATTCTTGCCAAGTGAGATACCCCAGGAAGGCATCGTCATTCGGTAGAGGACCCGAGGCCCTGCAAGGATGGTCAGCGGATAGGAAGCAGGGTTATTCTGCTTGAACACCTTCAGTACATTGTAGAGCTCATCAAAGGTCTTCGGTGCCTTCAGGTTGTACTTGGCCAACAGGTCCTCCCGAAGTATCAGGCCTCCATCATAGAAGGGAACATCAAAGAGCGAAGGGAGGAAGTAGCGCTTGCCGTCCTTCAGCTTCAGGCCAGCAACATCGTCACCTAGGCCAAACTCCTTTACCCTTGCATTGAAATTCGGTGTCCATGCCTCATAGTCGCTGATGGGGACCAAGGCACCATTGAGGGCCAAAGCTGCATTCTCGCCTTTGGTGGACTGATAGAGGATCACATCAGGGGCATTGGTCCCGGTATTCAGGGCCAGAGAAACTTTCGTCTGGTAGTCGGCGATGGGGATAATCTCAAACTCCACCTTGGCATTCACCCGCTTCTGTGCCTCGGTTACCGTCAGCCAATCCTGCTTGAACGGAAGTGTGGCATTGTCCGAATAGTACAGGGAAAATGCGATGGGACCATCACTCTTTTTCTCTTGCACACCTGCAGAACTCAGAGTTAGTGCAACCGCCATGAAAACCAACAGAGTAACACATAGGGTTTTCTTCATAGACCCCTCCTTGCATATTTGAAAAACCGCAGTGCGGTGTTTCGTGCAATCGGTCCCTCAGGGTGTTGTACAATGCTTAGCAGGATGAGTGAGGAGCTCTTGTGTAGTATAGACCGCGAAATGTTGCCAGAGCAATAAACATTTTTATAAAAACCAAAAAATAGTATGAAAATATTTTCCAGCTACAGGATAATCTTTCCCATAACCACCGCATGGGAGGCCCCGGTAGCCTTCACCAGCGTGTTTTCCCTTCCACAAACAGCCTCATTGGCCAAGATGGCAAAGGCAACAGCCTCCTTGCTGTCGCTATTGTGGCCAAGCCCTTCCTGGGTAAGGACCTCAACAGAGGGCAACAGGCGCCCGATGGCCCTCACCAGGATCATATTGTGGCTACCTCCCCCACTGACTATCAACTGGTCTATGGGAACGGAAGAGAATAGTTCAACAGAGCGTTGCACACAGAGAGCGGTATATTCAGTAGCAGTCGCCAGAAGATCCAGGAGGGAGAGGCCCATGGACATTGCCTGCCTCTGCAGGGCATCGACATAGTGGGAACCATATCGTTCCCTGCCGGTGGTCTTCGGAGGAGGGAGTCGGAGGTATTCATCCTCACCCTCCATCCATGCCAGCAATGCAAAGTTGACGATCCCCTTGCTTGCCGTCTTGCCACCTTCATCAAAAAGAGAACGCCCCTCGCTGAAGCGATAGATGAGCTCGTCGATCACCATGTTCCCAGGCCCTGTATCAAAGGCGACGACCTCTTCAGGGGTGCATGCCTTTGGTAGGATGGTGATGTTTCCCACCCCACCCAGATTGAGCAGCGCCACGCTGATGCTGTCCTGGCGAAAAAGCAGATAGTCGGTATAGGGAACCAGGGGTGCCCCTTGACCTCCTGCGGCCATATCCCTGACCCGAAAATCACTGACGGTGGTGCAGCGAAATTCCTCGGCAAGCAGGGATGCCTCCCCTACCTGTAAGGTACCCCGCACCTGGGAACCGAAATACTCCTGCCCCCTTGGAATATGGTAGAGGGTGTGGCCGTGACTGCCGATGAGGTCAATGGCACTGTAGGGTGTAGAGGTCTTTTCACACAGCTGTTTTGCAGCCTCGACAAAGAGCTCGCCCAGACGGAAACTGGCAAGGCAGAGCTCTTCACTGCCTCCGCTCTTGCCTTGGGAGAGCAAGAGCAAACGCTTGCGGAAGGAGGGCTCGTAGGGGAGTGAGACAAAACCAAGCTCCTCGACCCGGGTAGCAAGCCCGTTTCCATGGAGACGCACCAGCGAGGCATCGATACCGTCACAGCTGGTACCACTCATCAGGCCAATGACCAGCTTTTCTTCCTTTGAGGCCAGAGCCTCTACCCTTCTCATGGCTTTACCCCCAGATAGTCCTTGTAGATCCCTGGCTTGGACCCCTCTATCAGGGTTGCCCCAACACACTTCTCATAAAACTGCACGGGGCCGACCCCACCGATGATGGCATATCCGTAGCCCTGGTCCTTCAGGGCATAGAGGCTCTTGAGCAACAGGGCCTTTCCGATTCCTTTGCCCTGCTCAGCTTCCAGGACCCTGGTAGGACCAAAGAAGTTGGGGGCCGTGGCATTGTAGCAGGCAAAGCCCAGGATCTCAGATCCCCTGGTGGCAAGGAAGAGGGAGATGGGGGTATGGGAAAAACAGACATCCGCCTCCCCCACAGCCCCTTGGGTGGAGTGCTCGCCTATCCAGGCCAGGATGCGCACCTTGTCAGGGGCCATGGCACGGCGAATCTGGAGCCCCAGACCATCCATCTGCTGGAGGATAGTCTCCAACTCAGGCAATGCATACAGTTTTACCAACATATCAGGCATAGCGACCTCCTACAGTGTTACCGGGACGTTTCCCGTTGCGACAATCTCCTGGGTCAGTAGTTTTGCCAAAGCATCAAAGAGATCGCGCGTATAGGCAAAGGCGGCAATGGTATGGACATTGGCAGGAAGATCTGCCAGGTCGTACGGGTTGCGTAGCGCTATCGCACAGATGGGAAGGCCAAGGGTGCTGAGGCGTCTGACCAAATCCAGTTGCCCTAGGTGCAGATGCCCATTATAGGTGGCCACCACCAGGGAACTGTAGTAGGGGGCCTTGTTTGCCACCTCCTCTATCTCTGCAGCCTCAGGATTGTCGGAGAGAACCAGGGAGCCTCCAGGAATGCGCTTTTCCATTTCAGAGGCGAAGGAGAGCATCTCCTCGTCATTGGATACATTGGTTGCCTTGAAGCATCGGGGCCCGACAAACAGGGGCTTGTCCCCAAGGATGAAGCCTTGGTCATTGACCAGGCAGAGGGATTTTTCCACCAACAGCTGTGAACGGAGGCTGTGCTCTCTACTGCCTACAACCGAGAAGTCGACGCTATCCTGCTCAGAGAGCATCCTTTTTGCAAGCAGTATCTTCCTGGTAGAGAGGTCCAGCTCCTCCTCACTGAGGCTCTTGTCAAGCAATGCCTGTTTGACACGCTCGATGGCCTTGCAGGCAAGACCAACATGGTGGCTGATACAGACCATGTCCACTCCCGCCTGTAGGGCAGAGAGGGAAGCCTCGACAGTTCCATAGTAGCGGCCAATTGCCTGCATCTCCATGCAGTCAGTGAAGACCAGGCCTTTGAAGCCCAGCTCCCCCTTGAGAAAATCGGTGATGATGGCGCGGCTCATTGTCGCAGGGAGATACTTCTTTTCCAGTGCTGGAAATAGGATATGGCTGCTCATGATGCCTTGTATCCCTGCTAGGACAGCGGCTCTGAAGGGAGCGATATGCTCCTCCAGGGCCTCCAGGTCGGCATCAACGGTAGGGAGGGCGAGATGGGAGTCAAGATGGGTATCCCCATGGCCAGGGAAGTGTTTCCCTACAGCCATGATGCCCTGGCTTTGCAACCCTTCGGCCATGGCCAGGCCATACTCTATGACCCTCTCCTTTGTGTCGCCGTAGCTGCGTACCCCAATGACAGGATTCTCCTTGTTACTGTTCACATCCAGCACCGGGGCAAAGTCGCAGTTGATGCCCAAGGCCCTCAGTTCGCTTGCGGTGATGGTACCCGCCTCATAGGCAGAGGCCCTTTCCCCTGTAGCACTGATGGCCATGGCCCCTGGGACGTTGGTGCAGTCAGCGCTGAGTCGGGTCACCATACCCCCCTCCTGGTCAATGCCGATGAGGGCATCGGTTCCGCACTCCTTGCGGACCAGGGCCTGGATCGATTCACAGAGGGTTCTTACCTGGGCCTTGCTCTCAATGTTACGGGCAAAGAGGATGACATTGGCTATCTTATAGGTTCTGACAGCCTCTATGAAGGTCTCGTCCATGGTTGTTCCGGGAAACCCACAGACGAAGTGCTGTCCAATCTTGGTTGTTCTATTCACAATCTTCTCCTTCATCCATAGAGATGGTATGGTTTTTTCTTCTTGGCAAAGGCTTCGCTTTGGCTTCTCCACCTCTGGACAAGCTTCTCAACATCGTTGAGCAGCAAGGGTATGCTCCCCTTGCCGGCAAGCCTTTCAAAGCCTGACAACGATCTTTCATGGTGGGTTGGCAGGAATACAAACTCTGTTGGATACTCTTCCGCTATGAGGCTGATAAGGCGGAGTGCCGTCTCTACAGGCCTAAAGCGATTCTTGTCCAACAGATGCAGATACAAACCCTTACACATCTGGTTGGCGTACTTGCTCGCACTGGGGGTGAAATGTGCTGGGGTAAAGGCCACCCCGTCCAGGGCGAGGGCGTTTGCCTCCCTTGCCAGGGAGAACGGGTCGATGAAAGGACTGCCTATCAGCTCAAAGGGGGCACTGGTACCCCGCCCTTCACTGAGGTTCGTCCCCTCAAACAAACACATCCCCGCATAGAGCAAAGCGGTGGAAAAGTGCCCGATGGCTGGGCTGGTCATGATCCAAGGGCGTTGGATGTCGTCAAAATATTGGGTTCGTTTCCAGGATAGGAGGGGCACCACGGTGAGGTCACAGCCTAGAGCCTCTGTTGCATTGAGGTAGAGGGCCAACTCCCCGATGGTAAGGCCATAGCGGATGGGTATCGCTGCCGGTCCAACAAAGCTGAAGGAGTCCCCACCGAGGAGGTTTCCTTCAACCACCTCCCCACCAAGGGGGTTGGGCCGGTCCAGGACAATGAGAGGAAGGCCAAAGGTTGCACAATCCTTGAGAAGGTTCTTCAACGTTGCAATGTAGGTGTAGAACCGCAATCCAAGGTCCTGGATATCGAATACCAGGGCATCAAGGCCCTCAACCATACTGATCTGGAGTCCCTTGGACTCGGCAGTGTAGAGGCTATGCACCTCTAGCGACCGTTCCTTGTCAAACCAGGATTGCACACTCGATCCCGCACCCTGGTCGGAGTAGAGCCCGTGTTCTGGGGCAAAGAGGGATCTGAGGTTGTACCTGGATGCAAAAAGGTCGATGCTGGAGCACAGATGGGCATCGACGGCACTGGGGGTGGTTACCAGCCCTAGGCGCTTGTTATCAAAAAGATGGGGGTATGTGGAGATACGGTCCAAGCCACAAGTGATCATCTGTACATCCTTCCCTGCTAAGTCTTGCTTGAAGGCGATGAGGCCTTCCCCAATCTACTGCTTTTTCTGGTCGGCGAGACCTGATGCATGGCTTACCGCCTTCCAGGTGGTCGTCAACAACAGCTCTGCATCGGGTCTGCTTGCAATGAGGCTGCTGTACAGGATGTCCACAACCACCAGCTGGTTCAACCGCGAAAGGGTCGCGCCCTGGCGATAGAGGGCCTCACTATCAGGGACGGTGAGTACCACATCAGCGATCTTGGAGAGGGAGTTTCCCCCTACCCTGGTGACAGCAACGACTGTGGCCCCTGCCCTCTTCGCCTGTTGTGCAACCTGGCGCATGGTCTTCGTCTCCCCAGAATAGGAAAAGATGACAGCAACACTCTGCTCGTCCAAGGCACAGGCGTTGACTATCTGCAGGTCAGGTTCACTAGGAAAACTGGCGTACATACCCAGCCTTCCGAGTTTCTGGTAGAGGTCCATGGCGGCAAGGGCCGAGGCTCCGATACCTGCCAAGAGAATCTTCTTGCGGGTAAGCAGCAGCTCTACGGCAATCTCCAACTGGCCGCTGGAGAGGACTCCCTTCAGGGAGGTGATGCTTTCGCAGACGGTATCGACCATCATGGTGGCTATGGACCCTACCCCTTCAGCCTTGGAAAGGTCAAAGATATAGGGGCCCTCGTTCCGGGGTGCACTATTTCCATACACCTCCTGGGCCAAGGCGAGCTTGAGGCTGCCATACCCTTCGAACTGGAGACGTTTGCAGAGCCTGACAACGGCAGCTGTGCTGCTGCCGCTCTCCTTTGCAAGGGTCGTGATGCTCTGCTTTACCGCCAGTGTGGGGTGTTCAAGTAGGTAGGTAGCTACCTTTGCCTCAGAGGGAGAGAGGTATGAGAGTGCTTGTTGTAAGAGAGTGGTACATCCTTCCATACCCCTAGCATACCATACTGGTACATATTTTCATCAACAATTGAAAATATATGTTGCAACAACCACAACCCCATCCCATACTTCCCCCATGAAAGGAATATATTATGGGCTTGATGGAGGGGGCACCCGATGCCGCCTTGCCATCTGGAATGAGGAAAAACAGATAATCTACCAGGATGAGGGGGCAAGCTCCAACCCCTATGCAGTCGGCTTCGAGCAGGCTGCAAAGAATGTGCTCTTGTTGCTGGATAAGGCAAGGGGACAACAGATACTCCAAGGCATGAGCATCAAGGCCTTCTGCTTCGGCAGTGCCGGCCTTGCAAGGCAGGTGGAACAGGCTAAGTGGAAGGCTGTGTTCGACTCCTATTTCATGGAGGATTTTCCCCGGGTTCTGGTAAGTGACGCGGAAATCCTGCTCACAGGCTCACATTTGGATGTCAGCGGCATCGCCCTCATTGCAGGAACCGGGTCGATCTGTATGGGGCGTAATGATCGGGGTGAGACGGTACGCTCAGGAGGCCTGGGCAGTGCCCTGGGCGATGAGGGTTCTGCCTGGTGGATCGCGATCCAGGCTGTCCGCAGGACCCTGAGAAGCAAGGAGGGTCGTGACCTTGAAACAACCATGGATGGTACTATCCGTTCATTTTTCCATCTGGGGGATTTGCAGGAGTGTGTGCCGTTCTTCAATGACAAGAACCTTGCCAAGGCAACCGTCGCCCAGTTTGCCCCGTATGTGACCAGCTTTGCAGACAAGGGGGACCCACTTGCAAAAGCCATCCTCAAGGAGGCAGCAGAAGAGTTGGTACATCTTGTCATCTCCGTGCAAAGCAGGCTTGCCATGCCCTTCAGGCAGCGACTTACCCTCGCAGGGGGAGTCCTGGAGCAGGACAAGACCATCAGGGCACTGTTCCTCAAAGGCCTGCCGTCAGAGATTGTTGTCTGCCCGACAAAAGGGACTGCCCTCGAAGGGGCCCTGGTGTTGGCCTATGCCTGCCATGAGCGAGTATACCTCTAGGGAGAAATACTCCCAGTTTATCCGATTCTCCCAGTGCAGGGCTCATCCAGATCGGGGCATTCACCCCTCTGGAAGAGCTTTTTCATCTCCCCTCCACCCCAAGCTACCTGGTAGCCCTGTTTTTGGGCATCCTCTATACCTGTATGGTAGACGGCCATTTCTCCTTTCATAGCAGTGCCAACATCCCCCGGGCATTGACCAAGCTCGCAATCTACTACCTGCCGTTCCTTCCCCTCTCAACCTGGATTGGTAGGGCCTTGGTTGAGATTGGATGGAACGACTATCAGGTAGTTTCCCTGATGATGATCGCCAACTTCGTAGTAGCGTTTTTCTCAGCAAGTTCTTCATCTACCGTAATGCAGGAAACAAAAGGCCACGAAAACGAAAGATGCGTAGTCCTTTTGGGAACGGCAACACTGCGTAGGAAATCCTAGAGAAGTCTGGCAACCTCTTCGGAGAGCTCTGCCATGTCATGGGTGGGCTCTTCGCGTAGTCAGGATCTGCCTTTGCCAACATGTCGGCAAGGACCGGTGCTATTGGATGATCTGTGGAAAACCTCTCGAATCCCTGCTTCTTCTTCAGATAGGTGAAGAGGGGTATTTCATGCTCCCCGTTTACCTCACCTTTCGCAAATCGGGGAAACTTGGTCCCAAACGTGAGGGTACAGATCTGATATCAGCGTCTGATTCGGGTGCCTGGCCGGCTTACTGGCTGGAAGGAAAATCCAGGATTTCAAAGCCCTTCGCCTTGTATTGCTCATACATCGCTTCGAGTTCGGAATATTGGCAGTTGAACCCACAATGGGTTGCACTGTTCACGATCAGGAGGACTTTTCCTTTGTAGGAGGAGAGGGAGAAGGCTTCACCGTTTCGTCCTGTACCTTCATGCTCATATTCGCTCAGGGGAACCTCCTTATATATTGTGCACTATTGTATTTTCACACTATATAAGGATGGAATAGGGCACTTGCCCATTGGTAAGGAAAAACCCTACAGAAGTTTCTCTATTTCTTGCCTGATGCTTTCAAAGCTTGCCGTTGGCTCGAATCGAGCAATAACCTCACCACGCCTGTCCACGAGAAACTTGGTGAAGTTCCATTTGATGGAAGGGTCCTTCTCAAACTCAGGGTCAGCGTCCCTCATCCGTTTTGTGAGGGAAACACTCTTTTCATGGGAGGGGTCAAATCCTGCAAACCCCTTCTGGGCTTTCAGGTATGCATATAGGGGTGCCTGGTGCTCACCATTGACCTCAAGCTTGGCAAACCGGGGGAACTTGGTTCCATAGGTCAGGGTACAGATCTCGTTGATAGCGGCAATATCCTCAGGTGCCTGTTCCTTGAACTGGTTGCAAGGAAAGTCCAGCACGGCAAAGCCACGCCTGCCATAGAGCTCATACAGCTCTTCCAGCTGAGCATACTGGGGGGTGAACCCACAGCGGGTTGCTGTGTTCACGATCAGAAGCACCGTATTCCGATAGGTGGAAAGAGGAACACTCTCCCCCTTCATCCCGATCACACTGTAGGCATATACACCCATGTTCTCTCCTTATCTTCTTCAGTCACAATGAACTGATGGTAAAATCCTGATGATGGACACCTCTGTATGTCTGATTTACAGGAAGTGCTCCTTGAGTATCCAAGCAAGGATACAGATACCCTTCACCGGGACTAGGTACGAGTCCACTATACACTCAGCTTTGCTGCCTGGATAGTTCTGTTCAGGGCCTAATCCAAACCTATACAAGGATTGTTGGCCAGTTTGCATGGTTTGATACGCTCACTGACAGGGAAAAAGAGCTAGTTGGGCTGATCATCACCGGGCATGACAACCAACAAATTGCTGAGAAACACAACCTCGAAGAGCTGGCTGTCAGCTTGCGGAATAGGGCCGGTTGGAGAAAACAATCACCTACCACTGAGAGGATTCAGAAGATTTAACCATACACATTTTCAATTTTGTCACTATTCTTTCACTCTTTTGTTTATACGTAAGAGAGTGTTTCTATTCCAATGTATGAAAACAAAGAAGGTGGCATATGGACAAACGAAAAATCAGAATACTTTTGGTTGTTACTCTTGCAATTCTCTCCCTCTCTCCTCTCTCAGCAAGAAGCAACAATGTAGCAGTAGGTTTTCAGGCAGGGTTTGCCGCAACTGGATTTGTCGTCGATGTCGGGTTAGGGCCGCTCTACCTCAATGCCGGGCTAAACTACCCCTTGGGGTATTCTTACATCGCAGCCAATACAGACCCCTCAGAAGCCTTCCCCAAGTTGGCAACTGTTACCCTCGACGTTTCCACTGCATTCCCCCTCAGTGACAGTTTTGACCTCAAGCTTGGCTTTGGAGGGATCGCCCTGACCGACTTTGGCCCGTCATTCGGAGGGCTTGCAGGGCCTGTCATCAAAGGAGAGTATTGGATCCCAAACAAGAACTATGGGCTCTTTTTGAACATCAATGTCCCCATTCTTCTCTTTGGAGTCCTGGTAGGTGACTATGACGAAGAAAACACTGCTGCTGTACTTTTCAGCCCCCTGCTTCCTCTTCTTGGCCTGCTAACCACAACGGTGGGAGTCCTCTACAGTTTCTAGGCAACCACATATGTACGTCCATACCCTCGCAGAATCCTGGCAACCTAGCTTGGAGGTACACTACTATATAGCTCTCATGTAGAGACTTTTTTGAAAGGACCTCAACCCTATCAGGGAACCCTGCATACCTACCCTATCGCTACGATTGGTCAAAATTCTCAGTTACTTTTGCCAAGGGCAAGGAGTAGGACTGGACAGAGGGCCAAACCACCCCTCAGAATTGCTCTATATCCTCACATCTGCCTATAGGAGGAACCAATGAGAAGAGTATGGGTGCTTTGCCTGGTCCTTTCTGTTTCCCTTTCACTCTCGGCAAGGGAGAACCCAATTGCAGCGGGCTTCCAGGTCGGCTATGCGATGACCGGGTCTGTAATGGATATCAATCTTGATCTTATATCGGTAAACCTGAGCCTTGGCATCCCCTTGGGATACCCTCAGGTTGCCTCCCTCTTCACCTACGATCCCGACCGTACCGGATATGGGGTATATACCATCTCCACCGATGTAAGCATCTGGCTTCCTCTCAGTGAGGAATTGCTTATCAAGGTAGGGATAGGCTCAATAACCATGACCGACTTCGGCCCTCGGGTAACAGGGGTGGTCGGCCCTGTCTTCAAGGCGGAATATTGGATTTGGGAGAGCAACTCAGCCTTGGTGGTGACCGTCATGGTCCCCATGATGCGGTATGAGAAGATCTCCCATTGGAATGGAGCTACCACCAGGGAGATGCGTTCCATCCCCGGCCTTTCAGAGGATTGGCTCTTGACCAGTTCCATCGGATTGCTCTACGGCTATTAGGGACAGAAAGAGCAATGCTCGCGAAGAGACTTCTTGGTTGAAAAGATACTAAGCAGGATCTTACCCAATTTATGGATATCCCGCAATTTCTCCTGATACTTTTACCATTTCCCTTACCCTCTGAGAAATACGGACAGGGTAGCAAACAATTACCTTGACAGAAAGACAAATCCGTTCAGATACTTATGCATATTTGCTGGAATATGCAAAAAATCAGGGAGGGAGACAATGAACTTCACCATTACAATCAT
>NZ_JAVSNJ010000005.1:0-141833 GCF_032144095.1 Sphaerochaeta sp. PS
GCGTAAAGACTAAAATATTCCTTACCACAAGGGTCTAAAAACTGCTTACCGTAAGTGTTAAAAAGTTCTTACCGTGGGAAGGTAAAAACACCTTACCGTTTCCAAAAGATAGTATTGTCTTCCGGGCTGGAGAAGGACAATTCCCTCAAAGGGCAGGAAAAGGTGTTGGAAATCTGCAGGGTCTTGCAGGCCGGCCAATACTTCAATGCAATCGGTGGTATGGAACTGTATGGCAAGGATGAGTTCACATCAAAGGGTATTGCGCTGCATTTCCTGAAGACTGGGAATGTAACATATGCCCAATCAAGCCATGATTTTGTACCCAACCTCTCAATGATCGATATGATGATGCATGTCTCTCAGGGTGGAGTCAAGGATAAGCTGAAGCAATACACTCTGGAATAGGTGGTTTGTATACCTAAGGGAATCAGATGAAAGAAATTGGTGGATACATAGAATTTGAACACTACAATGGCCTTGATTTTTATCCAGATGCTGTTGCTTTGAATTGTGCTAGGAACTGTCTTGCCTTTCTGATAGAAGCTAGAGAGATAAAAAAGATATATATCCCTTTGATGTTGTGCTCTTCTGTTAGAGAAGTATGTGAAAAGTATTCAGTTGAGATTGGGTTCTACCCAATTAATGATGACTTTTTACCTCAGATAGACTTTTTTATCAAAGATAATGAATATCTTTATCTGGTAAACTATTATGGCCAGCTGTCTAACGATATTTTCTCTGAATTCAAATCAAAATATCGAAATGTAATAATAGACAACGTTCAAGCCTTTTTCCAAAGGCCAATTGATGGTATTGATACAATATATACTTGCAGGAAATTCTTTGGGGTTCCTGATGGGGCATATTTAGTCACTGATTCCAAATTGAATAGAACCTTGCCAGTGGATATTTCTTACCCTAGGATGAATTTTCTTCTTGCTCGTTACGAGACCAATGCAGAAGATCATTATCAAGAATCTGTGGACAACAACAAATTATTCAAAACAGAACCCATTAAGAGTATGTCCAAGTTGACGCACAATCTTCTTAGGGCAATTGATTATGAATCAATCAAGGATAAAAGAACAGCTAATTTTATCTATCTGCAATCTCATCTTGGTACTATTAATAAGTTATCGCTAACTATTCCTGAAGGGCCTTTTGCCTATCCCTTGTTAATAGATAATGGCTCAGAAATACGAAAGCAGCTACAAAAGAGAAAAATATATATTCCTACCTTGTGGCCTGAGATCATCGACGAATGTCAACCAGATAGTCTAGAAGTTAATTATGCGAAAAATATACTGCCTATACCTTGTGATCAAAGATATACAGAGATTGATTTGGCTATAATGGTTGATGCTATCAAGTTTTTGATAGCTAAAGAACCGAGGAGAAAGTAATGAATATTTATGGTAAGAGTGTTGTCTTGAGAGCCTTTGAATTACGGGATATGGAACTCTTGCGAGAAATGTTGAATGATCCTTCCATTGAACAAATGGTTGTAGGTTGGGCGTGGCCTATATCTGAATTTTCACAAGAGCAGTGGTTTCGCCAATTATCAAATAATGGGAAAGATTTTCGATTTATTATTGAGTATGAAGGTAAAGCCGTTGGTAGCACAAGTCTTACAGATGTTGATTGGAAGAACAGGAAGGCTTATACAGGTATTAAACTTCATAGTTCAAGCCCTAAGCAAAAAGGTATTGGCACTGATGCCGTAATGGCTTTGCAACGGTATGCTTTTGACCAATTACAACTTCAAAGGTTGGAAGGCTCCTGGCTTGATTACAACAAGCCCTCTGAAAACCTCTATCTTAAATGTGGCTGGGTCATTGAAGGAATACAAAGGCAAGCGATTTACAAGGATGGAAAGTACCATGACTTGAAGGTTGTAGGATTGCTACGAGAAGATTACGAAAAAATGGTCGAGAACAGTAAATATTGGGAATCATGATTCTTAACTTCTTTTTTAGCCTGCAATAATAGGGATTTATGAATGGTAATTAATACAATAACAGTCATCGGCGCTAACGGAGCAGTGGGATCACAGGTATGTGGTCTGCTTGCAGCATTCTGTAATGCCAAGGTCTTCATGGTGAGCCGCTCCATGGAAAAGTCCATTGCTGCGATAGAGCAGGCTGTCAAGTCTGTTCGTGCTGACTCGATAAGGCCACTTCTTGTTCCAATGACTTACCATGAGTTGCCTGAATGTGTGCAACAATCTGACTGGGTCTTTGAGTCAGTAGCTGAAGATCTGGCTGTGAAACTTGAAATCAATACCCATATTGCTAAGAACAGGAGAGTTGGAACCATTGTAAGTTCAGGTACTTCCGGTCTTTCAATTGAAGAGCTAGCCGCTGTTTTTAATGAAGAAGGAAGGAGTTTGTACTTCGGTACTCATTTCTTCAATCCTCCTTATAACCTTCCATTTATGGAATTTACCCAGATGCAATGGAGCAATCCTGTAGTAGCTACTGATTTCTATGACTATCTGCAGTCGGTTGTATTGCGGAAGACAGTACAGACCAATGACAAGGCAGCCTTCCTGGGAAACCGGATTGGTTTCCTGTTTCTCAACGAAGTTGCACAATTTGCTGAAATACACAAGAAATGTAGCGGAGGAGGGGGTATAGACTACCTCGATGCAATTCTCGGTCCTTTTACTGGACGAAGTATGGCACCCCTCAATACTGTAGATTTTGTTGGTCTTGATATCCATGTTGCAATTATGGAGAACCTGATAGAAAAAGCACCCGAGTTCTTTTCTGGTGAGCAGAAGATTCCACAATTTGTTACCCGTTTGGTTTCTCAGGGAAGACTAGGCAGGAAAAGTGGTTCAGGCTTATTCAAGATGGAATACCTTCCTGATGGTTCCAAGCAAAAAATGGTATATGACATTGGCCTGGACAGCTATCGACCACTTCAGAAATATATACTTCCCTATGCTGACAGAATGGTTACTTACTTGCAGGATGGATTGTATCAAGAGGCAATCGATGTGTTGCTAGCAGATAGCAGTGACGAAGCATCCATTTGCCGTTACTTTCTTGTTAAGTACGTGGTCTGTTCGTATATCAGTGCCCTTGAGGTTGCCGAATCTGTTGATTCAGCAGATATAGCCATGGCCTATGGGTATGGTTGGGTTCCACCCACATCTCTCTGTTTCTTGCTTGGCGGTAGGGTAGGCATAGAAAATATCATAGAGAGGGACATAAGGCTTAAAGAAAGTATCGGCTCCCTTGATCTCTCAGTATTGGATAATGAGAGAACATATCCCCCTATTGATTATCGAAGATACTTCAAGGCATCCAGGTAAGGGGGGTAGATATGGAACAGGTATTTGTGCTTGGTGGTGAACAGTCAGACTTTGAACGGAATTTTACCAAGGAAAAGAAGAACCTTGTATCATTGCTCAGGGAGACTCTTGAAGACTCCTTCAAGGCTACCTCTCTTGATTACTCAACCATTGCAGAGTTAGGAAAAGCCGATAGGGTCGGGGTGTTTGTCGGGAACTTTGATGGTGAGCACTATCTGAACCAAGGGCATTTCGGGGCATTCCTCACTGAAGTCTCTCCTGTGTTCAACGGTATCCCCTCTGCCCGTTATGAGGCAGCTTGTGCTTCCTCTGCCATTGCGATCGATGCGGCAATGACCAAGATCCAAGTGGGTGCTCTTGATCTTGCTGTGGTGGTAGGTGCTGAACTGATGAAGACTGTGAATTCTTCGGTGTGTGGTGATTTCTTGGGTTCTGCCGCCTATCAGGCAAAAGAGGCCGCTGGAATTTCTTTTCCCTTTCCCAAGTTGTTTGGAAGACTTGCTGATGTCTATCTGGAAAGATATGCCTTGGATGAGAAACGCTATCTTGATTGCCTAGCTGAGATTTCCAACAAGAATTACAGCAACGCCAAACATAATCCACTTGCACAGACGCGCAAGTGGTTTATGAGCCTAGAGCAGGCAAAACAGAGAGGAACCTCCACAAACTCTCTTGTTGGTGGCCGACTGGCTATTTCTGATTGTTCCCAAGTTACTGATGGTGCTGTGGTAGTGTTTCTGGCATCTGAGAAGTTTGCAAGGGAGTATGCAACCAAGAGAAATCTGAAACTCGATGCTATACCCCGCATTCTCGGGTGGGGCCATAGGGTGGCACCTTTACGCTTTGAGGCTAAGGTGGAAGAAGGAAAGGCCACACCGTATGTGCTTCCCTGGACACGTCAGGCTGTGCTTGATGCATATGCTAGGGCAAATCTATCAGTAGCGGACATTGATGTCTTTGAGACTCATGACTGTTTCACCTCCAGTGAGTATGCTGCCATTTCTGCATTTGGAATAACTGATCCTGGAAAAGAATATCAGGCAATAGAGCAGGGGCTTGTTCATAGGCAAGGCTCTCATCCGATCAATCCTAGCGGAGGGCTAATAGGTGTAGGTCATCCTGTAGGCGCAAGTGGAGCAAGGATGTTCCTCGATCTCTGGAAGCAGGTCAGCAACAATGCTGAGGGCTATCAGATAGACGGGGCTAAGACAGGGATGATGCTCAATATTGGTGGTTCTGCAACAACAAGCTGCACGTTTGTAGTTGGGAGATGATGTAATCTATAAGGAACTTGATGTGAAATATACAGAGCCATTTGAAATCAGGCAAAGAAAGAATCTGCTTGTTATAGGTGGTGGTGGGTTTGAACTAATCCCCATTTGGTAGACACTTTCTATAATGTTAACTTTCTGTAAAAGTACCACTCAAACTAGCTTTATAGCTGAAAATGTCCTTAATTATCCCTTCAAAAACTTCAAGGTTTCAGCATAGGACTTGCCACTTTTGACGAAAGCTTCTAGCAGTTCCTTCCACATCAGCTCATTCTTTTTCGCCATGAGATTCTCAAGGGCTGCCAATGCCAAATCGTATCTTCCCTTCACCTTTACGACAGTATCCTGGGCCTTTGCAATCTTTGCATCAATGGAGTCTGCGAGTTTGACCCTTGTCTTTTTGTCTTCTCCTCCCTATTCAGCTTTGTCTTTCTTTATGTTATTTGATATCCCTTCACCAAGGGCTTTTGCCTTGGACTTGATATAGGCCTCATCCACATCGAAGGCCTGACTTCGAAAAGGCAGGCATCGATTGCACCTTCGTGCAGGACAACCAGAGCATGTTGAAGAAAGGTGTACTACGGGGCCTCCACTTCCAGAAGAGTTATCCCCAGGCCAAGCTGGTTCGGGTGACCAAGGGTGAGGTCTTTGACGTTGCCGTCGATCTTCGTGAGGGTAGCCCGACATGGGGAAGGTATGTGGGAGCTGTGCTAACAGCCGAAAAGAAGAACCAGTTCTTCATCCCCAAGGGCTTCGCCCATGGGTTCCTGGTTCTTTCTGAAGTTGCTGAATTCTCCTACAAGTGTGACGAGTACTACCATCCTGAGGATGAGGGTGGGATAGCTTGGAATGATCCTGCTATTGGAATTGTCTGGCCAGAACTGGACTGTGAGATTTGCTTGAGTGAGAAAGATTCTCTGTTAGCACCATTGAGACTGGAATAAGGGTGTTACGAAATGATCAGAACAGTGGAGGAATTTCTATGAATCTCACCATAGCCGGTACAGGCTACGTTGGTCTTGTAGCAGGAGTCTGTTTTGCCCATGTCGGGCATAGGGTAACCTGTGTTGATGTAGACCCCAAGAAAATAGAAAAACTTAGAAGTGGCATCAGCCCCATCTATGAAGAGGGCTTGGAAGCTCTTTTGCAGGAAGGTCTCTCTTCTGGCCTGCTTCATTTCACTACCGACTATAAGAAGGCATATGCTTCTGCGGATGTAATCTTTATAGGGGTAGGGACTCCTGAATTGCCTGACGGGTCAGCAAACCTTAGCTATGTGGCTACTGTAGCTCGCCAGATAGCTGAAAGTGTGGAACACGATTGCCTGGTAGTGGTTAAGTCAACAGTTCCTGTGGGCACCAACGACAAGGTTGAGCAGTTCATCAAGGACTCATTGGTCAGGGACGTCTGTGTAGAGGTAGCTTCCAATCCTGAATTTTTGGCCCAGGGCTCTGCAGTACATGATATGATGCATGCCTCGCGCATCATCATCGGGGTGGAGAGTGAGAAAGCAGAATCTACCCTTCGTACTGTCTATGCCCCATTCGACCTTCCCATAGTTGCTGTCTCCCGCAGGAGTGCTGAGATGAGCAAGTATGCAGCCAATGACTTCCTTGCCCTCAAGATCTCCTATATGAACGACCTGGCCAACCTTTGTGAGCTGGTTGGTGCTGATATAGAAGATGTTGCAAGAAGCATGTCCTATGATGAACGGATAGGGTCGCGCTTCCTAAAGGCAGGGGTAGGGTATGGTGGAAGCTGTTTCCCCAAGGATACCAAAGCCCTTGAATATCTTGCTGAGCAGCATGGCTACAACCTCAGGACAGTCTCTGCCGCTGTTTCGGTAAACAACACTCAGAGAACTCTGCTATATCGTAAGGCCTCTAAGCGTATGATAACCTTTGAAGGGATCAAGGTTGCAGTCTTAGGTCTTGCTTTCAAGGCAGGGACTGACGACCTCAGGGAGTCTCCAGCCTTGTATAACATTCCTCTTCTTCTGGATCATGGGGCCATCATAACGGCATTCGATCCTGTAGCCCAGGAAAACTGCAAGAGGCAGTACTCCTTTGAGATAGGGTATGCCTCTACCATTGATGAAGCTCTCTCTGGTGCCCAGGTTTGCTTCATTTTCACTGACTGGAAGGAGATCAAGGCCTTTGCTCCTTCAGAGTTCAAGCGTCTGATGAGGACTGCCTTGGTATATGACGGAAGAAACCTCTTTGATCCTAAGAAGATGAAGGAAGCTGGGGTGGAGTATTATTCGGTGGGAAGGTAGCAGAGGTATGAGCATCTACTGTTTTGGTTACTTCTAAAAAAACTATGGTTCATAGTTCCTTTTCTGAAAGGACTTGCAGTAGGGATAATACCATACTACTATAGCCACATGATGATACAGGTCGATGGAAGTGGTATGCAACAAGATTATAGTATAAGAAATAGATATGAGGAAAGAACATCCCAGTGGGATGGCTTTCCTCTTTTTTTTGTCCTTAGCAATATTCATTTCTTTTTTCCACAGAGGTTTGCATGAGAAAACTCTGTATAATGATTACCCATAAATTTCCATATAACCAAGATGAATCTTTCATTGAGAATGAAATAACATATTTAGCGAATGCTTTTGATACAATTGTTATTTTAGCAGCTTATGCAACTGAGAAGGATGTCCAGACCCGCTCTTTACCTTCTAATGTTGTGGTTCATCGATTAGGTTACTCCTCATTGGGAATATGGAGAAAAGTTGGATTAAGTTTCAAGGGGATGTTAAACGCTGACAAACTTATTTGGAATGAGGTACACAAAAAACCAGAAATTGGTTGGAAAGCAAATTGCCTATATATGTATGGTACAGTATTGGCTTTGGTTGCTAGAGCCACATCTCAACTTCATAAATCCATTGATATCAGTAGTTTCGATAACTGTGTTGTGTATAGCTATTGGTTTTTGGAGCATGCCTTCATTGCAAATAGACTGGCAGCACAATATAAGAATCAAATTCTGATGTATATTGTATCTCGGGCCCATCGATACGATGTCTACGCAAATAGGAGAAAATACCGAGCATTCCCATTTAGGGATTTAGTTTTAAGCCATATTGATGCAGTAATTCCCTGTTCTCAAGATGGAACAAACCATCTCACCCAAACCCATCCATTGTATGCAGATAAATTTCATACGGCATACTTAGGTACCACTGATTATGGGATAAATATACAAAAAGAGTCTGATAAGTTTATTCTGGTTTCCTGTTCAAACATTGTCGAAGTGAAAAGAGTCCATCTAATTGCAGAAGCATTGTTGTTGTTGGTAAATCAAGGATTTGACAATTTTTTGTGGATCTGTATTGGTGATGGAACGTTGCTCTCAAGACTCATGGCCCAGGTTTCAGAGAACCTGTCGTTGAATGCACATATTGAGTTTATGGGGCGCATTTCCAACAGTCAGGTACTGGATTTCTATAAACAAAAGCATGTTGATTTGTTTGTCAATGTAAGTGAAAGTGAGGGATTACCTGTTTCCATCATGGAAGCACAATCTTTTGGTATCCCATGTTATGCTACAGATGTGGGAGGGACCTCTGAGATTGTTAATAATACCGTTGGTAGATTGCTACCAGAAAACCTTGATGCCATCCAATTAGCGGAATACTTGAAAGAGTTTATGAGCTTAAATGTAGAAGTACAAGAAGAATATCGCCATCGGGCAAGAATGAACTGGCTTGAGCGTTTTGATGCACAGAAGAATTTTCAAGATTGGGCGATACAATTAGCAGATTATTTCAAATAATTTGAAATAATTGGAGTTTTGTGGATTTGGAGAATTTGAATGGAAAAAATCAGTATCATTGTCCCTGTATATAATGCTGAACATACTCTTGCTTACTGCTTGGAAAGTATTGTTAGGCAAACATATACAAACCTTGAAATCCTTTTGATCAATGATGGCTCAAAGGATTCCAGCCTAGAAATTTGTAAAAGATATCAAGCAACTGATTCAAGAATAATTATAATAGATACAGAAAACCACGGAGTCTCAAGAGCAAGAAATGAAGGTATTGCAATTGCTCAAGGGACCTTTGTTGGATTTGTCGATTCAGACGACTGGATTGATGATGCTATGTTTGAGAAGTTATATGAGGGTATCAAATCCGATGATAACTGCTGTATGTCGATTATTGGGGTTTACAATGATGGTTGGACCGAGTATCTAGACCGCCTTTGCTTAGGAGCCTTAAAAACTTGTATATCTGCCAAACAAGCAATTGAAGAAATTACAAAAAAGAGAGGTCTGCGTGGTTATCTGTGGAATAAATTATTTTATAATACAGGCCTATTGCTGGATGAAGAATTAACAGTTTGTGAAGACCTAGAATATGTTGTAAGATATATTATTTTTAATCCGTCAAAAAGTGTAAGTGTTCTCAATACCAAAGGCTACCACTACAAGGTTTTAGAGAATCATGATTTTGCATATTTGGGATACGGGTTTTCCAAAACATATGCCAAGATATGTTCTTATGAAAAGGTGTTATCTCTTTTTGATGATTCCAATGGGAAGGCCTTAAGCAATATCAAGTCTGCATCTTGTATGGTTTGCTATGACTTGTTAGTTTTTTGGTATGCTCTTCCAAAAGTAGAAAGGGTAAAACCTTTTTATGATGAGTATATTCCCACAATTAAGCGTACATTTCTCCAATATTATCAAGAAGCTCTCGATATGGGAACAAGTCGAGAGAAAATTAAAATGGGCATTCTTCGCTATTGTCCAATACTATTAGTAGGAATATTGACCATTAAAAGGAACATAACAAAGAGGAAACAATGAAATATAGTGTGATTGTTCCTGTATATAATGCTGAGCGATACCTTAAAAGATGTATTGATTCAGTTATTAACCAAACTTTTTTTGATTGGGAACTAATTCTTGTTAATGACGGATCATCTGATTCTTCTCCTATGATTTGTGATGAATATACAAAAAACTATCCTGGGAAAATATATACAATCCATCAAAACAACTGTGGGGTATTGTGTGCACGAAGGGTAGGCATTGCTTATGCTCAGGGAGAATATCTATGTTTCTTGGATTCTGATGACTACTGGGATGCTAATCTTCTGAATGAGATTGATATTTTTCAGGTTGAGTATGATTCCGATATCATAGTGTTTGGATTTCGGAAAGTTGGGTTTGCTCAATCAAAAAACAAGGAAGAACTTCCTACTGACCAACTTTTTTTATACCAAGGAAAAGATATGCAATTTATCTATGAGAGGATTGTAGCGGGGAAGATGTCTTCACTTTGGGCCCAAGTAGTACGAAGAGCTATCATTGATTTTTCTACCGATTATACCAATTATTATCATATTTTTATTGGTGAAGATTTGTTACAAAATCTGGCTTTTGTTGACAAGGCTTCATCTGTTCTTCTTGTTCCTAATGCTTTTTACAACTATTTTTATAATGAAGAAGGTCTCACTAGAAGAAAACTAACCCCACTTTATCTCGATTCTCATGTATTCGTGCAAGAACAATTATTTTCATATGCAAAGAAATGGATTATTCCTTTAGATCCAATATATCAATCCTTCAGGAATGTTTTTTATAAATGTTTTAAAAGCTTTTACCAAGATGCACTATTCTCTCCTATATATACAAAACAAGAACAAAGACAAATAATTGTATATCTTTCATCAGGCATTTGTAAAACGTATCTTGCACACGTAAATATTGTGTGGGATCATAAAAGATGTTCACTCTGTCTGTTTTTATTGAAGCGTGGAAATTTTCGAATGCTGCAAATGGTATTGTTTTTTTTTCGTATTCTAAACATGATAAAAAATGCATACTGAAAACTGAAATTAGCTCTGTTCGAGAGGAATAAATTTGTCTAGAATATCAAATTCTGTAAAAAATTTTAAATTCGGAACTGTCGGGTATTTTATAAGTTATCTTGGTAACTTTGTGACTCGGAAGATATTTGTAATGTATCTTACCGTTGAGTACTTAGGTCTGAATGGGTTGTTTTCTAATATTCTTTCATTACTCTCCTTTGCAGAACTTGGGATAGGAACGGCAATTTGTTTTAGTTTATACAAACCGTTGGCATTCAATGAAATTGATAAGATTCAAGCACTTATGCAGTTGTTTAGAAAAGCATATACAACAATTGGCCTGCTTATTCTTGGAATTGGACTATCACTTATTCCTTTGCTCCCTTCTATCTTGGGGGAAGTTCCAGAAATCCCTCACATTAATTTCATTTATAGCTTATTTGTTATAAACTCTGGAATTAGCTATTTTTTAGGATATAAGAGAACTCTTTTGATAGCAGATCAAAAAAAATACTTGGATACAACATATTATTATGGTTTCCAGGTTGTCAAATATGTATTGCAGGTTATTGTTTTAGTATTTACAAATAACTATATTCTGTTCTTATCTGTAATGCTATTCACGACAGTTGTTGAAAATCTTGTGATTAGCCAAAAAGCGAATAAAATTTATCCTTTTCTCTTGGAGAAGGGGAAAAAAACTCTCGATCGAGATGAAAAGTTAAAAATACAAAAAAATGTATTTGCACTTATATTTCATAAGCTTGGTTCCGTTGTTATTAGTGGAACGGATAATATTCTTATGGTGAAATTTGTGAATCTTGCAAGTGCGGGTATCAATTCAAACTATGTGATGATAACTTCTGCGCTCAACAGTGTACTTGGTATCGCATATAACTCAATATCGGCAAGTGTTGGTAATTTGGTTGTAGAAAATCAGCTACAGAAAAGTAAGAGTATATTTGATGAATTGTATTTCGTCTCCGCTTGGCTTGTTGGATTTTCCTCTATCTGTCTCCTGATATTATTAAATTCTTTTATCTCTTTATGGCTTGGCACAGTATATCTGTTTGAACCTAAAATTGTCTTTGTTATTGTCATTAATTTTTATTTGTATGGAATGTTGCGGCCTGTAAGGACCTTCCATTCGTCTATGGGTTTATTCTGGTATGATAGATATAAACCTGTGATTGAATCATTGATTAATTTAGGAGCTTCCATCTATCTTGCCCAGAAGATTGGCTTGGTTGGTATACTTATTGGAACGGCAATTAGTACGATCACAACTTGCTTCTGGTTTGAACCTTATGTGTTGTTTAGGTTTGGTTTGAAACTCCCTGTCAGAGAATATTTTTATAAATATATTCTTTACACCCTTGTGACAATAGTAATCGGTTGGATTACCTATGGTATAGTAAATTCCGTATCTATTAAAAACGGATATTTAGATTTTCTAATTTCTATGGTTCTTTGCGCTGTTGTGCCTAATTCCATATATTTGTTAACTTATTATCGTTCAAGAGATTTTGGCCATGTGAAAAGGGAAATGATACACGTTTTTCAACACATGAAAAAAAGAGGGAAATAAGCTGAAGATTTTTAGTATAAAAACAAAATTGTGATAGGTATGTATTTCTAAATAACTATAGCTTTTTTATAATACACTCCTTGTCCTATAGGGGTCTTAAAAGAGGGAATTGATGGAGAAATGTAAGGTTTCTGTAATAATAACAACCTACAAGCGTCCTTTTGAAATCTTATCAAGGGCCATTGACAGTGCGTTAACACAAACTCACCAAAACTTTGAAATCATCGTTGTTGATGATAGCCCTGACAGCCCAGAACGAGAAATGCTAAAAAATCGGGTGAAAGAAGTGTATTCTGACAGATTGCTATACATCCAAAATCCTAAGAATCTTGGAGCATGTGCATCTAGAAATATAGCCATCAAGTGCTCAACAGGACAGTATATTGCGTTGCTTGACGATGATGACCAATGGCTTCCAAATAAAAATGCATTGATGTTGCAGTGTTTCGGCAGTGGGGAGATAGGGCTCGTCTATTGTAACTACCTTACCTATCATAATGGAGCTCCTATTAGGGTTAAAGCGAGGAAAAAATATGATGGGAGTGTCTTGCCTCAATTGCTTGAATCCAACTTCATTGGAGGCTGCTCCATCCCTCTTATCCCTCGTAAGGTATTTGACGACTGTGGTATGTTTGATGAAAGATTACCTGCTTCCCAAGATACTGACCTGTATAGAAGGATTGCAAAAAAATACCAGATCAAATATTTAGATGACCCTTTGGTGATCTATCATTTCAGTGATGTTTCTATCAGCAGTTCCCAGGAAAGACAGATTCGTGGGCGACTTATGCTCTTGGAAAAATACAAAGAGGAATACGCGGCATATCCAAAAATAAAAATGACATACTTTGGTGATATTTTTGTTGGGCTTATTGCCTCGAAGCGTTCAGAAGAAGCCTGGGCACTCTTTAGGAAAGAGTGCGGTCTGTCTTTTATCTCATTTGTAGGTATACTGCCATTTTGGGGGAAAGGTTTGATTAAAAAAATCTATTGGTCGTTTTTTAAATAATCAAGAAGAATGGGGAAACAATGCAAAAAATAGAAAAACTACTTTCAGCCAAATTAAGCGGAAAAGACAAACCAAATATTTCAATTTTCATGCAAATCCTTATATATTTGAATCTGTATATTTATATATATGATGGATTTTGGGACATTCCAAATAGAAAGGTTTTAGGTGTATCTTTAGCGTTGATTCTGTTGTTTGTGACTATTTGGAAACTAAGAAATGATATTGTATGGATAGATCTCATCATTTTTTCTTTGTTTCTGGGTATCCTTTTCTATGCTCGCTTTGTATCTCAGTGTGGCCGTACTTCTCTCTTGAATAACCTTCCATTACCGATGATCGGATTTTGTTTAGGCGTTTCTGTCAAATATTTGAGATGGCCTAAATGGAGCTTTTATTGCTATTCGATTTTTGCCTTGCTACCTTTTTTGTACACTTTTTTTGTCGTTAAAGCAGATATGGAATTTTTCGATCAATATATTCAGATGAATAGAAATTCAATCCCTTTGTTGTTGATATTGACATATTCTCTTTTAGCTATTGTTGAAGTGATGAATAATAGAAAAATGATGCCTTTGATACCTCTCGCCATTATTGTCGTCTGCTCTTTTTATTCAAAAAGTAGAGCGGGGCTCTTGTTATCAATTGCATTGTTAATTCTCATTGTCGTATACGATGGCTGGCAATTTATTGGCAAGTGGAATTTTAAGGAACTTACTGATAAAATGCGCATAATTCTGATGCTTTGTGTTGCGGGGATTGGGTGTTTATTGGTTGCTATTATAATTTATCTTTTTGCAAATTCTCGATTTGCTACCCAAGGGCTAGATGGCTCTCTTCGAGTCGAAATAGTCAAAGAATTAGTACAAGAGGTAACGTGGAAAAAAGCCCTAATTGGATTTATCCCTGACCTCTTTTCTTTGCATTCAAGAATTGATGCATCCTTTATAATGGCATTTTTATACCTAGGGATTATGTCGATATTTTTTATTATAGCGATTATTGTTGCTCTTGTTATTTTCTGGAACCATTCATTTATTTTGTTCTCAATATTGCTGATTCATACTGTGTATGGATTTGTTGAATATCTTTCACCCATAGAAATTGGTGATATAGTCTTAATTCCCTTGTTGTTGATAGCATTCTCATTGCACAAACCCCAAGCTTGGCTTAGTACGCATAAACCCATATCCCTTGTAAGATTGGTCTGTATCCATAATAAATAATCTGTTCCTTAAAATTGAAATATAAAGAATCGGATGGAAGTTTCCATTCTGCTGATGAAGATTGACGGAGGTGTTAGTAATATGGGTAGACAACATAATGTTTTGTACCGGAAAGAGTTTGGTTTCGTGCTACAAACACATGCACGATTCCTAAAGATATGTAAAAAATTTACAAAAGGATATTTAAAAGAACAAATATATGATAGAGATCATGCTCTAAAAGGGGCATGGTTACGTTCTCATTTCAGTGATACCATCTCTAGCCTTGTTGCACAGTATTATGCAACCGGTTCAAGTTCCCTAGCGAAACCTTCCAAGAAATATATTTGGATGTTCTGGTGGCAGGCAAATCATCAAGAACTTCCTGTCATTCGCACATGCATAGATAGTATTAAAAAGCATATGCCCGACGATGCAGAACTAATCATTCTGACCAAAGATAACTTGGCAGAATACTGCTCAATCCCTGATCATATTTACAAGAAACTAGAAACAGGTATCATCACCCTTACTCATTTTTCAGATATTGTGCGGGTAACCGCCCTTGCCGATAGAGGAGGTCTTTGGCTAGATGCCACCATCTTCGCAACGGCTGATTTCTCCTATGCGTTTGAGGGGCCTTTCTGGAGTATCAAAAAACCTGGGAGCACCCATAAGTTTGTTCCTAGGGGACGCTGGACCATCTATGCTATTGGTTCTGAAAAAAACAGCATTATATTCTACCTCATGAAAGAACTCTTTTCTCAATATTGGGCTCACTACAATGTAATGCTTGACTATTTCTTAGTGGACTTGTTCATGAATTTTTTGTATGAAAACGTTGAAGAAGTCAAAACTCTAATTGATGGTGTTCAACCAAACAATATCCAGGTTTTAGGAATGCAAGGAAGCCTGCAAGATTTTTGGAACCCATCTCTAGTTGATGGATTGATGAAAGATACTCAGTTGTTTAAGCTTTCTTGGAAACAGCAGGTCCCTGTAACTATTGATGAAAAAATGACCTTGTATGGCTGGTTCCTCTCACAAGATACAGCAAAGATATTTTAGTGGAAAATATTTATTTTCCTATCTTTTCCGGTATTTCAAATGTGTTATTGTTTCTTTTGTACCGCCCTCATGGTACGTTAGTTGTGCATATTTGTATTTGGCTGAAATGGTTTGGGGAGTAATGAATGGGTACTTTTTTATATACTATACTTGTCTATCCGTTAGAGATGTTCGTGGAGTTTGTATATGCATTCTTTTACAAAGGTTTTAAGAATCCAGGGCTCTCCATTGCAGCAATTAGTGTCATTGTAAATCTCTTGGCTCTACCCCTCTACAATATTGCTGAATCCCTGCAGAAGAAAGAACGTGATGAGCGTTTACGGCTTCAACCTGGCATTTCCAGGATAAAGGCAGCCTTCAAGGGTGATGAGCAGTATATGATGCTCTCTACCTTCTATAAACAGAATCACTATCACCCGGCATATGCCTTACGAAGTTCAATAAGCCTGATCATCCAAGTTCCATTTTTTATTGCTGCATACCACTTTCTGTCTCATCTTCAACAACTTCAAGGGCAAAGCTTTTTATTCATCCCTAACCTGGGGGCTCCTGATGGGTTCCTCTCATTTGGCGAAATTTCGATTAATCTTTTACCTATTGTTATGACACTCATCAATGTTATCGCGGGGGCTATCTACACCAAGGGGTTCCCTCTTCGGGATAAGGTCCAGCTATATGGTATGGCTGGTTTGTTTCTTGTCCTGTTGTATACCTCTCCTGCTGGTCTTGTCCTGTATTGGACCTTAAACAATGTCTTTTCGTTGGTCAAGAATATCTTCTATAAATTAAAGCAACCCTTGAAAGTCTCCTATTTTATCGCCACCTTTGGGACTTTAGCTTTGGCTACTGCCATGTGGATAGGGCATCCAACTCTCACAGACTCTGAAAGGATACTCCTTGTGGGTGGGGTCCTCTTTGTTGCTTTTCTTCCCTTGCTGCTTTGGATAGTTACTATAAGCTACAATCAATTTCTTGCAAAATTTGCTGAAAATAGGAAACAAAGGAACCTTATATTTCTCCTTTCTGGATTATTACTCTTTCTTATAAACGGAGTAGTTATACCTGCTAATCTAATTGCTTCTTCTACTATTGAGTTTTCATATGTGGGGACCGTAGATAACCCTCTCTTCTATGTGGGTAATACAGCAAGTATTTTCTTCGGATTGTGGGTAGTCTGGTCGGGTTTTATCTATGCGATGGGGAAAAAGAAGATGAAAGCAATTTTCTCTTTCCTGCTTTGCATCCTTTCTTTGACTGCCTTGGTGAATCTCTTTGTCTTTAAAGGTAACTATGGATTAGTCAGCAGGCTTCTTCAATTTGATGATGCTTCTTTTCTGACTGCTGATAAGGTTTTTGTGGTTGCTCCCTTTGCTGTAATTGCTATTATTTGTGTTGTATGCCTAGTTTTGTTGAATTGGAACAAAGCTCACTATCTTTCTACCTTGCTGATCATCCTCACCCTCACCGCAGCAGTTAGCGGATTAGTTTCCTGTTTTACTATACAGAGTGAATATAAGGCTCATCAGAAAAATGTACTTGAACGAAATGCTCTCTTTGATGAAGCTGCAGAGATAAAACCTGTATTTCATCTCTCCAAAACGGGTAAGAATGTCGTCTATATATTCCTTGATAGAGCCTTTAATTTCTATTTCCCATATATTTATGAGCAGTTTCCTGAAATGCAGCAACAATTCAAAGGCTTTGTCTATTATCCAAATACGATCTCCTTTGGGCGTAATACACTGCTTGGTTCACCTGCAATGATGGGTGGATACGAATACTCCCCAGAAGCAATGAACGCAAGACCATCAGAAAAACTGGTAGACAAACATAATGAGGCCTCCTTAGTGCTTCCCAAACTCTTTCTTGACAATGGATATTCGGTCACCATTACGGACCCTCCTTATTGCAATTATAAATGGGAAGGAGATTACACCCCATTTGATCAATATCCAGAAATGCAAGTTATGCAACATAAAGGAAAATTTTCCATCAATTACAAGGATGAGTTTAGTGATGTATTAAGTTGGAACAAAGAGTATGAAAGTACAATCATTACAAAACGTCTGCCTCTCTTCTCCATCCTGAAAACAACGCTCCCAATTGTACGGAGAACATTGTATGAGAAAGGAGGGTATTTTCTTGCATTCGGCAATTCACAAAACACTGAAGAGTTTATT
The DNA here is from genome assembly GCF_032144095.1 of Sphaerochaeta sp. PS. NCBI lineage: Bacteria > Pseudomonadati > Spirochaetota > Spirochaetia > Spirochaetales > Sphaerochaetaceae > Sphaerochaeta > Sphaerochaeta sp. PS. Next base: position 17,472 of record NZ_JAVSNJ010000005.1, read on the forward strand.
GATCCATACGCACAACTGCATTATTTAAAGAACTTGACCGATTTTGAGGCTGAAGGAAATACCTACACCTTTATCTCCAATGACACCCCCCACCAACCCATGTTCTTGCAAGCTCCAAAGTACGAACCCCAGACTGTAGTTACCGATAGAAGTACTCCTTTGGATGATAATCCAGGAATGAGAGATGTGGACATCCATCATTACCATGCAAATGCAGCATCCTTGAGGCAAGTAGGACTTTGGTTTGCTTCGTTACAAGAAGCCGGGGTGTATGACAATACCCGGATCATTATTGTTGGCGACCACGGGTATGACCTGTATTCAACTTACTTTGATGGATTTTCCAAGAACATGTATGAATATTCAACTTTTAATCCTTTACTGCTTTTCAAAGATTTTGGTGCAACAGGAGAGTATGTTGTTGATAATTCCTTTATGGTAAATGCTGATGCTGCAGTATTTGCTGCAAGAGACCTTGGTTTTGCAGAGATAAATCCTTTTACTGGAAATGACCTCACAAAAATGGTTGATAAGAAGAACCCAATCCTCTACACAGGTCCTGGTGACCCAAGCCATATTTCTGGAAATATCTTTAGCCATGATGTATTTCGACGTTACTCAATACACGATTCCATATTTGAAGAGTCCAATTGGTCTTCAATTGGAAACCAAGAAACAAAATGAGGAATAATTAGGCAATGATGTTATTTTATATAGACCCAGGAACAGGGAGCATGCTTTTCTCCATTGTCATAGGCTTGGTGACAATGCTCTACTTTGTAGCCAAGGCTGCCATCATAAAGTTGAAGTTTGTGCTCTCTGGGGGTAAGGCAGTCGCCAATGGGAACCGCTATCCATTTGTGATCTACTCCGAAGGGGAAAGGTATTGGAACGTCTTCAAACCGATAGCAGAAGAGTTTGAGAGGAGGCAGGTCCCCGTGGTGTTCTATACCTCATCGGAAAAGGACCCTGTCTTCTCCGGACAGTACACCTACATTAAGCCTGAGTTCATAGGAGAGGGGAACAAGGCCTTCACCCGCCTCAACTTCCTTGAGGCAGATGTATGCCTGATGACCACCCCCGGCCTCGATGTCTACCAGCTCAAGCGGTCCCGGGGTGTAAAGCATTACTCCCATATCCTGCATGCTGTCGATGATGCCACAAGCTACAGGCTGTTTGGGTTGGATTACTTTGATTCCGTGCTGCTCTCCGGCGAATACCAGAAAGCTCACGTCAGGTTGCTTGAAGAAAAGCGTGGGATAGAGGCAAAAGACCTCGAGGTCGTAGGGTGTCCCTACCTTGACGAGTTGCAGAAGAAGGTAGCCTCTCTTGATGAAGCCAAAGATTGCCCCTTCACTGTCCTTGTTGCCCCCTCCTGGGGGCCCAGCGGTATTCTCACCCGCTATGGGGCGAAGCTTCTCGACCCATTGGTGGAGACAGGCTTCACTGTCATAGTGAGGCCCCATCCACAGTCTTCCCAATCGGAGAAGGAGATGCTCGAGCGTCTGAAACAGCGGTATGTGCAGAAGCCTAGCCTTGAGTGGGATTTCAACAGGGAAAACCTAGGCTCCTTATCAAGGGCAGATATCATGATTTCCGATTTTTCTGGTGTCATCTTTGACTATACCTTTTTGTTTGACAGACCCTTCCTCTATGTGAGGTCAGACTTCGATGCCATGCCCTATGATTCATATGATGTTGAGGAAGAGCCTTGGAAGTTTAGGGTACTTGGAGAAATTGGGATCGAACTCAAGCCAGAAAGCTTCCCTACGATAAAAGAAGTACTTTTGGGAGCTTGTGGGAATGAGCTGCTGACTGAGAACCGGAAGAAAGCCAAGGAAACTGCATGGCAGTATCAAGGCAAGAGTGGGGAGAGGGCTGTGGATTATCTAGTGAAGAAGCAGAAAGAGCTATCGTAAGCACCAGATTGCTCCTGATTCTGCTTTGATTGACCCTTGACTTTGATTCGAATAAGAGTGTTAGGATTGTCTTCTGTAGTGTCCTCTTCTGTTTTTGAAATATGGAGAAAAAGCCCTGCCAATTTCAGACTAACTTCTTCTTTTTGTGCTACTATTCTCATACGAGTATTTATTGTCATAGGAAAATAGCATTTAAAATGATTGACTTGGATGGAATGAAACACATTGAGCTGGAAATGATGAAAGAGATCCATGCTTTCTGTCAGGCTCACGGTATTACCTATTCTCTTGGGTATGGAACCCTTCTTGGCGCAGTACGCCATAAAGGTTTCATTCCTTGGGATGATGACATCGATATTCTCATGCCACGCCCTGATTATGATGCCTTCCGCCACTCCTTCCAAAGTGGAGATTACCAGGTGGTCTCTTCCTCCGACTCTGGATATTTCTACCCCTATGCCAAGGTGTATGACAAACGCACCTATCTTCAGGAAGATCTACGGTATACCTATCCAGATATGGGAGTGTTCATTGATATTTTTCCTGTTGACGGGCTCCCTGATGAGTATGATCAGCAAGTGCGACTGTATAAGAAGCAGAAATTTCTCTACAAGCTTCATATGAGCATGAAATACCGTTTTTCCCGAGAATGGAACGCTTCCAAGAATCTCCTGTTGTTACTTGCCCGAATGATCGCACTCTTCTTTCCGATAGGGAAAGTCATCAAGAAATTAGAACAGAACTATCTGCTTTTTGCTTATGAAGAGAAACCTCAAGTGGCAGTAATGCTCGGTGAAGTGAAATTGGTACCAATTTCTCGGTCATCTTTTGAGAGTCTGACCTTATTGGAGTTTGAGGATACTCAGTTCTATGCTATCGCCCAATATGAAAGCTATCTTTCTGGACTGTATGGGGATTACTTACAATTACCTCCACTTGCACAACAAGCTTCGGAGCACCGTTATACGGTGGGATGGAAACAAGAAAAATAGGAGTTATGGCTCATCTTTGGGCATTGTTCACAATGATGAGCCATTTTGGTATATACTCCAAATGATTTCATAGTTTATGTAATGAATTTGTTTTCAAGAATACATGGGTAACGGGAGAGTAGGATGCAAGCAATAATTTTGGCCGCAGGGATGGGCAAGAGGTTGAAGGACCTTACCGTAGACAATACCAAATGCATGGTGAAGGTTAACGGCGAGACACTCGTAGAGCGAGTGTTGCGACAACTCGATAGCCAAGGCTTGGATAGGATCGTCATAGTAGTTGGGTATATGGGCCAGAAACTGATGGATTATATCGGGACTCTGGGTATCTCCACCCCTATGGTATTTGTTGACAACCCGATCTATGACAAGACCAACAACATCTACTCGCTCTACCTGGCCAAGGAGTATCTCCTTGCAGAGGATACCCTGCTTCTTGAGTCTGACCTCATCATAGAGGATGGTGTGTTGGAAACCCTTATCGAAAACCCTTGTCCAAGCCTTGCTTTGGTCGCCAAATATGAAAGTTGGATGGACGGGACAGTCATTACCTTGGATGAGGACCAGAACATCATCAGCTTCTTGGACAAGAAGCATTTTCACTTTGGGGATGTCCAGCACTACTACAAGACAGTCAACATCTACAAGTTCAGCAAGAAGTTTTCCAACAGCCACTACGTTCCTTTTTTGGAGGCGTATAGCAAGGCCTTGGGAGACAATGAATATTACGAACAAGTACTAAAGGTCATTGCCCTGCTGGATAAGCCTGAGATCAAGGCCTTGGTCCTTGAAGGCAAGAAATGGTATGAGATCGATGACATCCAGGACCTCGATATTGCTGAGAGTATGTTTGCCGTTGACCCGTCTGACCGCTACAACAAGCTCTGTAGCCGGTATGGTGGCTACTGGAGATATCCAAACCTGTTGGATTACTGCTATCTGGTAAACCCCTATTACCCTCCTGCAAAGCTTGTTGATGAGATGCAAGCCAGTTTTGATGTCCTCCTTCGTGCATACCCTTCTGGGCAGAAGGTGAACAACCTCCTTGCTGCAAACTACTATGGCCTGCATGCAAGCAATGTCATGGTAGGAAACGGTGCTGCAGAGCTCATCAAGGGTATCATGGAAAGTACTGATGGGACGATCGGTATGGTATCACCATCATTCGATGAGTACCGAAATAGATGTAGTGCAGAACAGCTCTCTATCTTTACCATACAGAACAACGATTTCTCCTATACTGTTGATGATCTGATGGCCTTTTTTGCTGACAAGGGTCTTTCAACTCTCCTGCTTATCAACCCGGATAATCCTTCAGGAAACTACATCCCCTATAAGGATGTGCTTCGCCTTGTAGCATGGGCCAAAGAAAGGAACATCGTTCTCATCCTTGACGAATCATTCAGTGACTTTGTTGACTCCTCTGATGAAATATCCTTTCTTCAACAACAACTCCTCGTCAAATATCCCAACCTGGTTGTCATCAAGAGCATATCCAAATCGTACGGTGTCCCTGGGGTACGGTTAGGAATATTGGCTACAACCAATACTGATGTATTGGCCAAGGTTGCAAAAGAGGTCTCTATCTGGAACATCAACTCCTACGGGGAGTTCTTCATGCAGATCTGGAACAAGTACAAGGGCCACTATGAAGCCTCCTTGCAGGCGATCATCCGATCGAGGAAGAAATTGGTGCAGGATCTGGAGAAGATTGCGTACTTGAAAGTACTGCCATCCCAGGCCAACTACGTCATGTGTGAAGTTGTGGGAGGCAGGAAATCCTATGACTTGGCTGTTGAGCTATTTGCCAAGTACAACCTCTTTATCAAAGACCTCTCTACCAAGAAGGGGATTTCCCCAAGGCAGTTCATCAGGCTTGCAGTGAGAGATGAGGTCGATAACGGGAAGCTGGTTAAAGCGTTGCAGGAAATAGGTACGTAACAATAGAGTGGCGGACTGAAATCACAGAATAGGGAAATACCACCAAGGGGGAATCTGGCAACAGGTTCCCCCTTGGTGTCTAATAGCCTTATGTGTATCTGTCTTGGGTACCCCTAGAACCTACAGCAGCACCAGCTCAGCCTCGAACTCCCCGTCCAGGGGATGGATCTGGACCTCTGAGCCTCTTGCGCGAGGTGACCGCTCTCTGTGGCTATGCCAATAGCCAGACCTTCAGGAGGGCATTTAGGAAGTACTACGGGATGCTGCCTTCCGACTACCAGAAGACGGTTCTCTACAACCAGGCAACCTAGAGGGTGGGGACCAAGGACAAAGGGATAGGGAATTGAGAAAAGAACTGCGTAGGATAGCAAGGCTTTCCTACGCAGTACACCCTTTTGAAAGAGTGGCTATCAGGTTATGGAAGCCTCATAGATGGCCTTGATGGAAGAGCCAAGCATTGTATTGAACTCTGTATCTGTCTGCTGGGCATGGAGGTCCTGGGAGAGCGCTCTGGAGAAGCTGGCGATAAGGCCATGGTTTTTTTCAAGCAGGGCATTTGCCTCTTCCTGACTGTAGCCACCGGAGAGGGCTACAATGCGGACCATATGCTGTTCTTTCTGCAGGTCAGCATAGAAGTTGGGAACGGTGGGGATGGAGAGCTTGAGCATCACCTTGTCATCCTTGCCAAGAAGGGCCAGGTGTCTTGCAAGCTCCTGCTTGAGGATGCCCTCAGACTCCTGCTTGTCCTTGCTGTGGATGTCTACTTCCGGCTCGATGATGGGTACCAGGCCAGCCTTCAAAATGATCTTGGCCAGCTCAAACTGCTGGTCCACGATCTTCTTGATGCCTCTGGGATTCGCTGCCTTGATGACCGATCGCATCTTGGTGCCGAAGATCCCCAGTTTTACTGCACGGCTGAGAAGGGCATCCAAGTCTGGGATGGGCTTCATCAGCTGGACACCATCATTGAGGTCTGCCAGGCCCTTGTCTATCTTGAGGAAGGGGACAATTCTTTTGGTTTTCCAGAGGTACTCTGCTGTTGGAATGCCCTCTATGCTGCGGTCCATGGTGTCTTCAAACAGGATGGCACCGAGGATATGGTCTGAGGTAAATGCTGGGCTGGTGATGATGCGTGTGCGCATTGCATGCACAAGGGCAAACATCTCCTTGTCGCCTGAGTATGAGTCTTCGGAAATCCCGTATTGCAGGAGTGCCTTGGGAGTACTGCCACCACTTTGGTCCAATGCTGCGATAAAGCCATTTCCTGTCTTCATACGAGCGAGCTGTTCTGTGTTCATAGGTTCTCCTTATGTAACTGAAACTATTAAGTTGGTAACAATCTAATTGTACAGCATTGCTCTTGTTCCGGCAAGTGAGAGGCACCTTGATGGTTTCCTTGGCTTTACTGGACAAGCTCAACAAAACGTGAACATTTCCTAGATACTGGTTTCTCCTCTTCTTCTCCCTCTCCTCTATCTTGTGGAGCAGCATATATAGCCTGAGTATGCAATTGCCAATGTAGACATAGTGGGAGAGAATGACTGTATGTTCATGGTAAGGCACCGCACATGCTTTCCATAGGTGCCAAGGCTGTTTGCAGGGGAAGGGTATAGCATATGGAAAAGGTCTTCTTTCAGGGGGTGGTCCTCTCGGTCCAACCAAGGATTCGACTGCTTCGTTCGTTTGATGAATCATCACACACCTATCTGGGCTACGCCTTGGTTGTTTCTGATGAGACAACCAGACAGGATATGTCCATTGGCATCAGGGCAGGAGTGCAGGAGAAGCACCAGCTGAGGGTTGGGATGACTATCTCCGGCTATTGTGTGCCGGTTCTCGGCCCTCAGATGGAAACGGTAGCGTGCTATCGTGTCTCCAAGATGAAAGTCCTTGGGGAACAGCCATTGGAAAGCACCAATCCTCCTTGGAACCTGGTAGCCCCTCCCATCCCTGTCTATCGGGAGAGGGGGCCAAGAAGACTCTCTGTAAGGAGCTTTGAAACCAAATGCACCTCCTGCATGTGGGGCTGCAACATGGCAGTTGAGATCATCATCGACCAGTGGAATCCAGGAAAGAGAAAATACAGGGGTGAGACTTTCTGCTATGGACCGAAGAGCTGCAAGCCCAACCAGAAAGGTTCCTGGCCGAAATGGCATGGTGTATGAGGAAGGGCCTTGGGTGGATGAGATGCTCACTTCCCATAGGGAGGAGGATGAGTAGGGTCTTGGTGAGATTGGATATATTTCTGGCCCTTACTCAGAAGACGGACAAGCACAAACATGCTTCCCTCTTTTTATGAAGGAAACATGTTCTCTATTTTTGTGCAACCTAGATATGGAATTCAGGAAGGTACTCCTTCTGCAATTCCAGCATGTCATCGATGAGAGCCTCTGCCTTTGGGATGTCATCGACAGTAGGTTCTAGCAGTAGAGCCTGCAACAGGAGGTTTTTGGACCTCTCCTTGTAAGCCAGAACGGTGAGTTTTTGGATTGACATCTGTGTTCGGCACATTGAAGCCACCCCTTCAGGAAGGGCTGCAATGGGTTGGGGGTGGATACCCTTGCCATCGACAAGGATGGGGACCTCAACCACGCCATCTGGATTGAGATTGGGGATGAACAACCCTGTATTGATGAAATTCCCTGAAGGGAACTCTGTCGGGGTGTCATTGAGCATGGCAGCGATGATGGGCACTGCTATCTCCCTGGAAGCAACCAGTATGGATTCGATGGGGATGGTTCCGGAAAGATAGGGGGTGATGGTATCTATCTCAGACTTGTGCACGGCAGAGATGCTTCGGCTCTCCAATCCATGTTTCCATTTTCCCTGCATGTATGTGTATCCACAGGACATGAACTCTCCTGCATGTGTATTGTCTGGATAGGTCAGCATTCCATATATTCTCAGCAGGTCTCGTGTCAATGCAAACTCGGGTGAAGTATTTTCAGCAGATTTTTGCTTTACCAATGGATAGAGGTCCTTTCCAGATTTTGAATCAAGGATGCTTTGGATCCAGAAGAAATGGTTTATGCCGCCACCTCTCATGGTTACCGATTCCAAAGGCCGGTCAAGCATCCCACAGACAGCCTGAAGGGCATCATGCTGTCCATGACAAAGCCCGATGGCGTTGATATCTGTTAGTGTATTGATGGCCAACAACACCCTGCTTTCAGGGTTGGAGAAGTTGAACACCAATGCCCCGGGGCAAAGCCTCTCTATGTCCGAGCAGATACCCATGATGATGTGGATATTCCTGAGAGCATGAAAGAGGGCTCCTGGCCCCCCATTTTCGCCATATGCTTGCTTGAATCCATAGGAGTATGGGAGACGGAAGTCCTGCTCCCATAGTTCATACCGATGGTAGGAGACAGCAATGAATACATGGGTAGCTCCGATGAGGGCTTGAGCCCTGTCCATTGTTGCTGAGATTTTTACTTGGGTCTTTACCGCATCGGCAACAACGCGAGAGAATTTATACATCAGCTCGAGCTTTTGAGCATTGATATCCACAAGCACCAGTTCAACAGGTGTCTTGCCAAAGTTTTTCTCCAGAAGGATGTCAATGATTGACCGCCTCCCGAAGATTTGACTGCCTGCGCCAATTATTACAATTTTCAAAGCATACTCCTTCTTGTTGGCTCAAGGACGCCAAATTGTTGCTTCAATAGTCCGTTCAGTTTTTTTGTCATGACAAAAGTAGTAGATCGTTACGATGTCTCCATTTGGAACTTGATATGATCTTGTGTATCCAAGGTCCCAATGCCCGCCATCAGAACGGAGAATCCTCTCATCATTCCAGGAGAGCCCTCCATCATCACTGAGACGTGCAAAGATACCGTAAGGGAGGGTACGCATCCCGTAGGTAACACAGAGCCTCCCATCCTGGAGACGGAACAGGGAAGGAGGATTGCTCAAGCCTTCCCCCTCATATACGGAGGATCCAAGTTTCCAAGTCTTGCCTTCATCAGGAGAGAGGAAGGTGGAAAGTCCCCACTTGCCTTCACGTTGCCATCTTGCAGAGGTGAGGTAGCCATGTGCCCCCATCCTGAGCGTCGAAGGCATGATGACAAACCCTGCATGTTCACTATCAAGCCAAGAGAAGAAATTCCAGGAACCATCCCAGTATTTTGCACAAAAGATGTTCCCTTCTTCTCCATTGTCCTTATGGGCAGTGAAGAAGCCCGTGATGGATTGTTTTCCTTCGATGATGTAATCGATTCTTGGCTCAATGCAGCGGTCGGGAAAAAGTCGAATCTGGTAAGGACCTTTCCAGGTTTTACACCTATCAGAAGAGACATACTGGTACATTGTTCCTTTCTCAAGTTTGTTTGTCTCAAAGGAGATTGCTACGTCAACGCCGGAGAAGTCAAAGGTGGAGAGTTCGTTGCTATCGAGGACTGCCATTCCTTCAGTCTGGACCGATGGGCCTTCCTCTATCTTCCAGGTTCTCCCTCCATCGAGCGATCGGCCCTGGAGGTTCTGACGGGGTTTTGTCTTGTCTATTGCATGGTTCCCATCGTCGATAACCTTAAAGGCACAGCTCTGGAAACCTACTACGATTTCATTTCCCCATCCCCAGAGTCCATGGTTAGCAGGCCATCCACCAAACCGGCCAGGCTCAGAATATACTTCAATATGTTGCAAAATAGCTTCCTCCCAAAATTGCGTGTCTTGAGTAATATAGAAAACAATTCTACTATAACGTTTGAAAATGTCAATAAATATTACGAAAAATTATTTTATAAAATTATTATTGACAAGAGTATATTTCCATAATACTCTATTTAAACGTTTTAGATTGAGGGTAAAAATAGTGAGTACCTTGAAAGAAGTAGCTGACCATGCTGGTGTTTCGATCGCAACTGTATCCCTTGTATTGAATGGGAAAACAACGGTAAGTGAGGCTACCAGAGAAAAAGTCCTTGCGTGTATTGAGAGCCTGAACTATAGGCCCAACATGGTTGCCAGGGGGTTCAAAACGAAGAAGACCATGGCTATTGCTGTGTTGCTCCCCACTATAACCAATCCTATCTATGCGACCTTTATCCATACCGTTGAGTATCTTGCTCATGAGAACAACTATCAGGTCATCCTCTTCAGCTATGACCATGAGAACATACTCAGCAATTTTGACTATCTTACCGATTTGTACGACAGGATGGTCGATGGTATCATCATCTGCGGTATCCCACCCCTTCCTGCCCCCAATCATCTGAAAAAGGCAAAACAGATCATGCAAGCCTTCAGCGAAAGAAAGACTCCCTTTGTATTTTACAATGAAGAGGAACAGTTCTCAGTCTTTCTGGACACTTTTGGAATTCCAAAGGATGATGGCAATTTCATGCTCCTTAAGATAGACCGAGAGCAAGCGGTCTATGAAGCGGTAAAACATCTGATATGCTCCGGTCATACCCGGATCGGATTCATCGGTGAAGGGGTGGTGAATACCTATCCCCAGAATATCCCCTACCAGAAGAAGCTTTCCGGATACAAAAGGGCACTGGCAGAGGCAGCAATCCCATTCTCCAGTGAACTGATCATCACAGGCACAGACGGGTATCAGGGAGGATCGGACTGCTTTGCACACCTTTCATCCTTGAAGAACCCTCCTACTGCATATGTGGGTACTGGAGACACCATCTCCCTTGGTATCCTTTCGGCGGCAACGAAGTCAGGTTTCTCTGTCCCTGGCGAGGTATCGGTCATCGGATTCGACAATATCTTGGAAGCATCTTTTTGGAATCCCAAGCTGTCCACAATTTCGGTACCCATCAAGGACATCGGAAAGGCGGCATTTACAAATCTGTTGTTGCTTATGGGAGGAGGGACAGTGCCGTTTACCATCAAGTCATTCGACACTGAGCTCATCATCAGAGAATCATCACACTAAGGAAAGCAGTACATGGCTAATAAACAACTCCATAAAAAAGCTACCCAGGATTCACTCCTGAAAGATCTGATAAAGTACCGCTGGATCTACATCCTTGCACTGCCGGGGTTGCTCTATCTGCTCGTATTCAAGTATGTGCCGATGTATGGGGTAACCGTTGCATTCAAGGATTACTCTTCCAGGCTTGGTATCCTTCAAAGCCCTTGGGTTGGCATGAAGCACTTCATGCGATTGTTCGCAAGCCGTGATTTTGCTATCTTGCTGAAAAATACCCTGTTTTTGAATGTCTATAAAATTGCTGTGATGACTCCCTTGGCGATGGTGTTCGCACTCTGCCTGAATGCAATCCGTAATGTGTATACGAAAAGGATAATGCAGACCATCTCGTACTTTCCTCACTTTCTTTCTTGGGTGGTGATATCAGGAATTACATTCCAGCTTTTTTCTCCATATTCTGGGACGTTGAACCAGATATTGATAAAGCTGGGCATGCAACCAATGACTTTTCTGAGCAGCCCAAAAAGCTTCAAGACCATGCTTGTAGTCTTTGGGGCTTGGAAAGAGCTGGGGTGGGCTTCGATCATTTACCTTGCAGCCCTTTCAGGGATCAACACTGAGTTGTATGAAGCTGCCCAGATCGATGGTGCCTCAAAGCTGAGGAAGACTTGGCACATCACCATGCCAGCGCTCATACCGACCATGGTTACCCTGCTTTTGATCGATATTGGAAGGATCATGAGTGTAGGATTCGAGCAGGTCTATGTCTATTTGAATCCCATCCTCTATGAGAAGGGTGATGTATTTGCCACCTATGTCTATCGTGTTGGGCTAGGGCAAGGAAAGTTCAGCTATACAACGGCAGTGGAACTTTTCAATACCATGATCGGGTTGGTGTTGTTGGTTGTCGCGAACAAGATCAGCAAGAGATTGACTGAGGAGAGTCTTTGGTAAAATGAAAGCATACAAAGAAACCGGTGCAGAAAAAGCCTTTACGATACTCAACCTAACTCTGCTTTCTCTATTTTCGCTTACTATCTTGTATCCTTTTGCACATGTGGCATCCAGTGCCTTAAGTGCAAATGACGCTGTTCTTGGTGGCATGGTTACGTTTTTCCCTGTCAGACCTACTACTGAGGCCCTCAGGCAACTGTTGGTGCATAGGGGGTACCAGAGTGCCATGGCCAACACGGTATTCATTACCTGTGTAGGGACGCTGATGAATCTGTTTGTCACGGCCATGTTGGCATATCCGCTTTCCCGGAAGAACCTCCGCTTTTCAAAGGTCTTGAATATCCTGGTGCTGCTACCGATGTTTTTTTCCGGTGGTATGATCCCTACCTATCTGGTGGTAAGCACCCTCAAGTTGACGGATACCTACTGGGCATACCTACTTCCGTCGTTGGTTTCCCCTTTCTACTGTCTGCTACTCCGCAATTTCTTTGCCTCCATCCCGAAGGAACTGGAGGAGTCTGCGATCATCGATGGAGCCGGGTATGGAAGGGTCTTGTTGCAGATCATCATGCCTCTCTCCATGGCAGCAATTGCGACTATTGCCCTGTTCTATGCAGTGGATCATTGGAACGTCTTCTTGGGTGGCATCATGTATATCAACGACCGCAAGCTTTGGACCTTGCAGATGTTCCTGAGGGAAATGATCTCACAATCTGAGCATGCTTCAGAATTGGCGGAGGGTGGTTCGGCCTTCGTTTCGCTGGAATCGCTTCGTATGGCGGCAATCCTTGTGAGTATCTTACCGATTCTTTGTGTATATCCCTTTGTCCAAAAATATTTTGTCAAAGGTGTGATGGTAGGTTCTGTGAAAGGATGAGTGTAGCTCATCCAATGTATTGGAATACCCCAAAAGGGGTAAAAGGAGAGAACTATGAAGAGGAGTGTAGTATTACTGGGTTTGATGTTGCTTCTGATAACTCCAAACCTCACTGCTGCTGGAACTCAGGAGAAAAAACCTGCGGTTTCTGCAGGACCGCAGAAAGTCGTTATCTTCAACACAAGGCCAAGTAAGGAGAAGTTGCCGGAGGGAGTTGATTTCAACAACAACCCCTATATCAATTTCATCAGGGAGTCGAGTGGGATCGACCCTGTTTTCCTGAGACCTGAGGCCTCAACCTATTATGATAAGTTGAACCTCATCATGTCGTCAAAAAACATGCCGGACCTGGTCCAAGGAAGGTTCGAGGATTTATACAGGTATGCAAAAGAAGGGCTTCTTGTTCCGCTTGACGATCTACTCGCCAAATATGGCAAGGACATCCTTGAAGGGATGCCAGAGAATGCTTGGCAGCATGTCAAGGTCGATGGTAAGATCTACGGGATCCCCTCTGTCTACTTCTACCCCGTGGAAGGAAAGGACAGCATTCCTAACCGAGTACTCTGGGTACGCCGTGATTGGAGCGACAAGCTCGGGATTGCAGAACCAAAGACCTTACCAGAATTCACAGAAATGCTGAGAGCCTTTACCTTCAATGATCCTGATGGAAATGGGAAAAAGGATACGCTGGGAATCAGTGGGTACATGGCCAGTGGTGAGCTCAGGGGCCTTGATTCGATCTTTGGCGCCTTCGGGGTGATCCAGTATGGTTCAACCTGGTCTGAAGTCAACGGGAAAGTGGTCTATAACCCGACAAAACCAGAAATGAAAGATGCCTTGGCATATCTCAATTCCCTATACAAGGAAGGCATTCTGGATCCTGAATTCTATATGCTCAATAGCTCCCAGTGGATGGAACGGGTATACCAAGGAAAGATTGGGGTCTGGCAGGGTTCCTGGTGGGAACCCGAACAGAGAACAACCTCCATTCTGCAAAACACTGGGGTGAAACCGATGGTGGGTGGACTTATGAAGCCGATCCATGCTCCAATTGGACCAAAAGGACTGAAAGGAAACTCTGCATCCCTTGCCTTGAGCGAAGGTGTATATTTCATCACAGTCGACAGTAAGGATCCATCCGTACCGGTAAAGCTATTCAATTGGCTTTTCAGTCCAGCAGGAAGGGACTATGACTTTGGTTTTAAGGGAATCAACTTTGATCTGATCGACGGAGTGCGGACTCGCAGTGTCACCAATCCCCCTGATATCTACCGAAGGTTGTACCATTTCAGCTACGTTCCCTGGTCTGAAGAGGAGTTCAAGCTCAATGCCTTGGATGAGGTAAAGCACGATAAGGATCTCTTTGAGTTTGCCTGGGAGGCTCTCAAGGTATCTGCCGATGATGCAGTCACCTCGGCCATTCCCTACTACAAGTCTGATTCTCTGCTCGAGTTTGGCCCAGAACTACAAAAGTTATGGATCGAATATGCGGTGAAGATCATTATCGGAGAGTATCCGCTTTCGGAATGGGATACGTTTGTACAGCTTTGGAACAAGAATGGTGGTGAGGCCATTACGAGAGAAATGAACGAATATTACGCCTCTACCCGCTAATACTCTTTTTTCAAAGTGAATCCCCTGCCAGATACAAGGCAGGGGATTCGTTACGTTTGCCCAGCATGGGCAATAACTAGGTGGTGAAAGTCCACTGTGGATGCGGTACTGCCAAGGGCAGAACCACTAGCCTAAGGCAAGTGCAAGCATGCGAGTGTTTGTGCGGATGAAGGCATTGTTCTGGTTACAGACAGAAGCAAGTCAGGAAAATCATATGCCGAAAGAAATAAGATATCTCATGTAGCCTTGGACAGCAAGACAGAGTCAAGATATGGAAGTTATAACCTCCAGACAATAAACAATTTTCACTCCTTGCTTGTTGAGATTGTTACTTCAAGGAGAAGCTTTGCAACCAAGTACAGTGAGGTATATCTTGCCTGGATCTCCTGGCAGACTAGGATGAAAGGACTGACTGTACAAGAAAGAGTCTCTGCTTTAAAAGCAATGGCACCAGCTAGGGGTAGGACGGTCTTGGTCAAGGATATCATAAAGAAGGAATTCCCTGTTGAATTGAGAAGCTAGAGGTAGAGTTCTGTAGGCAAAGATGGCATTTCACTGCTAGGACTGAAAAGAGCCAAGATTTTTCACTTTTACTCTTGAAAGCCGAGGAGAAAGAAAATGCTTCCCTCTTTGTATGAAGGAAGCATGTTCTTTGTTCAAGTGTCATCTGTTGCCTACTGTCTTATACCTACTGCCTCTTCTCTGCTCCCTTACGGCCTGAGGGCAAACTCCACCATGTGCTGCTTGGCACTGGCGATGTTGCCCCTCTCCATGGCCCTCTTAACCTTGGCGAGGATCTGCTGGCCCTCAAGGGCGGAGAGCGGATCCTTTTCCGTGGCCTGGGCTAGGCTGATGCTCAAATCCAAAACCCCATAGGCGGCCTGGATGTTTCCCATCTGGATGTTCTCTATCAGGGCAGAGTCGAGGATCTCCAGCAGGAAGGGGGTGGTAACTATAGACTGCTCTTCATCAAGCAAAAGATAGTGTGGTGTATATCGCATGGCTTATATCCTTTGTACAACAAGCGGCTTCTCCACCGAATGTGAAGGTTGCCGCTTGCTATGCTACCAATATCGACATAAACACCTATTTTTTCAAGTAGTAACAGTGCGTATTGCTATCATTTCCTAATAAGGTCAGAGTTTCACTCTTTCCATCCTTGCTTGCGGAGTAGAGCAGCTTGCAAGGCAGCAGTGTCGAACCAGCCTTCATGAGGAATCCATACCCCTCCTGGTAGGTCAGCTGAACGAGCATCGGTGCATTTCTGGGGATGTAGAGGCTTGCGCTGACCGAGGTGGAATCCTCTCTTTTCTGTTCGATGACGATCTTCTCGATGGTCTGGCCACCTATCTCCGGTAGGGTGGGTACCCCCTCAGCCGTATCAAGGAGCCAGGTGGAGTTGTACATCTTCTCGAATGAGGCCTTGGCCTCTTCCTGGGTAGGTGGGCTGACAGGTTGGTAACTGCAGCCGTAGCAACTGAAGGCGAGGAAGAACACCAAGGTGGTTGCACATGCGCTGATCATGGCAACATGGGGTTTTGTCAGCTTGAGCTTCTTCTTCGTCTGAACTTCGTTCTTCTCGTTCTCGCTTATGTTTGTTCCTTCTTGCATGCAATCTCTCCTTTCTGGTTTTCTGTAGGAAAGTGTCAGATGGAAACGTGGTTTTGCATACTTATATAAGAAATCCCCTCTCCTGTGCCTTTGTCGGTGGTTTTTCCCTTGCAACTTGTCCACACATTTTTGTTGACGACATAAAAACCATGAGCTAGGATATATTCACTGATTAAATGATTAATCAATCTTAAGGAGGAACTATGAAAAAGATCCATTCACAGGGGGCAAAACGTGCCTTCGCCATGCTTTTGGTCTTCGGCCTCATTCTCGGGATGGCCTTTTCCCAAGGCGCGAAAGAGAGTGCCACCACACCGACCGGACCGGTTTCCTTGACCATCGCTACATGGACAAGCAACCCCGACCAGATTGCTCTTCTGGATTCGTTTGTCCAGGGCTTTGCAAAGTCCAAGGGCATTGAGATCAAGGCAAACTTTGAATCAATCCCCTTCGGCGAATACAACACCAAGCTCTCCCTCGAACTGCAGAGCGCCGGCGGACCGGACATCTTCTGGGTCCTGGAGACCGCTGCCCCTGCCTTCATTGAGTCAGGATTGCTCGCCAAGCTTGACCAGGCAATGAAAGCCTATGACCCTGAGGATATCTCAGCCGATGCACTGGCCCTCTGGAGCAAGGCTGGCAGTGTCTATGCCATCCCATTCTCCACTTCCCCCTTCTTTATCCTCTACAACAAGGACCTGTTCCTCAAAGCAGGGGCCAAGACACCTGATGACCTCATTGCAGAGGGTGCCTGGAACTGGGATACCTTCAGATCTGTGAGCAAGCAGGTCAAGGACAAGACCGGGGTGTGGGCCCTGCAGACTGTCGACGGCCAGGGCTATGATGCACGAGTCCTGCACAACCTCGCCCCTATCGTACGCTCGTACGGCGGTGACTTCTGGACCGATGACGGCAAGATCCTCATCAACAAGAGTGAGTCCGTGGCTGCTGTCCAGCTCTTCCACGACATGGTCTATGTGGACCAGTCGGTTGTTCCTCCAGGGAACCAGAGCGACTTCTTCTCAGGCAGTGCTGCCATGACCATTGGACAGGTCTCCAGGATTTCCAAGCTCGACGGCGCTTCCTTTGCATGGGGCCTTGCCCCAATGCCTTCAGGGCCCAAGGGAGAGGCTCCTGTCATCGGCCAGGCCGCCATTGGTGCACACGCCAAGGGCAAGCAGGTTGCCTTGGCAAGTGAGCTGGTCGCATACATGACCAACAAGAGCTCCGTTGCCGCCATGGCAGGCATCTGGCCTCCAGCCAGAAAGTCCGTGCTCGATTCCGAGGCGTTCTTGAGCTCCAACCCAAAGGTGACTCCCTCCCAGATGGCAATGGCCGTAGGCACTTCCATCAAGACTGGCCGGGTACTGCCTTCCCATGTAAAGTATCCTCAGATCGAAGTTGAGTCCAAGATGAGCTTTGACAAGCTTTGGCAGCCCAATGCCAATGTCCAGTCCATTTTGAATGAAGTCGCTGCTGTGTATGCCAAGTACATCAAATAACTGACCGCATAAGGAGCCAGGACGAAATGAAACAACAGTCCTTACGATCGATACATCGACGGGAAGCCATCATCGGATGGGCGTTCGTCACCCCGCAGATGGCAGGATTTGTCATTTTCGTCCTGCTCCCACTGTTTTCAGTCTTCTTGTATGGGATGCAGGAGAAGAACCTGCTTTTCGGGACAACCACCTTTATTGGGTTGACCAACTATGGGAACCTGTTCAAGGATCCTCTGTTCATCAAGTCCTTGGTGAATACGTTGATCTTCAGCGCAGGGGTTGTTCCCATGAACCTGATCTTCTCCCTGATGCTCGCCCTCTACCTGGGAGGTGGAAGGAATGGTACGAAATTCGTGCGGAGCATCATCTTTCTGCCAGTGATCACCTCAGGCGTTGCCTGGGCCATTGTATGGCGCTACCTTTTGCAAGGGGGGACTGCCGGTCCGGTGAACTGGCTTTTGGCCCACATCGGCATTGAAGGACCCAACTGGCTCTACGCCAAGGGGTGGGCGATGGCCAGTGTCATCGTGACACGGGTCATGAAGAACCTGGGCATGAACGTGCTGATCTTCATGGGTGCTGTGCTGAATATGCCAGGGGATGTCATCGAGGCAGCCCAGATCGATGGGGCAAGAGGGTGGACCCTCTTTGCAAAGATAAAGCTGCCGCTTCTCATGCCTACGGTCATGATGGTCACCATCGTGACGGTCATCGGGTCGATGCGTGTCTTTGATACCATCAAGCTCATGACCGACGGAGGTCCTGAGGGTTCTACGATGGTGATGGTCTACTACATCTACCACCAGGCCTTCAAGATGTTTGAGACGGGATATGCCTCAGCCATTGCTGTGACGCTTTTCCTGATCGTCCTACTCCTTACTGCCCTGCAGTGGTTTTCCAGAAAGAGGATATCCTATTATGAATCATAAGAGTCTTGCCAAGAAGATTCCCTACTGGGCACTGCTTGTGGCCCTCACCATCCTGTTTGTCTATCCTTTCTGGTGGATGCTGGTCAACTCACTCAATACGAGTGCCGAAATCTTTGGGCCTCCCAAGTTGCTGCCAAAAAGCTGGGCATTCGTGAACTACCACGACATCTTTACCGTCCAGCCTTTCGCCCGCCATTACGCCAACACCATGTTGGTTGCCCTCGTCGGGACCCTGGGCAATGTGTTTGTCTCTGCCATGGCAGGGTACTCGTTTGCCCGCATGCGCTTCCCCGGCCGCAATGCAGCCTTCCTGCTCTTGCTCACCGCCCTGATGATGCCCATTGAGGTTACCATCATCCCCCTGTTCTTCCAGATGCGCACATTCGGGGCCCTCGACACCCTGACGCCGCTGATGCTGCTGCCCATCTTCGGCAGCCAAGGGGCCTTCTCGGCCTTCATGTTGAGGCAGTTCTATGTGACCGTCCCCAATGAGCTTGAGGAGGCAGCCCGTATCGATGGGCTGAATCCCTTCTCCATCTTCACCAAGATCATGCTGCCGATAGCAGTTCCCGTTCTCAGCTCGGTTGGCATCCTTGCGTTCATAGCGATCTGGAACACCTATCTCGAGCCCTTGGTTTTCCTCAGGAGCATCGAGAACTATACGCTTCCCCTGTCGCTCACCAATTTCAATGACACCTATGGCCTTCCCCAGTGGAATCTCCAGCTAGCGGCAACCACGCTCTCGATTTTCCCCATCATGGTTGTCTATCTCTTCTTCCAACAGAAGGTCTCCAATGCTATGGTAAACTCTGGTCTGAAGTAAAGCTTCAAGTAACTCTATGACGTTCGTATCCAAGGAGTGTGTAATGGATATATATGCTGATACATCTTTTGACCTCATCGTCGTCGGTGGTGGTATGGCCGGAAGCATGGCCGCCATCGCGGCAGGTCGGTTGGGCCTGAAGGTATTGCTGCTTGATGAGGAGGGCTACCTTGGAGGGACCCTGACAGCCTGCGGCACCGGCCCCATGATGACCTTCCATGCAGGTGAAAAGCAGGTTGTGAGGGGCTTGGGGGATGAGATGATCCAACGTCTTGTCGCCAAAGGCCTCTCGGTGGGGCATATCCCCGATTCAACAGGGTATACCTATACGGTCACCCCCTTTGATGCAGAGGGGATGAAGCACGAGCTGGAGCTCATGTGCATTGAGGCAGGGGTTACCCTGCTTTTCCATACAAGCTTTGTGAAGGCCACCCTCCGTGACGGCCTCCTATCCAGCATAGAGTGCTTGTGTGCAGGCAACCTCTTTACCCTCTCGGCCCCTTTCTTCATCGATGCCTCCGGGGACTCCGACCTCATCGCGATGGCCGGAATCCCGTATGAGCAGGGGCGTGAAAGTGATGGGAGGGACCAGCCGATGACGATGAACTTCAAGCTGGTCGGGGTGGACATCCAGGTTATCAGGAACCTGATGGATACCGACATCGAGCTGTTCCCCTTCCTTGCGCCCAAGGCAGGGTTGCAGCACAGCGCCTCCCGGCTCTCCTTCTCCGGTTTCCAGGAGATCATGATGGAGGGGGTGAAGAAGGGTGAAATAACCTTCGACCGGGACATTGTGCTCTGCTTTGAGACCAACGCCAAGAATGAGGTCATTGTGAACATGACCCGCATCAATGGGAAGAATCCTGTTGACCCCATCGCCCTGACCGGGGCAGAGCTGGAGGGCAGGCGCCAGGTTTGGGAGCTCTATAGCTTTCTCAAGACCCATATCCCAGGCTTCGAGAATGCCCGGTTGACCTATAGCGGACCGCGGATAGGCATCCGCAGTTCCCGAAGGCTCAAGGGTGCCTATCGGGTGACGGTCAAGGACCTGTTCGCCCAGACCATCTTTGAAGATGCAATTTCGGCCTGTGGCTATCCCATCGACGTCCACTCCCCCGATGGAGAGGCTACGGATACCCAGTTTTTCCCCTATGGAGCCTTCTATACCATACCGCTACGAAGCCTGCTCAATACCCAGGTACCCAATGTGATGGCTGCAGGAAGGAACACCAGCAGCGAGTTTGAAGCCCATGCTAGCCTGAGGGTCAGCCCCTCTTGCTCGGCGATAGGGCAGGGTGCAGGCACTGCTGTCGCCATCGCCGTAAAGACTGGGAAAGATCTGTTCTCGATCGATATTCCCTTGCTGCAGAGGACCTTGCGAGAAAATGGAGCGTTCATCGGATGAAGGATTTCAAACGGGTAACCCTGCAGGATGTGGCAAAGGCTGCTGAGGTCTCCTATGCCTCAGTTTCGGCTGTACTCAACGGCAAGGACGGGCAGAGCATCCGGGTGGGGGCAAAGACCAAGGAGAAGATCCTCGAATGTGCCGCAAGGCTTGGCTATGTGCCGAACATGGTTGCAAGGAAGCTCAAGAGTGGGAACAACTCCCTGCTCGCCGTCTTTACCTATGAGCAGATGTTTCCGGTAGAGTCCCTGAACGAGTACTATCGGTTCTTCGTGGGTATCCAGGAGAGTGCCGAAAAGCATGGCTACGACATCCTCATCCTGAACAACCGCCCGACCGAGGAGAACTCCTCACGCATCGTGCTTGCCGATGGTGCTGTCATGATGGGTGTAAACAGGGATGACAAGGGCGTTGAGCGGTTGGTCAAGAACAATTTTCCCCTGGTGTTTGTCGGTAGGCGAGAGGTAGCCGGAGTCCAGACCCACTGGGTGACCTTCGACTACCGCACCGTCATTGCCGAGCTTGTTGCCCATTTGCGTCCTCTATGCAAGACTGGCTCTCTTATCTATGTCGAGGCCATGGAAGCAGAGCACGAGCCCAGGCGAGACAAGCGGACCTATCTGTTGGAGAGTGCCCAAAAGGCAGATTTGGATGTCATCATTGTGGAAGCCGACGGGAAGAACCATCTGGATGAACAGGCCTGGGCCCAGGTGCTGGAGCATCAGGTGGTGGTATTCGACCGCCTTTTCTTGCTCGATTCCTTTGAACGGCAGCTCAAGAAGAGGGGTCTGACCCTGGGTAGTGATGTCAGGGGTGCTGTGTTGGAGGATGACTGGCAGGGTAGCCACCAGAACTGGACCCGTTGGACAAACCAACGTCTGGAACTGGGTTCGTTGGCTGTGGAGCACCTTTCGGCACTCCTTTCCGACGTTCCCCTGGAATCCTTGAAGAAGCTTACCCCCCTCTATCTGATCATAGCGGAGAGTTCGGCCCTGCATTGAGGACCTTTAGCTACTCTTTGATGCTTTCATCATCGAACAGGTTGGGGTTTTCTTTCAGGATAGGGATAAGGGCTTCATAGATGGCCTGGGCCTGATGGTAGAGGACCTTGGCATCGCCAATCGTCCCTTCCTTGATGATGCCCGCTTTTTTGAACTGCTCCTCCACCTTGGGAAACTGGTTGGCAGGATGGCCGATGTGCCGTCTTGAAAGGACCTGGACGGTATTTCCCTCACCCAGGTTGCTGGTAAGCATATAGGGCTGTTCGCTCAGGCGACCAGGGACATCGACCCACTCCTCCACACCATGCAAGAAGGTGTCGCGGTTCATGCCGACCCCTACCAGGAGGATGGTGGCATCACGGTCGAGCAACCTTCCCCACGCTGAGTCTCTGGCACACGGGGTGCCACAATGCTCGTCACCCGCAACAAAACTCTCGGCATCCTTGCCAAAGGCGACAACCGAATGGGTAGGGTGGCCGGAGCGGAAGCCGTTTTTCCTCTTTCTTGCCAGCTCAGGGACAATACCGGTACAGCAGGCAGAGTGTTCCCTGCTAAAGCTAGGTTGGCTTGCATCAACGGTAGCCCAGGTATGGGTAACGAAGACCATCAGGCCATCGCGCATATACTCGATAAAGGCATCAATGACGGTTTCTGCTCCGCCTTCGACTTCCCCTAGGCTATTGTAGGAAAAGTGGGCCAGAACTGTCCCCTTAGGGTCAATTCCCATCTTTTTCAGATCTTCTTGTAATGAGGTTTTCGTGTGCATTGCGCCATGATGCCATAGGGGAGGGGAAGAATCAAGGATGGGCGGGATGATCCGTATTTCATCTTTCAAAGAAAGCTCCTATCGTATTAAAAGAGCAGTTGTGATAGATTGGTAGGTGGAATTGAAGGTGAGGAGTGTGAGACGCATGATACGCTATTTCTGGATGGAAACGACTACCAAATGATCCACCATGAAGCCGACTACGCTATAACCAATGCCCTTGTTGCTTCCCCAGATGGGTTGCTTTTTGATACCACCATAGTGGTCAGAGGTGGGGTTATCTCCTCCATTGGGCCGTATGATGCTTCCTTGCTGCAAGGCCTGGCTATCTTCGATGCCAAGGCCAACCTTGTGGGTCCTGGCCTGATCGACATGCACATCCATGGCTGTGGTGGGTTTGACCCT
Organism: Sphaerochaeta sp. PS; assembly: GCF_032144095.1. Classification (NCBI taxonomy): domain Bacteria; kingdom Pseudomonadati; phylum Spirochaetota; class Spirochaetia; order Spirochaetales; family Sphaerochaetaceae; genus Sphaerochaeta; species Sphaerochaeta sp. PS. Next base: position 40,098 of record NZ_JAVSNJ010000005.1, read on the forward strand.
ACACAAGATGATGTTCAGGCTAGCCTGGAAGGGATGGCCTCCTTTCTTGCAGAGCGGGGCATAACAGCCTTCCAACTTGCCACGGTCATGGATATGGACGTGCTCAATGCTGTAAGGCAAGCCCTACAGGCAAGCCCCTTCCTTTCATCCCACCTGCTTGGGGTCTACACCGAAGGCCCCTTTATCGCACAGGAGAAACGGGGTGGAATCTTCCCCCATAGCATCAAAGCCTATGATAGGGCCTATCTTGATTCCATCCTTGCCCTTACCTATGCCAATTCCCCGCTTGTCTCGACAATGACCATTGCCCCAGAGCTGGAGGGTAGTGAAGAACTTTCTGCTGTCTTGGAAGAGCATGGGGTGGTAGTTGCCTACGGCCATAGCAACGCCCTGCTTTCCCACCTTCAGGTGAAGCCCAAACACCATCTGACCCACCTCTTCAACGCCATGAGCCCCATCGACCACAAGAATCCTGGCTTGGCGACCCTGCCGTTTGTCAGGGCTTATAGCCATGCAACCTACGAGTTGGTCTGTGATGGCGTGCATGTCCACCCTTCTGTGGTGGACCTTACCCTCAACACCTTGGGGACCTCCCGGCTCTGCATCGTCTCCGATGGCATGAACTTGGCTGGCCTGGGTGCATGTGAAGGCCTCTATGCGGGAAAGGCCATCTACTCCAATGGGAAGGCCTGCTATTTCAAGGAAAATGACCTCTTGATAGGCTCGGCAACTCTGATAGTGGAAACTGCCAGAAATCTCTACCATCAGGGCCTGCTCGATAAGCTCTCCTTTTTCAAGGTTACCTCGGAGAACCCGGGGCGGGTGCTCACTCTCCCTGATAGGGGAAAGGTCCAGGTTGGCTATCGTGCAGACCTGGTGCTACTCTCGGAAACAATGGATGTATTGGATGTATTTACGGCAGGGTAGGACCTACCCTGTCTGATCATAAGTGAGGTGTGGTATGAAAAACAAGTTTTCGATTCTTGCCAACGAGTATCGCTTTATGCTGCTGGACAATGTCCTGCCATTTTGGCTGAACCATGGCTTCGACCGTGAATATGGCGGGATGCTTACCGGTCTCGACCGTGATGGTTCCCTACTTGAGACTGACAAGTCCATCTGGTTCCAGGGTAGGGCCCTGTGGGTGTTCAGTGAAGCTGCCCGCCTCCATGGCAAGCAGGCCGAGTACCAGGAGGTCTGTTCTTCCTTGGTCTCCTTCATTGAACGGTTTGGCTTCGACCCTTCTGACGGGCGCATGTACTTCAGGGTAAGCAGGGAAGGCAAGCCTGTGGTAAAGCGAATCAGGTATGTGTTCAGCGAGACCTTTGCCATCATCGGCTTTGCTTCCTACAGCAGGGCCTTTGGCAAGAAGGAGTATGCAACCAAGGCATACAACCTCTTCCATACGGTGCTTGATACCCTGGCTAATGATATCCTGGTACCCAAGTACGAACGAAAATCCCGAGGTTTCGGGCTTCCCATGATCCTGCTCAATACTGCCCAGGAGCTACGCGAGGCATGTCCTGAGCATGCCGAGGAACTGAATCGTTTCATCGATGGGTTGCTCAAGGAGATCGAGACCTATTTTGTCCGCCCTGAGCTGGAGATTGTGGTAGAGCAGTGTGCCGAGGATGGAGCCCTCGAGCTTGAGCACTTTGAAGGAAGGCTGCTCAATCCTGGCCACGCCATTGAAGGCGCCTGGTTCATCATGCGTGAGGCCAGGTATCGCAACAATGATGCCACCCTCATGCAGCTAGGAACCAAGATGCTCGACTGGATGTGGAAAGTGGGCTGGGACAAGGAGCATGGCGGCATCATCTATTTCCGTGATGCCCTAGGCAAGAGCGCTACCGAGTACTGGCATGACATGAAGTTCTGGTGGCCCCAGTGTGAGGCGACCATTGCAAACCTCATGGCCTACTCCCTGACAGGAGACCGGCACTATCTCGAACAGTTCAGCCAGGCCGACCAGTATGTGAAACGCCACTTTATCGACGGTGAGTTTGGCGAGTGGTATGGCTACCTCCATAAGGACAACTCCCTCTCCACCCCGTTGAAAGGCAACATGTACAAGGGGCCTTTCCACATCCCCAGGATGTACCTGGTCTGCAACAGCCTGTTCAGCGAGCTAGCGAAGGTAGAGTAGTAGGCTTGGGATTGGCAAACAGAGAATTCACAACATTGAGAGAATGGTAGACAAGGCCCTAGGGGAAGTTCCCTTTGGGCCTTGTCGTCTATGTGCCGGCAGTATCAGAACCATGACTCAGGTGACGTTCCTCCCGAATTATATTGACAGAACAGAAAAACCGTCATAGTCTTTGTATGTACACAGGTGTGTACACTCTAGTTTTTCTTTTGTTGGGAGCCCTATGTCAGACAAAACGCTGAAAACCATAACAAGAGCCGACATAGCCCTGGAAGCAGGAGTCAGCGAGACGGTAGTCTCCTACGTCATCAACGGAAACCGGTATGTAAACAGCGAAAAACGGGAGCGGGTTGAGGCAGCCATTGCCAAACTCAAGTACAGGCCCAATGCGATGGCAAGGGCCCTGAAAGGGAAGAAATCCAACCACATCCTCTTCATAGCTGATGACATCCAGGGTGAATACTTTGGCAAGCTCATCAGCGAGATCGATGCCTTTGCCTACAACGAAGGGTATTTCATCACCCTCTGCGCAGACCACAACGACGAGGATTTTGTCGACAGGATCTACTCAAGGTTCTTCGACGGAGTCGTCATAGGGTCGGCAAACTTCCCCCTCAGGCAGATCCAGCGTCTGGTCAACTCGGAGATCCCTGTAGTCCTGCTGGAAATCCGTGACTACTCCTCCATAACAGGGGTCTATGGACTTATCAACACTGGTTTGTACAGGGGGGCAAGGAACTGTGTGCGCTGCCTCCATGAACGCGGCAGGCGCAACCTATTGTACCTGGATAGGATCAGCAAGGAAGGGCACAGGAGTGACAGGGATGACTGGCGTCTGAAGGGTTTCTTCGACCAGTGCCAGGAATATGGCCTGGATGTCTCCGAAACCAATGTCATCGCAGGCTGCAAAAGTGAGGAAGAGCTTATGCAAGCCATCACCCATCTGGTACAGGACAGGGGTTTTGTCCCTGACGGGATCTTCGGCCGAAACGACCATATGGCCCTGGTGGGGATGGAAGCGGTGAAGGCCCTTGGGTACAACGTACCCTCCGACATCTCGATCATCGGGTTTGACAACTCCCGTATGTGCAGGTTCACCACCCCCAGGCTCTCCTCCATGGAGATCCAACAAAAGGCCATCGGGGCCTTGGTCATGAAGATGATCATCTCCCTGATCGACAACAGGTCCTCCTTTTCCGCAAGGATAGAGGAGCACCTGGAAACCCAGTTGATTATGCGCTCAAGCGTATAGAAGTATAAAAGGAGACTGATCATGAAAAAATTACTTGCAATGCTACTGGTAGTGCTGGTAACGACAAGCATCCTGTTTGCAGCAGGAGCAGCTGAAAAGACCGTCGCAACAGAGAAACCTGTCACCCTCAAGGTGGCAAACTATGCCCTGCTTGAGAGTGGGTACGAACAGTTCTGGAAAAACGTCAAGGTTGGCTTTGAAGCCCAGAACCCCAACATCACCATCGAGTGGGTTACCGCCCCCTATGGCGAGATTGTGAACCAGGTGGTGAACATGGCCGGCGGTGGTGACAAGGTCGATGTCATCTTCGGCGAGATCGACTGGGTACCAGGCCTTGTCGACACAGGCCTTGCCGCCCCCATCAGGGATATCCTTCCCCCTGAATTCGTCAACGACTTCTATCCCGATGTACTCAAGTCCTTTGAGGTCAATGGACAGCCATACGGCATCCCCCTCTATGTATCACCCTATGTGCTCTACTACAACAAGGACCTCTTCAAACAGGCTGGCCTCGATCCCAACACGCCTCCCAAGACCTATACCGAGATGCTCAGCTATGCTGAAAAGCTCTCCAAGCTCAAGGATGCAAACGGCAACAAGGTCTATGCCTTTGGCCAGACAACCGCCTCAGTACCCGTATCTGGAGCATCCCTGAACGCCATGGTCTTCAACTTCGGTGGCCAGGTTCTCGATGCACAGGGCAAGCTCTCCGTAGACAACCAGGGCTTCAAGGATGCCATTTCCATGGTGCAACTGCTCGACCAGAAGGGCTATAACCCCCAGAATGCAAAGCTCAAGGACCTCCGGAACCTCTTTGCCCTTGGGCAGCTGGCCATGTACTACGACCAGTCATGGGGTTTCAATGGCGTGAAGTCCATCAATGCCAAGGCAGTGGATTTCACAGCCTCTGCTGAACCTCTCAAAGGCGGCTCAGGCAGTGGCGAAAGCTTGCTGCAGGCCCACTGCTTTATCCTTATGGACAATGGCAAGGCTCGTACTGCAGCCCTCTCCAAGTTCGTCCAGTATGTCATCTCCACCGATGTGCTCAACGACTACCTGCGTGACCTCACCCCTGCATACCCAGCCAAGAACTCCATGGCTTCGATGGAGAGCGTGGTCAACAATGGCATCCTCAAGGGTGCTTCTCCTGCAGCAGGTAGGGTTCGGGTGCAGACCTTCATCCCACAGATCTCTACCCTGAATCTGGAACTCTGCTCCCTTGCCCAGGCCGTGACAGTCGGCAAGCAGGATGTCTCTTCTGCAATCGAGAAGTTCAAGGCATCGGCTACAGTCAAGATCTCCCAGTAATAGAGTTGTCTCAGGGGGCTGGTACTCTACCAGCCCCCCTTCACAAGGAGTCGCTGCCCTATGAAACCAAAACCACTATCCAGCAAGAGAAGCGACACGCTTTTCTCCCTGCTGCTTGACTTGCCTGCGTTCTTGCTTTTGCTCTCCTTCATTGTGGTCCCGATCGTGGACTCGGTCATCAAAAGCTTCCAGGCCTACGGAGTCAAGAACATCATCACAAAGAAGCCCGGGGTGTGGAATGATTTTGCAAACTACCTCTACCTCTTCAAGACCGACGACTTTGTCGGAGCAACCCTGCACACCTTCTCCTTCGTCATCGGGGTGGTGCTGGTCCAGTTCCTCCTGGCCATCCTGCTTGCCCTGATCCTCAATTCCAACATCAGGGGGGCCAGGTTCATGCGCAGTGTCATGATGACCCCCTGGGTAGTGCCGACGGTCATCTCAGCCCTCATCTGGATGTGGCTCTTCCAGCCACAGTACGGGCTTCTCAAGTATCTGGTCTCACTGGTGACCTTTGGCCACCTTAGTGACTTTGCCATCCTGAACAACCCCTCTACTGCCCTGACAGGGGTAGGGGTTGCTGCGCTATGGAAGCAGATTCCCCTGATGACCCTTCTTTTGCTTGCAGGGTTGCAGAATGTCCCCCAGGACATCTCGGAAGCGGCCATGATCGATGGGGCGGGGAAGATTCGCCGCTTCTTCTCCATCATCCTGCCGTACCTCAGCCCGGTCATCAAGGTCTCGGTCTCCATGTCCATCATCGAGAACTTCAAGCAGTTCCCTCTCTTCTGGACGATGACCGGAGGCGGACCGAACAACTCCACTACCACCCTGGCAGTCCTCAGCTACCGTGAAGCGTTTGTGGGGATGAACCTTGGTTCCGGCGCTGCCATCACCACCTTGTGGATGCTCATGATGATCGCCGTCATCTTTGGCTACAACAAGCTCTTCAGAGTGCAGGAGATGTGATGAAAACTACCATGAAGTCCGACAGTAAGCTCTTCTCTTTCTTCAAGTATGCTGCCCTTGCGGTAATCCTGCTCTTTTTGCTGTTCCCTCTCTACTGGGTGCTCATCACTGCCTTCAAGACCAACATGGAAGCCTACCGCTACCCGCCGACCTTCTTTCCCCGGCACCCTGTGTTGACCAGCTTTTTGAGCCTGTTCCACGAGAACAACCAGTTCTTTGTCTACTACAAGAACAACATCATCGTATCCTCGTTTGTTGCACTGCTCTGCTGTGTGGTGGCTATCTTCTCCGGCTATTCGCTTGCGCGGTTCAGGCACAGGTGGAACACCTGGTTCTTCGCCCTCCTGCTGGCTTCCCAGATGTTTCCGGTCATCAGCCGGATGATCAGCCTCTACTCGATCATGGGAAAGCTGGGCATCATCAACACCCTGGGTGGACTCTCCCTTGCCCTGCTTGCAGCCCAGGCCCCCTTCTGCATCATCCTGATGTCCAGCTTCTTTGCAGGAATTCCCAAGGAGATCGAGGAAGCGGCATACGTCGATGGGGCTGGGAGGTGGCGGATCCTCTTCTCCATCGTTACCCCCTTGGTGAAGTCAGGCCTTGTGGCTGTCGGCATCTATGCCTTTCTGATGACCTGGGATGACTACCTGCACGCAGCAACGCTCATCCAGGCCGATATGAAACGGACGCTTTCGGTGGGAATTGCCTTGCGGTACCTGGGCGAACTCTCCTATGATTGGTCACTGGTCAATACGATCTCGATCGTAGGGACGATTCCCGTAGTGCTGCTGTTTTTCTTTTTCCAGAAATATATGATTAAGGGCCTGGTGGCTGGTGCCGTCAAGGGCTGATGGAGTGGATAATGCCTAGACAAGTTGTGTTTATTATGACCGACACTACCCGTAAGGATATGCTCGGTTGTTATGGGAATGAGAGGATGGTGACCCCGAACCTGGACAAGATGGCGGAGGAGGGTATCCGGTATACCCAGGCCTATACAACCCAGCCGGTGTGCGGTCCTGCCCGTTCTGCCATCTTCACCGGCACCTTTCCCCATACCAATGGGATGGTTACCAACTGTGTCCCCCTTGGGGAGAATGTGAAGACCCTCGGCCAGAGGTTGAGCGACAAGGGCATCAGGTGTGCATATACAGGCAAGTGGCATCTCGATGGAGGGGACTACTTCGGCAATGGGATCTGCCCCGATGGGTGGGATCCCGACTACTGGTATGACATGCACCGCTACCTTCTGGAGCTCAGTGAAGAGGACAGGGTCCGTTCCCGTAAGGCCGATACCTCCTTTGACGAGGATTGGGACGAGACGATGACCTATGCCCATAGGGTCTCCAACAAGGCCCTCTCCTTCCTGGAAAACCACAGTGATGAGGACTTCTTCCTCTCCGTCTCCTACGACGAGCCCCATGGCCCCTGCATCTGTCCCTCTCCGTTCAACACGATGTACAAGGATTTTGTCTTTGAGGACAACCCCACCTTCCACGATACCCTGAAGGACAAGCCCCTGCTGCAGAGGCTCTGGGCAGGGGAGGACCTGGAGAAGGATGGTTCGGCCATCAACAAGAGCTCGAAGATGCTCTCCCTCTTTTTGGGTTGCAACAGCTTTGTTGACCAGCAGATCGGCAGGGTGCTGGACAAGATAGCCCTCGTGGCCCCCGATGCCCTGGTGATCTTTACCTCCGACCATGGGGATATGTTGGGCTCCCACAAGCTGCAGACCAAGAATGCCTGTTTCTACAAGGAAGTTGCAAACATCCCCCTGCTCATCAAGGCGGGGAAGGGCAGTGCGAAGAACCGCGGGGCTGTGGTCGACTATCCTGCATCCCATATCGACGTGACCCCTACCGTCCTGGACTATTTTGGCCTTCCTCTCCCCAAGGCCCTCCAGGGGGTAAGCATGATGAGGCAGATCGAGGACCCCAAGGTGCAGGTCAACGACTATGTCTTCTGTGAGTTTACCCGCTACGAGGTGGACCATGATGGCTTTGGAGGCCTGCAGATGATGCGTAGCGTCACCGACGGGCGATGGAAGCTTACCATCAACCTGATGGACAGCGACGAGCTGTATAACCTTAAGGACGACATCCATGAGGTAAGGAACCTCATCAATGACCCGAAGGCAAGCAAGAAACGGGATGAGTTGCATGATGTGCTCATCAGCCATATGGACGAGAGCCGTGACCTCTACAGGGGTTACCAGTGGGTTGCAAGACCCTGGAGGAAGGACAAGAGCCCTTCCTGGCAGAACAGTGGCTTCACCCGCCAACGGGAGAATGATGAGTATGAAGAGAGGCAGTGGGACTACGATACCGGTCTACCCATGCAGGAAGCTGTACGAAACAAGAAGCTCTACGACATGAAAAAGTAGGGGAAAGGCAAGAGGAGCTGATTGCCTGCATTGGATAAGCTTGTACTGTAGGCTGTAGGGCTGTTTTTCAACGCCCCTACAGCTTTTTCTTTTTTTTCAATTAAGTAGCATACAACTGCTTTGGATTTGTTATTTACCATACAACTTCTATTCAATTTACTGATATTCTGTATTGTGTTCTGGCAAACCAATGGTACGATTAGCCGTACATACCATAAAAACTTGGAGGTTCTCATGAAAAAGAGTGTGCTCGTATTGTTGGTTGTCCTGATCTCATTTGGGACATTGTTTGCTGCAGGAAAGGCTGAGGTTGCTGCCGACACCTGGCCAAAAGAGGCTGTCACGGTCATCTGCCCTTGGGCTGTCGGAGGCGTGGCTGATATTGTAAACAGAAAGACTGCCACCTATGGGGTGGAAGTGTTGGGCAAGCCTGTCCTGGCAACAAACGAGTTGGGTGCTGGTGGAAACGTCGCCCTTACCAACTATCTGAAGAATGGCCCTAACTCCTACAACCTCATCTTCGGTGGTGAAGGTGCATTCTCCATCGCCCCTAACGTAGATGGCTCCGATGCCATCCAGTTCAAGTATGAAGATTATGTGCCTATCATAAACCTCTACTCCTCCATCTTTGTCCTTACCTCAGATGCTAAGCTGAACATCAAGGACCTCGATGGACTCAAGGCCTATGCACAGGGCAAGAAGCTGAAGGTTGCCGTAAACGGTGTTGCCGGGTCTGAGGCTTTCCTGGCCAAGGCCCTTGCCAAGGATTTGGGTATCAACCTTGAGTTGGTAAGCTACAACGGTGCAAACCTTGCCCTCGATGCAGCTTCCAAAGGTGAGACCTCCTTTGCCATTTCCCACCAGTCACAGGCAAGGGGTAGCGTGGAAGCCGGTATCCTCAACCCAGTAGTCGTGTTTGACGAGAAGGGTGTGAACAATGAGGTGTTCAGGAATGTGAAGGGTGTAGGCGAGTACGGCTCCGATGCATTCTTCAGAAACAGATGTTTCATTCTTGCCCGCAAGGGAACCGACCAGCAGATCATCGACAAGGTGCGCAATGCCTACCTGACGATTCTCCAGAAACCGGAGATTGTTGAGTTCTACAAGTCAATGATGATCGAGATCGACCCCATGGATAGTGCTTCCATCAACAAGCATATCTCCACAGTTGCTTCTATCGTTACATCCAACATCTAGGAAACGATTCCATAGGTTCAGGTGGGCCTTCTATCCTAGGAAGGCCCATACCTATGAAAGGGTTACATATGCAAAAGTTTTTTACACTGCTGCTGAGACTTGACAGCAAGATCGACAGGATGGGGGAAACCCTCAAGGACAAGAAGGTCAAATTCTACCCCACGCTTGTCGGGCCCATTGTTTTCCTCTTGTTCGCCTTGGCCGCATTTCTCGCTATGCCAAGCCAGGTGAAGATCCAGGCAGAGGGAGCCACCACAGCCAGGACATTCCCGACGTTGCTGCTGGAAATCATCGTCGTTGGGTCGGTTGTGTTGCTGGCGACAGAGCTATTCAAGATCATTCGCAAAAAGACGATCGAGGTGCAGGAGATAGAGATCCTCACCGAGATCAAGGCTGTGGTAATCCTTGCTTTGCTTGGCCTCTACGCCCTCCTGATGCCCTTGATAGGGTTTATCGCAAGCTCCCTGTTGTTTTCGGTTGCGATGCTCTACTACTTCAGGATCAAGAAGAGGTCGTATTACCTCATCGTGGTACTTTCGGCACTGGTCATCGGCCTTATCTTCCGCTATCTCTTGGGCGTCCGCCTACCATAGGAATACAATCATGGATCTATTCATACAAGGTTTCCAGCAGTTCTTTACCCTTTCAAGCTTCGTATACATGAATATCGGATTGCTCCTTGGCTTGGTGTTTGGTGCCATCCCAGGCCTGACGGTAATTTTGTGTATCGTCCTGTTTCTGCCCTTTACCTATACCATGGGCCCCATTGACTCCTTCATGTTCCTATTGGGCATCTACTGTGCCGGAGGGTATGGTGGTTCGATCTCAGCTATCCTCATCAACACCCCAGGTACTCCCCATGCTACGGCGACGATGGCCGACGGGTATGCCCTCACCAAGATGGGGCAGAGCAAGAAGGCCTTGAACATCGCCTTGCAGGCATCTACCTTCGGTGGCATGTTCAGTGCCTTTACCCTGCTGTTCTTTGCCCCCCAGGTAGCCAAGTTCGCCCAGAAGATGGGTACCCCTGAGTATTTCCTGGTCTGTCTGTTTGGCCTGACGGTCATCGCCGGAGTCTCAGGAAAATCCCTTATCAAGGGGATCATCTCAGGTGCCTTTGGCCTGTTCATCGCCACCATAGGGCTCGACCCCATGACCGGCTCTACCCGGTTTATTTTCAAGAACATCAACCTCTACTCGGGCTTTGACCTGGTAATCTGCCTGATCGGCCTGTTCGCCCTCAGCGAGGTCCTTGCCAAAAGCAAGAAGAGCAACCAGGTGACCCTCTCAAGCCTTGCAGAGGTCAAATCCGAGAGCGGCAAGATATCGAAGAAAGAGTACAAGCGCATGGCACTTCCTGCTTTTCTTTCCGCCATCATCGGGGTGATCATAGGCATCATCCCGGGTACCGGGGCTTCCATGGCCTCCTTTGTCAGCTACGACAGGGCGAGGCAGATGAGCAAGCACAAGGATGAGTTTGGAAAAGGCTCGGTTGAAGGGATTGCCGCAGCTGAGACTGCCAACAATGCCGTAACAGGGGCAACCCTCATCCCCCTGTTGACCATGGGCATCCCTGGTGACGGTGCTGTAGCCATCATGCTGGGAGCCTTGATGATCAACGGCCTTACCCCGGGCCCCAACCTCTTTGCAAAACATGGGGTTACCATGTATGCCATCATGATCGGGCTCATCTTCGTGAACCTGTTCATGTACCTGCAGGGAAGGACGCTTACCAAGTATTTTGCCAGGGTGGTATCCATCCCCGTATCCATCCTTACCCCGATCATCGTCATATTCTGTTTTGCAGGGGCTTTCTCTGTGAATGCCTCGATGTTTGATGTCGGTGTTACGCTGGCCTTTGCCATCATTGCCTACCTGTTCAACAAACTGGGGTTCTCTACCATTCCTGTTTTGCTGGGCTTGGTGTTGGGCGCCATCACTGAGGAGAATTTCCGCCGTTCGCTCATCCTCTCCGATGGTAGCTGGGAGATTTTTGTGCAGTCACCGATAGCCATTGCATTTCTCGTGGTAATTTTCCTCACCGTCGCAATTATTGTTGGAAACAAAATGAAAGAATCACGAAGGAGCATGTGATGCCACAACCAAACATCATTTTCTATTTCTCGGACCAACAGCGCTTTGATACCTGTGGTTGTTACGGACAGAGCCTGCTCATAACGCCAAATCTCGATAGGATGGCAGATGAAGGGGTACGCTTTGACCTCGCATTCTCGCCCCAGCCTGTATGTGGGCCTTGCCGATCGATTTTCCAGACTGGCCTCTATCCTACAGAGACCGGGTGTTTCAGGAACAACATTGCCCTCCCTGCCAATGTGAAGACCCTGGCAAACTATCTTACGGAAGCTGGGTATGAAACTGCCTACATCGGCAAGTGGCACCTTGCCTCCACCGGGGGGCTGGAAGAGAAACCGGCGATCGACTACCACACCAAACCCATCCCCAGGGAGTTGAGGGGAGGCTATGAGGGTTTCTGGAGGGCTGCCGATGTGTTGGAGTTCACCTCCAATGGATATGGCGGGTATGTCTATGACGAGGAGATGAACAGGTGCGATTTCTCTGGCTACCGTGCCGATTGCATCACCGACTACGCCCTTGAGTTCATCGACGGCTACACAGGGTCAAAGCCATTCTTCATGACCGTCTCCCATATCGAGCCCCACCACCAGAATGACAGCAACCACTACCAGGGCCCCATCGGGTCCAAGGAGAAGTTCCGCACCTACCCAGTCCCTGGCGACCTTGCCGCCTTGGAAGGGGATTTCAGGCAGGAGTACCCAGACTATCTGGGGGCTTGTGAAAGCATCGATGAGAATTTGGGCCGCCTGATTGAATCCCTCAAGAAGAAGGGCATCTATGAGGATACCATCATCATCTTCTCTTCCGACCATGGCTCGCACTTCAGGACCCGCAACAGGGATGGACACTTGAATGGGTACGATGACTACAAGCGTACCTGTCATGATGCAGCCTTGCGCATTCCTCTGGTAGTACGTGGCGGCTCATTCTTGGGAGGAACTGTGGTTGAGGAGTTGGTCAGTACGGCAAGCCTGCCTAAGACAATCCTCTCCATGGCAGGCATTGATGTCGGGTCGGCGATGATAGGGGAAGACCTTGCAGATGTTCTTGCAAAAAAGGAGACCGATCGTGCCAATGAGATATTTGCCCAGATTTCGGAAAGCAGGATCGGCCGGTGTATCCGGACTCCTCACTTCAAGTATGCTGTATATGCACCAGGGAAGAATGGGGGCATCGAGCAGGATAGTGATGTCTATGTCGATGATTTCCTGTATGATCTGGATAGCGACCCGTTCGAGCTCAACAACCTTATTCACGACAAGGCCTATACCCGTGATAAGCTTCAGTTGAGAGAGCGGTTACTCCACTGGATCCTTAAGGCAGAACAGAAGGAAGTACGGATAGAAGATGACCCGACAGGAAAGTCTGCACACCAAGAAATATGAACAGGTCTATGAGTATATCAAGACCTATATAGAGCAGCAGAGGTTTACCGAGAATACCCGCATCCCTTCCGAGAACTACCTGTGCAAGAAACTCTGTGTCAGCCGGGAGACGGTAAGGACAGCCATCGCCCTCCTGGTCGAGGAGGGTGTTGTCTATGCCGTCAAGGGCAGTGGCACGTTCTTCAACAAGAAACGGGTGCTCATGCATGAGAACCTTCCGGAAAATGGGGAGCTCAAGATTGGCGTTATCGTCCAGGGACAGGACCATAACGCCAATTCCAACCTCCTGAAGGGGATTCGGAGCGCACTTTCCCAGCGCTCTGTCGAACTGAAGATATTCTACACCGACAACAAGCTGCGCAATGAGCGCAAATGCCTTCTGGCATGCTCCAAGGGCTTTCACGGCCTTATTGTCGATGGCGTCAAGGCGAGCATGATAAATTTCAACCTTGACTGCTATTCTGCCCTGTATGAAAAGGATATCCCAATCATTTTCTACAACAACTACTATGCGGGGGCCAGCTTCCCCAAGGTCACGATCGCCGACGGTCAGTGTGCCGATGAACTGGTCAAACGGCTTACCGACAATGGGCACAGGCATATCGCCGGAATATTTGTCTATGATAACTACCAGGGCATCGAGAAGTACAAGGGCTATGTCCGTGCCCTGCAGAAGTATGGGGCGACCTATGATGACAGCTATGTGAAGTGGTTCATTTCAGACGATACCTTCGACGAAAAGGAGGTTTCACGCTCCTTGTGGAATTTCCTGAAGACCCTGCCCAAATGCAGTGCCATTGTCTGCTGTAATTTCATGATCCTAAAGTGCGTATTGCGCTTATTGGCCAAGCATGATAAAAGTATTCCGAAGGATTATTCGATCGTCAGTTTCGACTACTCCGACACCGATTGGCAACAGAGTGGCATAACCTGCTCCGTCCATCCTGGTTTTGAGATGGGCTTTGAGGTTGGCAAGAGAATCTATCAGATGATCTGTGACAACGAGTACAAGATCCACGACTATTCCTTTACCTTCAAGCCGACCATTTTCAACGGCAGTTCGATCCAAGATATCCGGACCAAGGAGAATTAGCATCAGAAACCATAGTACTGTCATGATAAAACCTTCATCCTCAGCGTGCAATCTCCGTTGTGACTACTGCTTCTACCATGAGATAGCAGAAAACCGCGAGGTGGGGTGCCGCCCCTTCATGGGCGAGGATGTGATGCTTTCGATCATCACCAAGGCCTTGGCAGAGGCAAAGCACTGTTCGTTTGTCTTTCAGGGGGGGGAGCCCTCCCTTATAGGGCTGCCTTTCTATGAGAGGTTTGTCGCAGAGGTGAAACGCCTCAATACTGAGGGGGCTTCCATCCACTATGCGTTCCAGACCAATGGGATGCATATCGATGACGCCTGGGCCCTCTTCTTCAAGCAGAACAACTTTCTGGTGGGTGTCTCCTTCGATGGTTCCCCTCGGTTGCATGATATGCACCGTTTTGATGGCCAAGGAAAGAAGAGTGCGCGATCGGTCTTGGATGGAATAGCCCTCCTTCGCGAGTATGGGGTTGATTTCAATCTCCTGAGTGTCGTCACCAATGAGCTTGCCCAGAACGTCGATCTCATGTGGCAGTACATGATCGGCCATGGACACCGGTATCTGCAGTTCATCCCCTGCATGGAGAGTCTGGACAGTGATGGAAGGAAACCGTTCCTGACTGCAGAAAACTACTCCCTGTTCCTCAAGCGCCTGTTTGACCTCTGGTATGAAGCATGGCAGAAGGGAGACCCTGTCTCCATCAGGTTCTTTGATAACCTGGTAGGCATGCTTGCAGGCTACCCTCCTGAGAGTTGTGACATGGCAGGCATCTGTTCGGTCCAATATGTGGTCGAAAGTGATGGCACTGTCTTTCCCTGTGACTTCTACTGTGACGATGCTTCAGTCTTGGGAAATATCCTGACCGATGAGTTTTCTGCCCTTGATGAGCGTAGGGCGCTTCTTCGTTTCATCGAGGACTCTCCCAACACCATCGATGCGTGTGAACAATGTCCTTGGAGGGTCCTCTGCCGTGGCGGTTGCAAACGGTATAGGAGAGAGGAAGGGTACCGCTTCTGCTCGACCATGCAAGATTTTTTCCCCTATGTCATTGAACGGATGGAGCATGTGGCTCGTACTATGGTACGATAGAGAAACAAGAGAGGAGAGCTATAGTGTCCCAGCCAGACCTTCCCATCAAGTCCAAGAAGCCCGAGGTAAATCTCAAGTTCTATCTGAAGCTTTTCTGGACCACCTTTACCCTGAGCCTTTTTACCTTCGGTGGAGGATTTGTCATTATTTCCTTGATGAGGAAAAAGATGGTTGTCAACCTCAAGTGGATCAACGACGAGGAGATGATGGACTTCGTCATTATTGCCCAATCTTCGCCGGGGCCCATTGCCCTCAATGGTTCGCTGATGGTGGGCTACCACCTGGCAAACATCCCAGGGGCTTTGGTAGCCGCCCTTGGTACCGTTCTCCCTCCCATGATCATCCTTAGCCTGGTCAGCCTCGGCTATGAGGCGGTGAAGACCAACCTCTGGATCGCCTCTGCTTTCCATGGGATGCGCCCTGTTGTCGCTGCCATTGTCCTGCAGGTAACCTGGGCTCTCCTCAAGCCTCTCCTGGACAAGAAGAAGATCCTCCCCATAGCCATGCTTCTCCTCGCCTTTGTTGCCCTCTACTTCTTTAAGGTGAACATCATGCTGGTTATGGTGGTCTGCGTTGTTGCCGCTGTCATACTGAGCCTTGTCGAGATCAAGAAGGAAGGGCACAAATGAGCATATTCATCCAACTCTTCATCAGCTTTTTCCAGATAGGCCTGTTCAGTATCGGAGGGGGGTATGCGGCCATGCCGCTTATCCAGGCCCAGACAGTTGTTCTCAAGGGGTGGCTCAGCCTTGCTGAGTTTGCTGACCTCATCACCATTGCAGAGATGACCCCGGGCCCTATCGCCATCAACTCGGCCACGTTCGTGGGTATGAAGGTTGCGGGCATTGGTGGGGTGGTTGCCGCAACCTTAGGAAATATCCTGCCTTCCTGCATCATCATGATCATTCTGGCAAAGCTCTATGAGAAGTACAGCAAGCAGACCCTGCTCAAGAGCATCCTGGAGAATGTCCGCCCTGTTGTGGTAGCCGCCATCTTTACCGCCGGTCTCTCCCTGTTGCAGCTTGCGATCGGCTCATTTAGTCTTGGTATCCAAAATTTTGACCTCTTTGCTGTCATAGTCTTCTTGCTGGCCTTTGTGATACTGAACAGCAAGAAGCTTCGCGTAGGACCTATCATCCTGCTGATCATCGGGGCAGCTGTAGGGATTGGCTATGGTGTTGTCACTGGTGTGGTGTAGGGGACAAGCCTTGCGCGAAAGAAGTAATGTCACCTGGTATTCTAGCTAGACATTGCCGCCTACCTTTTCTGCCATTTTTGTGTATCTCCCAAGTGAAGAACTGGAATTCCCATTGCCTTTCACTGCTTGGTATGAAAAATCTGTAAAAATTCGTATACATTTCCCTATCATCAAAGGATAATTGCCACTATCATTTGTCATAGGTTTTTACTTGATTCTATAATCTTTGATCAGGCTTTTCATCTTTTTTGGACTACCCTAAGCACCAAGGAGCTTCTTACAATGATACGGATAACAAAACGGGTTTTTACAGACCTCGCTATTTGGATGATGGGTTTCGGCATTCTGGTCGGCATTGTATTCCCCTTTTTCATGGTAGTGTTGGGAATGGACCCTGCCATTGCAATGACTTGGTGGTTCTTTTTCGTATGCATGTCAGCTGGCCTGTTTGTAGGGGCCGTCAATATTCTCTTGGCCCAACGTATTGTGGGAGACCGCCTAAAAGTGCTAGCAAAGCATATGAAGGATATTGAGAACCACCTCAAGACCATAGCGGGAAAGTCAGAGGCCATGGACTGCACCCCCGCCAACTGCCACATCCCTGTCGATTCCAAGGATGCGATAGGGGCAAGCTCCCTCGCCTTCAACAACCTGGTCGATACCCTGGCCAAGTCCATCCAGATCGAGATGGACATCCGTAGATATACCCAGCTGCTCACCACCCACCTTGAGACAGACCAACTCTGCCGAAGTGCCCTCATAAGTCTGATGGAGATGGTGGGCGCTCCTTCTGGGGCAATCCTCATAGAGGAAGGTGGGGAACTTAGGGCCTACCATACGGTCGGGTTGACCAAATCCAGCTCGTTGCACAACAACCCCCTGATCCTCAACACCATGCAGACCTTGAAACGTACCATCATCGACATTCCTGAAGACATCTTGCTTGAAGGGGTAATGACATCCTTCCGTCCCCAGCAGATCATTGTGGAACCAATCGTCTACAAGCAGCTGCCTTTGGGTATTGTGGTATTGGCTTCCAACCTGGCCTTCAGGGCCGAGGTGTTGGAAAACCTTGACCTCTTTGGGACCAGCCTCGCCCTTGCCCTCCATAACGCCTTGACCCATGACCAGGTTCAGAAACTTGCAGCCATCGACCCCCTGACCGGTGTCTATAACCGTAGGTTCGGCCTCTCACGCCTGCATGAGGAGTTCATCCGTGCCGTCAAGCAGAACATTGCCTTGTCTGTCCTCATGATCGACATCGACCACTTCAAGCAGGTCAACGATACCTATGGCCATACGGTGGGGGACAGGGTGCTGCGCACCATCGCCTCCACAACCCGCTCTCTCTTGCGCGAAGGTGATATCCTCATCCGCCTGGGAGGCGATGAGTTCATGGTAGTCCTGTTGGGAGCCTCACGCTCAGATGCCCTTGAGGTAGGACAGTCCGTCAGGCGGCAGATCGAGGAGAAGCGCATTGCATATGGCGAACAGTCCATCCATGTAACCCTCAGCATTGGAGGTTCCTCCTTCCCTGAACTCGATGCAGGGCATGAGAACGAGCTCATCGAAGCCGCTGACCGGGCCCTCTATCTGGTGAAGGAATCGGGGAGAAACAAGGTCTCGGTTTGATAGCATCTACCACCTCTGGTATTCTGGAGCTTGCAGCCTGTCGCTTCTTTTCAGCTAACCCCTAGGCTCCAAACCTAGGGAGAGTGGGTTTTTTCCCTTGTGGGCCCAATGCAATGCATGGTAGGATTCCTCCTATAGGAGCCACATGATGTATATCCAATGCACAAGGAAACTGCTCTCGCTCATTGATGAACCCAAGGAAGGGCTCCCTGCAGACCTGGGTGATGAATCTTTCTGCTGGCATGCAAATGTCATCGAACTCAATGGCGAGCAGTGTGTCATCATGGTGAATAACGTGGCCATGTTCTTGGCCCTGTTTATCCTGGAACCCTTTGTAGACTTTACAAAACAGGTACGTAAGGCAATTAGGATTTCCCTTGAGGATAGTGGCCTCCCCCCAGGTGCCGTAACCAAGTATCTTGCCAGTTCAAGGGCCTTTCGTTTCTGTCCAACCAGTGACCGGTCCCAGATCGGGCGGCTGAACCAGGTGGCACACATGGCAAAGGAGCATCTTGCTTGGGTGGAAACCCAAAACGAGGGGGACCATCCCCTTCCTGACAATGTATTGGAATTTCCCTCACCCAACAAAGGTCCTATGCAAAAGCCAAAAGAGAGAAAAGCCAGACAGGTGCCATCCAAGCCTGTCAGTAATGAGACTCCGAGGAAGATGGTAGCCCTCGATGTCGAACTGGGTCTCGTGAAAGGCAACGGACCGGTGAAACGCTCCTTTCTGGTTCCCCTTGACATCACCTTCGGTGATTTGCACGACATCCTGCAGATAGGATTTGGATGGCAAAATTTGCATCTGCATGAGTTCAGGCTCAAAAAGAGATTGGTACGAATCGGAATGTTCTTGCCAGATGACCCTTTCATGGACGATTTCTCCCCACAGGATTTGCTTGATGAAAAGCTTACCCATCTTTCTGACTATATTCCTAGGGTGGGAACTGTCGAGTATGAGTATGACTTTGGTGACAGCTGGATCCATACCATCAAGGTGGGGCAGGTCACCACTGCCGTTGACGTTGTCCATCCCGAGTGCACTGCGGGGGTGGGTTCAACCCCTCCAGAGGACTGTGGAGGCTTGTATGGCTATAGTCACCTGTGCAAGGTTCTCTCCGACCCTTCTTGCGAGGAGTACGAAGAGCTCCTCTCCTGGGCAGGTGATGAATTCGGCCTTCCCTTTGATAAGGCCTCCATTAACAAGAGCCTGAAGCGACTCTCATTGTAGGTGCGCTGGTCAATAAGGAGAGAGTATATGCATTTGGGTGTACTAGCGGATGATTTTACCGGTGCGACAGACATTGCCGGATTCTTGGTCAAGCACGGGATGGCGACCATCATGTTCAATGGGGTGCCAGAACAGGCTCCAGCAGTTTTTTCCGATGCCTTGGTGGTAAGCTTGAAGATCCGCTCCTGCCCAGTTGGCGAGGCCGTGGAAAAAGCCCTCTCTGCCCTTTCTTTCCTCAAGGCGTCCGGCTGTACGAAGTTCTACTACAAGTACTGCTCTACCTTTGATTCCAGCAGGGAAGGGAACATCGGGCAGGTTACCGATGCCCTGCTATCGGCCCTTGGTACCACCATGACCCTCATCTGTCCGGCCCTGCCGGTAAATGGGAGGACTGTCTACAAAGGCTACCTGTTTGTCCAGGATAGGCTTCTGGGCGAATCAAGCATGAAGAACCATCCCATCACCCCAATGCTCGACTCCAAGCTTGAGAGGCTCATGGAAGGGCAGTTCAAGGGAGCGTGTGCCCATATCTTCTTCGAGGATATGAGAAAGGGCAAGGCCCATGTACAAACCCTGATAGAATCATACAGACAGGAGAAAAAGAACTACCTCATCGTCGATATCCTCGATGAAGAGGATTTGGAAACCACCGCCCAGGCAACGGAGGATTTTCCTCTGGTCACCGGGGGGTCGGGTTTGGCCCTGGGTATCGCACACCTCTACAACCAACGCCTAGGAAGGCCCAGCCATGAGGTGGTCAGCTTCATCCCCAAAAAGGAGCGTACTGTGGTGATAGCTGGCTCGTGCTCGGCCCAGACCAATGCCCAGGTTGCCTACTACCAGGCCAAGGCTCCTTCGATGCGCATTGATGAGCAGAAGTGCCTCAACCAGAAAGGGTATGCAGGAGAGCTCGCCCTTTGGGCCCTTAGCCAAGATGCAGAAGGCCTTGCCCCTCTGCTCTATGCCACAAGAAATGTGGAAGAACTTGCACAGAGCAAGGCGTTGTACCAAGGCCTTGATCTCTCCTCGATGATAGAGAGGATCATAGGGTGTGTCACCAAGATCCTTGCCTTCAATGGGGTGAAGAACTTCATTGTGGCAGGAGGAGAGACCAGCGGGGTGGTGGCCACGACGCTGGGAGTCTCTTCCTACCTCATCGGGCCCCAGATAGACCCAGGGGTCTCCTGGGTTCGCTCCCTCGACGGGACCATGCACCTGGCCTTCAAGTCAGGTAACTTCGGCATGGTAGATTTCTTCGAAAAAGCACAGGAGATGTGTCATGCATGAGAAAGAGGCGAGAAGATCATTGGTTATGGTTGCCCGGTCGCTGTTTGCACGGGGATATGCCGTGGGAAGTGCCGGAAACATCTCGATGAGGCTGGAGGATGGCACCTATCTTGCCACCCCATCCGGTTCCTCTTTCGGGACCATCTCGGAAGAGGATATCGCCCATTTTGATGAAGAGCGGAATCTGTTGAGTGGCAAAAGTCCCACCAAGGAGGTTCCCCTCCATCTTGCCTGCTACGCAACCCATCCCTCGATGAGGGCTGTGGTCCACCTGCACGCCACCTATTCCACCCTGCTGGCAAGCTGTGAAGGCCTCACCGATGGCCTGCCGTTCGATCCTTTCACCCCGTACTTTGTCATGCGGGTGGGGGAGGTCGGGGTGCTGCCCTACCGGATCCCAGGCTCAGTATTGCTTGCAAAGGATATTGAACAGAGGCCCCAGTTCACCACCTATCTCATGGCCAACCATGGGATGCTGGTCTGTGGACACACCCTCACCGAGGCGGTCAATGCTGCAGAGGAGTTTGAGGAGAGTGCCAAGCTCTGGTATCTGGGCCAGAGTCTTCCCCTCAGGTATCTGAAACCTGAGGAGATTGAGGAACTAAAGGCCAAGAGGTAAAAGATGGCTCCTGTTCGGTAGTGATAGCCGAAATCGAGATAGTATTTAGAAAAATCCTATATAAAACGTACAAATAGGATATCAATACTACGCACCAAGGGCTCTGCCATACGAAGAGTCTCCCCCTTGGTTTGATCACATAAGCCACCCAACATCCTGGGTTTGGCACACAATAGCCCTTAGCCTTGCTGCGTAGGGAGGTGGCTCTGTTGGAGCATGAAACTATTTTGTACATTCTTTCCTATATTTGATGTAGGTCAAATCTTTTGGTAGATTACCCTGCTATATTGGGTTCAGATACAAACACAATGGCAAGAAGGAGCACACTATGGCAAATACACAAACATTCAAACAGATGAAGGGTGGTCATTTCAAAACCCTACAGCAGTACGCCCCGATCGTGGCAAGGGTCCATGGTGGACATCACCCGGAGTTCCATGAGGTACGGACCTTGTTGGATGCGATCATGCAGAAAGCGAAAGATGCGGGCAAAGGAAAAGCTGAGTTGCACGAGGAGTTTTCCAGGTTGCGTGAGATCACCGGCAACTATACCGTTCCCAACGACGTATGCGAAAGCTATGAGGCCGTCTACGTTTTGCTTTCTGAACTGGATCGTGCATATCATGCTTGAGAGGACAATCTCATAACAAAAGGTAGGTAGAGTTTTGCAGAAGTATATTTTAGGTAAGAAAAATCTCATAACATTGATGAGCGCAATTTTGATCGTCATCGGCTTTGCCAGCGATCTGGGGTTCAAGAATGAGGGCATTGCCCTCTGGGCTCTGGCCATCGCATCCATTCTGGGCTTGGCTCCGATTGCAATCCAGGCCTATCAGGCATTGAAGGTCAGGGTCGTCAGCATCGATGTGCTGGTGACCATTGCGGTGGTCGGGGCCTTCCTGATCGACAACCTCGAAGAATCGGCCATCGTCACCTTCCTGTTCCTGTTTGGGGCTTTCCTGGAGCAGCGGACATTGAATAAGACACGCTCGGCTATCAGGGAACTTACGGAGATGGCTCCTGAAAGTGCCCTGAAGCAGATGGAGGACGGTGAGTTTGCAGAGGTGGCTGTGGATGAGGTGGATGTCGGCGATATCCTGCTGGTCAAGACCGGCTCGAAGGTCCCTGTCGATGGCAGGGTGTTGTCTGGAGAGGGCCATATCAATGAGGCAAGCATCACCGGGGAGGCGATTCCTGTAGGTAAGGAAAGAGATTCAGGGGTATATGCCGGGACAATCCTGGAGAACGGGACCCTCCAGATCATAGCTGACCGAGTCGGTGAGGATACTACCTTTGGCAAGATCATTGAGCTGGTTGAAGAGGCCCAGGACTCCAAGTCAGAGGCTGAACGGTTCATTGACAAGTTTTCCAAGTACTACACTCCTGCAGTACTGGTTCTCGCCATCATCGTATGGATAGTTTCCCGAAATATTGAACTTGCAATAACCATCCTGGTGTTGGGCTGCCCCGGGGCCTTGGTTATCGGGGTTCCTGTATCAAACGTGGCAGGGATCGGCAACGGGGCCCGACACGGTGTCCTTCTGAAAGGCAGCGAAGTCATCCACGATTTCAGCAGGGTCGATACCATAGTATTTGACAAGACTGGGACCTTGACGGTAGGAAACCCCAAGGTAGCTGACACTGCCTTCTATGCTGATGATGGCACTGCAGTATTGGCATATATTGCCAGTGTGGAAAGGGAGTCTGACCACCCCCTGGCAAAGGCTATTGTGGAACATATCGGAACCACCAATACCTTTGTCGTGGAAAAGACCGAGGTAGTGAAGGGTGGAGGCATTGTCGCCCTAGTCGAGGGGAAGCGAATCGCAATCGGCAACGTTGCCCTGATGGAGCAGGAGCATGTCCCTTTGCAGGAAAAAGCTCGCTCTGATATCGAGCTGTTCGAAAAGAGAGGAAACTCACTTGTCCTGACAGCCGTTGATGGAAAACTGAAGGCTTTGATGGGTATTCGTGACCAGGTTCGACCAGGGGTAAAGGAAGACCTTCTTGCACTGAAAAAACTTGGGGTCAAGAACCTGGTAGTCCTCTCCGGGGACAACCAGGGGACCGTTGACCTGGTAGGACGGCAGTTGGGATTGACCGAGGCTCACGGTCATATGTTGCCGGAAGACAAGGCCGCCTACATTGCAAACCTCCAGGCAAAAGGCCAGATAGTGGCATTTGTGGGAGATGGTGTAAACGACAGCCCTTCCCTTGCCTTGGCTCAGATCGGGATCGCCATGGGAAATGGTACGGACGTCGCCATTGAGACATCCGATGTCGTGCTCATGAATTCGGACTTTAGCCGCTTGCCCCATGCCTTGGCCTTGGCGAAAGCCACTGCTGCCAACATGCGGCAGAACATCCTTATTGCCGTAGGGGTTGTCCTGATCCTGCTTGCAAGCGTCTTCTTCAGTGACTGGATGAACATGTCCATTGGGATGCTGGTTCACGAAGCGAGCATACTGGTGGTCATTGTAAACGGGATGAGGCTGCTCCGATTCCGGTTACGGAAAAAAATATAGCACATTTGATGTAGGTCAAATACGGCCAAGGCAAAATGTACTATCATGTAGGTATAGAAACGATCAAAGGAGATACAAGATGCAAAAAGCTACCATTCAATTAGAGACATTGACCTGTCCTTCATGCTTGCTGAAGATTGAGAACGCAACAAAATCCTTGCAAGGTGTGGAAAAAGAGAGTGTCAAGGTCATGTTCAACTCAAGCAAGGTGAAACTTGACTTTGATTCTGAGAAAATATCCATCGCAGAGGTCGAGAAGGCCATTACCGCTCTTGGCTATGAGGTCAAGAAGACACAGGTTAAGGCCCTCTAGGATAGAGGAAAAACCCTGAAGAGGGATGAGAAAGGCACCTTACACTATGTTTTGCAAGGTGCCTTTCCCATGTTGGAACCTATGAAGGGAAAACAGAATCCTTTGTCAGTATTCAGAAACTGGGCTCCAAAGACCCCTGGGCAACAGTGCTTCTACAATGCTGACACGACTTTTTGCCCCTTCTCCCTAAGCTTTTTGGTGCAAAATCCACGGCACAGGGGAATCTACTAGTAGTTCCTTACCAGCTTTCTTGCTGGAAACAGTGTCACCGATTGGTCAAAACCTACCATTGTTGCATCCGCTGTGGCTCGTTACCCTTACTGTACATGCCCCATACACCCTTTGTATGAGGATGGAGGAAGGAGTTCACGATGAAACGAATACGGATTTTTGGGGATTCCATCTTGAAAGGGGTTGTCTATACGCAATCCAGCAACCAGTACTCGGTATTGGAAAACTCTCCCATGGTCCAGCTGAGCCAAACCTATGGTCTGGATATCCACAACAACTCAGTGTTTGGCTGTACTGTCGGAAAAGGGTTTCAGCTTCTCAAACGGTCCATCGAGCGAGGGCTCTCATGTGATGCTGCCCTGGTTGAGTATGGAGGCAATGATTGTGACCATCCCTGGGCCACCATTGCTGAGAACCCCAAGGGAGAATTCTCGCCCAATACCCCCCTCGAAATCTTTTCCACGACCATGCAGAACATGCTGGAGACCTTGAAGGCAAGGAAGATCAAGCCGGTCCTCATGACATTGCCGCCGATTGACTCCCTGCGCTACCTGAACCATATCTGCAGGAATGGCCTGAACAAGGATGCAATCCTCAGCTGGCTGCAGGGCGATGTCCAGGGCATTGCCCGCTTCCAGGAGCTCTACTCGCTGAAGATCAACGAGATAGCGAAGGCAACTGGCACTATCCTGGTGGATGTGCGTAGCGCCTTCCTCCAGCGCCGGGACTATGGCTCGCTAATCTGTGAAGATGGCATCCATCCAAACCGTGAGGGATATCGTTTGATAGCCTCCAGTTTTGCCGACTACCTGGATAGGCAGAGTAGCTGAAAAAAAGGCAATGCCTGAGTGGATTGCCTTTGTTGCTTGCTGTTCTGTTTTCAAATCACCCTAGGGTCGACATCAAGGGTATAGTCGATGCTTGGGAAGCCAAAGCCATGGATCTGCTCATACTCAAGTCTGACACCGTCAAGATCCCCCTGCTTGAGCTCCTCGCCCTCGGTCTGCAATGCCCACCGTCTCTCAACCTCAGCCTGAACCTAAAATATGGCAACATGCTTATCTGGGATTCGACTAACAAGATTCCGGATTAATCTTGCCTTGGGATAAAAAGTTTTTTACAAACAATCCTATTTCTTGGCTTGCTCCTGATTGGGAAAATCCGTTTAGATAAGAATTTGACCACTAAAACTATAGGAATTAGGGGAGGGGAAATCTTGCCCCCCATATAATTGTATGAAATACTACTTACATGGATATACAGAAGAATATGGCGCATGCCACTGATCTGGAAGCAATCCAGGTCATAGTTGAAAGATATCTCTCTTCTCATGGAACAGGGGCGTATACCTACCGTCCTTTCTATCATGGAGGGATATATCGAAAGAAAGATTATCGGTATCACGCTGATTTGAACCAGCTTTTACCAGAGGCCCTCCTAGGTTCTTTTTCCTACATCTGGGGGGTCTATAATTCACCCACGGACCAAGACCTCAGGTTTGTCCTGATCCCCTATGGCCCGGTTTCCATCTATGTGAATGGTAAATTGGTAGGGGGTAGTGATATCTTCAGTGAGCGGTATCGTTCCAAACCAAACTTTCAACTCCCCATGAAAAAAGGGAATAATGATCTGGTTCTCGTCTGCGAGAATACCTCTGGGGGTTTCGGGTGTGAATTCGGCCCATGGCTAGTGAAGCACGAGTACTACTTCCTCATGCCTCCCATGAGGGAGGATCAAGAGGGCTTGTGCTACAGCAAGAGCATACCAGAACGCCTCCCTGAGGTTAATGCAAGATCACTTTCTTCTTTGTTTTGGTATCCCAAAGAACCTGATGTGAATGCTATAGAGCTTAACTTCCAAGAAACTTTCCCTCATGCGAAGAAGGGCCAGTATATTGTTGCCAATACCTGTTTGGATATGAAGAAAGAGGGGTTGGTCTCCTTTGGCGATGGAATTGAGGTATCGGTGGACAACCAACTGATCCGAGGAACAGTGAAGCTGGCAGCGGGACTTCACACGCTAATCATCAACAGCAATGCATCTTCTTCTTTCGTACCAAAAATAACTGATGTGAAAAGCGGGAAAGCAATCCCTCTGACCAATCCCATATTAGGGTTTGATTCCCAATACAAATGGCTTCTAGCAGGTCCGTTTGACAACTACCCAAAAATCTTTGAGGCGCAATACCTGAAGCCCTTCACAACTTCCAACGGATTAGACTTTTGGCATCTACAAGGCCGCGACACCTACCTTCGCATGTACAACGACAACCCTCTTTTCGGGCATTGGAATTACGCCCTGGGAGTCACTCTCTATGGGTTGGTCGAAGTAGAACGAATGCTCAAGGGGAAAAATGATGGACTTGCCCGAAGGATTTCAACGTACCTTGTTTCCCATCTCCAAAACAGTATTGACACCTATGCCTATGCACTTTGGGATAAGGAAACCTTAGGGGGAGCCACAGCCGTACATCATCTAATGACCGGCATGGACAGTCTGGATGATTGCGGCTCCTTTGGGTCGACACTTTTGGAAATTGCTCGTGACCACCAGATTGTCGGGTATGAACCGATAATAGAAATCATAGGTGATTTTATAAGCAACATCCAACCCAGGCTCCCCGACGGAACATTTTATCGGGCCCACCTGATGCGTGATTTTCACGAGAATACTCTTTGGGTTGATGACCTGTATATGTCCGTTCCCTTCTTTTGCCGTTATTCCAAGATTAAAGGAGATCTCTCCTACCTGGAAGATGCTGTTGGCCAATTCTTTGGGTTTGAGAAGTACTTATATATGGAAGACGAGCAGCTCTTGAGCCATGTGTATGACTTTGATCGTGATATAGCCACAGGGATACCTTGGGGGCGAGGCAACGGTTGGGCACTATTCAGCCTTTCCGAGCTTTTGATGGTTCTCGACCATAAGCACCCCAATCGAGAGGCCCTTCTTTCTCTGTACAGGCGCCTCAGTGAGGGCTATCTGCGTCTACAAGATGAGATGGGCATGTTCCATCAAGTCCTAAATATGAGTTCATCCTACCCAGAGAGTTCCTGTACGGCAATGTTCGCGTGCGGCTTCTCCCGAGGGATCAGGATGGGATGGTATGGTGCTGATGCCCCCAAGTATGAAGATGGGTGCAGGAGAGCCTGCCAAGCCCTCAAGGAACAGGCCATCGATAAGGAAGGGCATGTGTGGGGAGTTTGTAGAGGATCGGAATTCTCATGTTCAGCACACTATTATGCTGAGCGGCTGCTTCCCCTTTTGGACGACACCCACGGCATAGGGATCATCCTGCTTGCGTTATGCGAGGATATGAAACTTGGGTAGGAACTCCAGTTAGAAATGTTGTTGAATGGAGAATCAAAAAGGAAGATGGGCACAAACCCATCCTCTTTTCCTTGCAGTAGCCAACAAAAACTATTTCGATTTCTTGGCCTTATTTCTTGTAAGGAAATTATTAATTGCCGTTTGGGGCTCTCCTGTAGTGAATGCTAAACCTGCTGCATAGATACTGGTTTCCACAGCACTGACAAAATCTGTCTCGATCCATTTGTTGACCAGCTCTTTTTGTAGTCTAAGGGCAGTAGGGCTTAGGGTCATGAACTTCAATGCTATCGCCTTGGCAGTATCAAGTACGTCTTTTTTTGGAACAATTCTGTTGACTAAGCCCATTGCTAATGCTTCTTGCGGGGTGAATGTCTCGCCAAAATAGATTAGCTCCCTCGCTTTCGCAAGACCTACAAACTTATGGACTATTGCAATTTCAATGCTTGCAGGAATTCCGGATTTGATTTCAGGAAACCCCATCACCGCTGAATCAGAGACGACAGAATAATCACATATAAGTGGAATAAGACAGCCGCCTCCCAGTGCATTCCCATTGACTGCTGCTATTACTGGCTTGTTGCTATGGCGAATGGCATCGTTTAGGCGATGTTCAAGCCACAGCATCTGTTCGATGTCTATACTGCTGAACTTAGCCATCTCCTTTAGGTCTGTTCCTGCACAAAATGCACGATCCCCCTCACCAGTTAGGATAATCACCCTGAAATCCTCTGCTTCGTTTGCAAATAGGAAGAATTGCAACAGGTCTTTTTTTGCTTCTCTTGTTAAAGCATTCATCGCATCTGGACGGTTGATTGTCACATACGCAATGCCCTCAACAACTTCCAACTTGCTATGCTTCATGGGTGGATTACTGTCGCTGTATATCATTGGTTCCCTTTCTCATACAAGTATGGGTTTTACGGAAAACCCATTGCCCGATTTTTATACCAACTGGATCCCCATACGCTCTGGACGGAAAATCCGGGAATCCATCTCTTTCACATCACCAGCCACCTCAACCTCAAAATCAAGTTCATCCAATATATCTCTCTTGATATCTATGCCTGGGGCAAACTCTTTTAGAACCAACCCTTTTTCACCAAGTATGAAGACCGCCCTTTCTGTAATATACATAAGCTGCTGATGTTTTTGTCTGGCCACAGAAGCATTTAAGGTTATCCCTTCAATGGTAGAATTTAGCTTTTTGTGCTTTCCTTCCTTCTCGATAATAAGTTTCCCATCAACGATTGATGTTTTCAAACCGCCAGCTGTGAAGGTTCCGGCAAGGACTATCTTAGGGGTGGAATATACGATCTCATTGAACCCGCCAGTTCCTGCAATGATATTTTTAAACTTATGGTTGTTTACGTTACCATATTGGTCAACTTCCCCCATACCTAAACAAGTGATATTCAGCATACCGGCTGTATAAAGGTCGAATACACTATTGCTATCGAGTACCATGTCTGGGTTCATGGCAACGCCAAAAACACCGGACCAGCCTGGGACACCTCCGATAGGGCCATGCTCTATGCTGAAAACCAAATCATTCAAGATATCCTCTTCCACTGCTACGGCGGGAAGGTTGGCTGGTATTCCGAACCCGAGGTTTACCAAGTCACCTTTCTTTAGCTCAAGTGCGATTCTCCGTAAGATCACTTTTCTCTGATCCAGGGGAACAGTCTGTTTGAGTTCTATTGGCTGTCGGACATCCCCAAGGACTGACTTTGGATGTTTGGAGACCTGAGCCTCGTCACGTTCGTCGATTACCACATAATCGACTAGCCTTCCTGGTACCATGACTAGCCTAGGGTGAACAGAACCACTTATGATTTTCCTGCGTACCTGGGCGATGACTATTCCGCCTTTGTTCTTTGCTGCCAAGGCTGTTGCAAAGATGCCTTGTGAAGTTGGTTCGTCCTCCAAGGAGATATTTCCCTTTTCATCAACAGAAGTTCCCCTGATAATTGCAACATCTACTTTCAGCCTTTTATAGTACAGCCATTCCTGGCCATCCAATTCTTTCACTTCGACAATCTCTTCTTTTGTGACTTCATTTAGTCTCCCACCGTTATACCTTGGATCAGCTTGGGTATGCAGTCCAACTCCTGTGAACAATCCAGGCTGGCCGGCACCAGTATTTTTCAGTAAGCTATAAAATGAACCCATCGGGAGGTTATAGGCTTCAACCTTGTTTTCAAAAATCAGTTCATTCATTTTCCTGTTTGGCAGCATTGAGGCAAAAGATCCCCCGATCAGCCTTTTTACGAATCCCTCATGGGCAAAATAGTCCACGCCCCTGCCTTCCATGGAACCTAGGAAAACAGGGAACATCACTGTCAGATCAGAAGGGCCCCCAGATTCTAGGAATGATTGCTCTAATTCATATAGTATAGTCTCTGGTTCCAGGAGATTTAAGTTGCCGATAATGCAAACATGATCTCCTTTATTAATCTTCTTAATGGCTTCTTTACCACTAATAATCTGAAACATGTGTTTTCTCCTTATAAGGTATAGGATTCTTGTTCTTTACTACAAAATCTAAGATTTGTTTTGGGATTTAGGATTCATATATCTTACTTTGATCTGTTTTGATATCCTTTATATCTTTTCCGCTGAAAAAATATAGAATTCTTGAAATATACAGTAAGCATTCTTTTGTTTTCAAATAAAATCAGCATATATAACGAAATAAATACTAATCATTCTCATTTTACATCGAAGCGAGATAAATATGTAAACGATTATATATGTATGCTAACATAGCTTTTTTGCTTTGTAAAGAAAAATGATAGGATCAGTTTTCCTTCAGTTTTCCTTATGACATTCTCCGAAAAATTTAAACTATCCACTGCAAAAAAAAATCTTTACAAATGAAGAACCCCATGATAATGTGATTATATTCAATATATAAACGATTACATATTCGATTTGGGGTAAAGATGCTTAGAGATGTAAAGGTCCTCAGTTTTACTCATTACCTGCAAGGACCGTCAGCTGCTCAGACTTTAGCTGACTTGGGTGCTGATGTAGTAAAGGTTGAACCGACAAAAGGTGCACATGAAAGAAGCTGGTCTGGAGGGAATACCTACCCCGGTGGCGTGTCCATGTTCTTTTTACTTGGGAATCGTAACCAAAACTCTCTTTCCATCGATCTGAAATCGCCCCTTGGAAAGGAAGTCATCATAAAACTCATCAGCACCTACGATGTAATCATAGAAAACTTCCGACCGGGTGTGATGGAGAAACTAGGTTTGGGATACGAGGAGCTCTCAGCCATTAACCCTAGACTGATCTACTGCTCATGTTCAGGATATGGGCCTTCAGGGCCGAATGAAGAGAAGCCTGGTCAGGATCTGATAATTCAAGGCATGAGTGGTCTGGCCTCAATTACAGGGAGTAGGGACGATGCTCCTGCCCCGGTAGGTACTGCAGTAGTAGACCAACATAGCGCGGTTTTGGCTGCGTTAGGGGTAGTGACAGCGTTGTTTGACCGTGAACGTACTGGGAGAGGACACAAGATTGAAGCAAGCCTGCTTGGGGGTGCTCTGGACCTGCAGCTAGAATCTCTCGGATATTTTATGAATGGCGGGCAGTTCACCGAGAGGGCAACAACAGGCGTTGCCACAAGGATGCACCAATCTCCTTACGGGATATATAAAACATCAGATGGATACATAACCCTTTTCATGGTTCCATTAGACAAACTGCAGACCTTGTGTACGCCAGGGGCCTTTTTCGGATTTACCACTGAGGACCAGATGAGTCGCCGATTGGAGTTTGATAAAATTGTGGCCCAAGAGATGCTCAAGAAGACAACGAAGGAATGGATGGGAGTTTTTGATGCAAACAAAATCTGGTACGGACCTGTGAACAGTTACTCAGAAATGCTTGAAGATGAACAAGTGAAGTATAACGATAATATCTTGACTATCCACCATCCAAAGGCTGGAGAGGTTAGGGTTGTCGGACACGCGAACAAATATGATGGTTCCTATCTGAAAATTCGCAAAAACCCTCCTGTGCTTGGGGATTATACCTATAAGCTTTTGAAGGAAATTGGATATGACGACAATCAAATCCACGAATATGTTAGTGAAGGGATTGTCGTTGGAGAAAGGCCTGCATTATGAAGTATGAAAACAAACTGGTACTGGTAGAGATCTCTGAAAAGGTAGCAATACTCACCCTAAACCGTCCACCCCTTAATATTCTTACTCTTGAACTTACCGCAGAACTAAGAAGGACTCTGCATATAATTGAAAATGATGCTGCAGTTCGAGTTGTGGTATTGCGCGGATCAGGAGAAAAAGCATTCTGTGCCGGTGCTGACATCAAGGAATTTCCTGCAGTCTGGGATGATGTGATCAATAAGAAACTACTCAATGAGAATCTTGCTGTTGATGAGATCGAGTTGCTACAAAAGCCTGTGATAGCTGCCATGGAAGGCACGGTTTTGGGTGGTGGCTGTGAAATAGCCTTGGCCTGTGACATGCGGTTAATGAGTGAAGAAGGAAAAATCGGCTTGCCTGAGATAAACTTAGGTGTTTTTCCAGGCAGTGGAGGCCTCTATCGTTTGGCCCGACATGTTGGTTTGTCTGTTGCGTATGAAATGTTGTATACGGGAAAAATACTCACCGCAAGTGAAGCCAAAGCGATCGGACTGGTAAATTATGTTGTTCCCCGGGGATCAAGCGAGAAGAATGCCGTAGAGCTCGCAAAAGTAATCGCCTCAAAGCCTTTCGAAGCGATAAAGCTGATCAAGAAAGGGGTAAGGGATCTTTGGCAAAGGTCCACAGAAGAAAATTTCAGGACCAATCTCGACTTTAGCAAGCAAATTTTCAAGACTGAGGACTGCGCAGAGGGTGTTGATGCATTCATCAATAAAAGAACTCCTCAATTCAAATAGTAGGTTGGTTATATGATTTTAGATACGGATGTTTTAGTTGTAGGAGCTGGAGTTGCTGGTTTGCGCTCTGCGATCGCTGCCGCTGATCAAGGGGTTTCTGTTCTTCTGGTATCAAAAAAAGATATTGAGAAATCAGGAACTACAAATGCGGATGTAGCGGAAATGGCAGGGTTTAATGCAGCCTTCCCTGATAATGCGAAGGAGGTAGAGTTGCATTATCAGGACATAGTTGAAGCCGGACAAGACGTAGTCGATACAAAACTTGCGAAGATTGTCGCACAGAATGCTCCCCAAGCGATGCGCGAATTGCTAGATTGGGATGTTGATTTTGAAGTGGAAAACGGTGAAATGTTTGTTTTCCAGAGTTGCTTCTCAACATACCCGAGGACCCATGTGATTAAGGGGCATGGAAGAAATATCGCCGTTGCCCTAAGACGAGAGATCTCAAAACGTAAGAATATAACTGTCCTTACAGGAGTGACGATAATTGGGCTGCTTCGCGGGGATGCCCAGTGTATCGGAGCATATGGAATCCTCGATGGAGAAAAGCTCACTGTGCAGGCGAAGGCAACAATTCTAGCAAGCGGTGGTTGTGGCAGAGCCTTTAAGCGGTCATTTAGCCCGTCCGATGTTGCAGGAGGAGCGTATGAAATGGCTTTTCAGGCGGGGGCTGTCATCCAGAACCTAGAATTTATGCAGATTGGCATTGGGTTTTCCTACCCCCTGGTCAATATATTTAACGGATATCTGTGGCAGGGTCATCCCGTTTTAACTGATAAAACCGGCAAGGAAATATTTTCGAAGATTTTACCTGAAGATGTAACGCCGAACGATGTTTTTGATGCTCATGTCTGGCACTATCCTTTTTCTTCCAGAGATAATTCGAAATATTTGGAAATTGCGATTAACAAGGCAATTTCCAAGGGATTGGGGAGTGAGAATGGGGGAATCTCTGTTGATATGCGCCACATGACTGATTCCTATGTGGCAAATCTTTCCAAGGACAGCGGTATTTCTCATATGTGGCCGCTAGCCAGAGATTTCATCCTAAGTCGCGGAGTCAACCTTTTGGACCAAAAGGTTGAGGTAGCCTGTTTTCAACATGCCATGAATGGAGGGATCAAAATAGACCAACATGCTGAATCCACTATCCCCGGCTTATATGCGGTAGGAGAGTGCGCTGGAGGCCCCCATGGAGCGGATAGGCTCGGAGGGAACATGTTCGTCACAAGTCTGGTGTTTGGAAAGATTGCGGGAGAAAATGCAGCAAATCAATCGAAAAAAATACAAACACTTCCTGAAGCGGATCTCCATTCCAAGGAAGAACTTATTCATAAGTATGAGCTAATGTACAAAAAAGTTGATTTCAAGGGTGTTTTGAAGGAACTTCAGCAGAAATCTCAAAATTCCTTGCTCGTGGAAAGGACACAAGATGGACTTGAAGAAATGATTATATTTTCTCAGTCTGTTAATAATATACTAGAGTCAGCCCCTACTTCCAAAGTGTTAGAACCAAAGAATTATGATTTGCTGAGTATCGCTAAAACAACATGGTTGATAAGTAAGAGTGCATTAGAAAGAAAAGAGAGCAGAGGAAGTCATCATCGGTCTGACTATCCGACAAAAGATTTGAAGTTCAATCATATCATTGAACAGGTAAAACAGGGATAACCTTTTTTCAGAGGAGGATTACATGAAAAAAGTATTGGTAATTATGTTGGTGTTGTTGGTCGGCATGGGTCTTGTTATGGCAGCAGGATCTAGTGAATCAGCCAAAAAAACGTACGATCTGAAGATTTCAACTTCTCAGACCGAACAATCGTTGATGTACAAGGCTTATGACACGTTTGCCAAACGTGTGAATGAGAAATCAGATGGTAGACTAAACGTATCTGTATTCGCATCCAGCCAGCTGGGTAATGATGAAGACGTCATTGAACAGGCCATTCAGGGTGCAGGGATTGCTGTAAATACGGATGCCGCCCGCATGGGGACCTATGTAAATGAGATGGGTATCCTGATGATGGGATTCTTTGCTGATGACTATGATGAGTGTCTCAAGGTAACTCAGACTCCGCAGTTTGCAAGATGGGAAGATGAATTAGCTGAAAAGCACAAGATCAGAGTCTTAGCTTTCGACTTCTATGATGGACCCCGTCATTTCCTGACCAACAAGCCGATCAACAGCCCGGCAGATCTCAAGGGTTTGACCATCCGAACAATCGGCGCTCCTGTTTGTATTGCGTCAATTGGTGCAATGGGAGCGACTCCTATTGCTATGGCTTGGGGTGAAGTCTATAACGGAATCCAAACAAAGGCTATTGATGGCGCTGAAGCTCAGAGTACTTCAACGTATCCTTCCAAAATTTATGAAGTTGTCAGCTATCTGACCAAGACAAGCCATTTTCAGCTACTCCAAGGTTTGATTTGTGGTGAAAAATGGTACCAGGGTCTCCCTGCTGACCTCCAGGCGCTATTGAAGTCAACTGCAAGAGAGGTTGGTGCAGAAAGTGCAAAATGGGTAATCGAAGAGGCAGACAAGAGTGAAGCCTTAATGGTAAAGGCTGGTCTGACCATAGTAAAGCCTGATCTGGCTCCTTTCAAGAAAGCTGTTGAGCCTGCATATGTGAAGATGGGATATCTTGATCTTCGCAATGAGATCTATAAAGCGATTGGGAAAGTCCAATAACTCTTTATAGAGATTAAAATAATTGATGGAGATGCCTTTTAAGGCATTTCCATCAATTATACTCACTTGATTTTCTTAGGAAGGTAATCAAAATGAATAAACTAGATGACATTATCTTCAAAACGGAGAAAGTGGTCACGGCTTTCTTTCTGGCTTCTATAGCGACATTAGTGTTTGTTGCAGCGGTAATGAGAAAGTTTGGCTATCCTTTGAACTGGGCACAAGATATCTCTTTGTTATTTTTCGCTTGGCTGACTTTTGTTGGTGGTGATCTTCTGATGAGATCGGGAAGGCTGATTTTTATTGATATCCTTTACAATGTTTTGCCAAGTCGGGTTAAGAAAGTGTTCAATATACTGTTTGGCTTGGCTATGATGTATTTTCTCATAGTACTGATCTGGTATGGTTTCAAGCTTGTAATGCAAAGTTGGACAAGATTATTCAATACATTAAAGCTAAGTTATGCCTGGTGCACTTTATGTGTTCCTGTTGGATCTCTTCTTATGCTGAGTACTGTAATCAAAAACTTGATAAAAGATATAAAAACTCCGGCCGAAGTATAGGGAGCAAGCTAATGAATTACGCACTTCTTCTATTTATTTTTTTACTTTTTTTTGGGATGCCTGTCGCTTTTGCTATAGGTCTTTCAGGATTGTTCTTCTTTATCATGTCTCCGGGTTTGCCTTGGACAATCCTCGTGCAAAAAGCGTTCTCTACAACACAATCTTTTACCATGCTAGCTATTCCCCTGTTTATTTTTGCGGGAAACTTGATGAATAATACTGGGATAACGAGCAGGCTGGTCAAGCTTAGTAATGTGTTGACGGGGCATATGTATGGATCTATCGGTCAGGTTTCTGTAGTTCTTTCAACGCTGATGGGTGGGGTTTCTGGTTCCGCAGTTGCAGATGCTGCGATGCAAAGCAGAATCCTAGGCCCAGAAATGATCAGAAGAGGGTACGACAGAGGATGGGGAGCCGCTGTAAACAGCCTTTCTGGGCTTATAGTAGCGACGATTCCACCCTCGATGGGACTGATTCTCTATGGAACGGTTGGTGAGGTTTCCATTGGCCGTTTGTTTGTTGCCGGGTTTGTGCCGGGCATTATTATGGCCATATTTATGATGATTGCTGTATCATGGTCCGCCAGACATTTTGGCTATACACCAGATCATGACAAGCCTGCCACACTCAAAGAGATGGGAAGCGCTGCTTTGGAGAGCATATGGGCTCTGATGTTCCCCATCATCCTGATAGTGCTAATCAGAGGAGGGCTGATGACTCCTAGTGAATCAGGGGCCTTCGCTGTGTTCTATGCGCTCTTTGTCGGTGTTGTTATCTACAAGGAACTGACATGGAAAAAGTTTTTGGATACTCTACTGAATAGCGTAAAAGACATATCTGTCATCACTTTGATTCTTGGTTTTTCAGGGATTTTCAGCTATGGTGTGGTCTATGACCAACTGCCCAAAACGTTGACGACATCCTTGCTTTTGCTCTCTAGTAACCCGTACATCATGCTTTTTATTATAATTGTGATGCTTATGGTTTTTGGCATGTTTATGGAGACTACAGTAATAACTCTTATCGTAACTCCCATTCTCATCCCAATAATCCAGAAGTTTGGGATTGA
This sequence comes from Sphaerochaeta sp. PS, assembly GCF_032144095.1. NCBI lineage: Bacteria > Pseudomonadati > Spirochaetota > Spirochaetia > Spirochaetales > Sphaerochaetaceae > Sphaerochaeta > Sphaerochaeta sp. PS. Next base: position 76,617 of record NZ_JAVSNJ010000005.1, read on the forward strand.
TCCCGTCCAGTTTGGCATTATCATGATGACAACCGTGACCTTCGGCACTTCGACACCTCCCGTGGGTGTTTCTCTGTATACTTGCTCTTCAATCATGGGATGTTCGGTTAGTGATACTGTGAAACAATCATGGCCCTTGTATATTGCAGTTGTAGCAACTATCATGGTTTGTATTTTCTTCCCAAAACTTATCTTGTTTCTTCCAAATTTGGTGTATGGCGTTGCTGTATGATTGTGAAGGTTGTTGGGTATGCATATTCCACTGACCGAATTCTAAAAATGAAAGGAGGTGAAAAGTCTAATTCATTCAATAGTCTGAATTGGAGTATACTAGGATGTCAACGATAAAAGATGTTGCCCAACTTGCAAATGTTTCAACATGCACTGTTTCAAGAGTCTTGTCAGAAAAAGGATATATTTCTGAAAATACGAGAAGGGCAGTCCTTGCTGCAGTGGCGGAATTAAGATATCAACCAAATAGTATTGCGACAGAACTGAAAGTCGGTGTGAGCAATACTATCGGGCTGATTGTACCAGATATCACAAACTTTTATTATATGGAGCTAGCAGCTCAGATTGAGAAATATGCTAATGCCATGGGGTTGTTGATATATCTCTGCAATTCTAGCTACGACAGAAAAAAAGAGAAAAAGTTCGTTTTAGCACTCAGCAATAGGAAAATCAAAGGGATGATTGTGATCCCGGTATCAAATGAGATTTCTCATTTCCTGGATTTGCAGAAAAAACAAATCCCTTTTGTATTTATAAACAGAGCGTTTCCTGATGCCTTGGACTTTTGTATCATTGAAGACAACTTCAATGCTGCTTATGAAATTATTACGCATCTGAGCTCTTTGAACCGGAAGCATATTGCAGGGATTTTCCAAAGTTTCGACAATATGATCTACCAAGAAAGATATGAGGGAATGAAAGTGGCTCTGTCTGACAGTAATCTCCCCTTCCATGAGTCGTTTATTATATTAAATGCAGAAAAGGAGAACACTTGTAAACGTATAGAGGAGCTTTTCGCGCTGGAAGATTTTCCTGATGCAATATTCACCAGCAATGACATGTTGGCATTTGAAGTGTATAAGGTTTTGTATAAACTGGGTAAAAGGATGCCTGAGGATGTAATGGTGGTCGGGTTTGACGATACCCTCATGGCACAGAAAATCTATCCCCCTCTTTCATCCTACAGGATGCCAATTGATGTGATTGCAAAGAAATCTGTTGAAAGTATCCTTAAAGGCCATCTTGAAAAGGATGACTTGCCCTTAATCGGACACCTTGTGAAGAGGATGTCTACTCAGGCAAGCATTTGAGAATTTGTAGCTTTGGCCTGAGTGTTTAAGAAATATGTACAATCTCCCGAGAGAACATTGCTTTTTCCCATAAAGAATGGCAACCATTTTTTCTTTGGTTGCCCTTTTGCTCTAACGGTATAACAGCGAAGCATTTCCACTTGCCTGAACTTTCTCAGATCACCCTAGGGTCGACATCGAGGGTATAGTCGATGCTTGGGAAGCCAAAGCCATGGATCTGCTCATACTCAAGTCTGACACCATCAAGGTCACCCTGCTTGAGCTCCTCGCCCTCGGTCTGCAATGCCCACCGTCTCTCAACCTCAGCCTGAACATCCTGTTTCATCTCCCAGTCATCGAGTCGGATCCTGCCCTTGCTGTCTGTCTCTATCTGCTTGTCAGCGTAGAGACGGTCAGTGAAGAGGCGGTAGATCTGCTCGGTGCACCCCTCATGCAGACCCTTCTCCTTCATCACCTGATAGAGCAGTGCCATATAGAGGGGGACTACCGGGATGACTGCGCTTGCGCGGGTCACCAGGGCCTTGTTTACCGAAACGTACGCCTTGCCACCAAGGGGTGCGAGCTTCTCGGTTATTGCATTTGCCGATTGTTCCAGGTGCTCCTTGGCCGCTCCGATGGTCCCTTCCCTGTAGACAGGGTAGGTGATCTTAGGCCCGATGTAGGAGTAGGAGACAGTCATGGCATTGGATGCAAGGAGGTTCTCTGCAAGCAGATAGTCGATCCAGAGTGTCCAGTCCTCTCCACCCATTACCTTCACGGTCTCCTCAGTCTGAGTTCCTTCAGCCGGTTCAATGGTAGCCTTTTTCACCAAAGGGCTCTCCATGTCCACCGAGAGGGCGGTAAACGGCTCCCCAAGGGGTTTCAGCACCGATCGGTAGGTAATTCCTGTTGCAGGGTCGGTCCGTAGCGGTGAGGCGAGGCTGTAGATAACCAGATCCACCTGCCCGAGGGTTTTCTTGATCAACTCTGAAGTCAACGCCTTTGTCTCGTTGGAGAAGGCGTCGCCGAAGACCGACTCGGCCTTAAGCCCTGCCTTCCTTGCCTCAGCCTCAAAGGCTGTGGTGTTGTACCACCCTGGGGTTGCTGTCTTTGTCTCACTCGGTTCCCGTTCAAACGAAACATTGAGTGTATCGGCTCCGCCACCAAAGGCTGAGACAATCCTCGAAGAGAGTCCGTATCCGGTCGAACCTCCAAGCACCAGTACACGCTTGGGAAAGAGCTTTTTCTCGACGGGAGCATAGAGGGAATTGTTGGCTTGCAAAGCATGCTGCCTGACCCAATCTATCTGGTCGAGCACATACTGTCGACACCCAAGGGGGTGGGCTGTCAAAGAGACGTTTCTCAGAACCTTTTTCGTAATTATCACAGAGAGACTCCCTTATTTCGTTCCATTGATCTTTACATCCCCACCACCGACGATGCACATCCAGCTTGCTTCTGCAGCCTTGACGCCGTTGACGGTGATCGTCCCGCTCTGCCTGAGCATGATCTGCGAGACACGGGTATTCTGCACTTCGATGATGGCAGTATCCCCAGGGCGTACCTGGCTGCGGAACTTTGCCTTGTCCACTGTGCCCAACACAAAGAAGGCCCCATGGGGGAGGATACCGACCTGGCACAGCCCGGCCCCACCACATTGCGCCATCGTCTCGACTAGGATAACACCGGGTACCACAGGGTAGTGGGGGAAGTGGCCCTTGAAGAACCAGTCATCTGGCGTAAATAGCCGCCTGCCGACGGTATGTTTCTCATCTGCTTCCAAAAGCTCGTCGACAAACAAAAACGGGTCGCGGTGTGGAAGCAGCTCCTGTAATGATTCAAATGTTTCACTCATACGTATAGCTCCTTATTCTGGTCTATAGGATTTGAATACAAGCACGCCATTGTGTCCGCCGAAACCTAAAGAGTTGCTGACAGCATAGCGAATTGTACCATTCATACCCTTGTTCGGTACATAGTCAAGATCGAGTTCAGGGTCGGGTGTCGTGTAGTTCAGGGTGCAGGGGAAGTACTGGTCGCGCAGGGCAAGCAGGCAGATGATGGCCTCGACGGCACCGGCAGCAGCTACAAGGTGGGAGGTCATCGACTTGGTGGAGGAGACCTTCAGCTTGTAGGCATGGTCGCCGAACAGCTGCTTGATGGCCTTCGTCTCCATCGCATCGTTGGCTGCCGTTGAAGTGCCGTGGGCGTTGATGTAGTCAACTTCCTCAAGCTTTGCCCCAGCCATTGCGATGGCCTCCTTCATTGCCCTTGCGGCTCCGTCGCCCTCGGGATTGGGTGCGGTAAGGTGGTAGGCATCACAGGTCATGCTGTAGCCAGCTATCTCCCCTAGGATGGTGGCCTTGCGCTCTAGGGCGTGCTCCAGGGATTCCAGGACCAGGATACCTGCTCCCTCTCCGATGATGAATCCGTCGCGGTCCTTGTCAAAGGGGCGGCATGCAAGCTGTGGTGTCTCATTATAGGCCGTGGAAAGGGCCTGGATGCGGCAGAACCCAGCTACGGAGAGAGGGGTTATGGCGGCTTCCGTTCCTCCAGCGATGGCGACATCTACCAGACCAAAGCGGATGGAGTTGAAGGCATCCCCGATGGCATCGGTTCCTGAGGCACAAGCGGTTACCGTTGTGCGGCAGGGACCCTGGAAGTTGAAATGGATGGCGATATTGCCAGCAGCCTCGTTTGCGATGAGCTTGGGGATGGTGAGGGGGGCTACCGCATGGGGGCCACGCTCATAGAGCTTCCTTAGGTTTTCTTCCACCACCTCAAAGCCACCGATACCGTTGCCAAGGTAGACACCGCTCCTGAAGGGGTCGTACAGACCCTCCTTCAACCCTGCCTGGTCCATAGCCTGCACTGATGAATAGACAGCGAACTTGGTGAAGTCAGCCATGCTTCGGGTCTCCTTTCGGTCAAGGAGGTCCGAGGGGTCGAAATCGCGTACCTCACCTGCGATCTTTGCAGGGTAGTCGGTCGTATCGAACTTTGTCAGGGGACCTACACCGCTGACCCCGTCCTTGATGTTCTGCCAAAACTCATCGACACGCTTTCCCAAGGGATTTACCGTGCCCATTCCTGTCACTACTACACGCCTGCCATTGTTCATATTTCTCACTCCCATACTTACATTGCCATCCCGCCATCGACAGCCAAAACCTGGCCGGTGATGTAGGAAGCCTTCTCTGATGCGAGGAATGCCACAGCGTGGGCTACCTCTTCTGCTTTTCCAATCCTGGCCAGGGGTATCTGGGTATTCAGACCCTCTTTCAGGGTATCGGGAAGGACGTCGGTCATGGCTGTCTGGATAAAGCCAGGGGCGACCACATTGACCCGGACTCCACGGCTGGAGAGCTCGCGGGCGAGGCTCTTGGAGAAACCGATGAGCCCTGCCTTGGAGGCGGCATAGTTTGACTGGCCCCCGTTGCCCATGATGCCCACCACCGATGATATGTTGATGATGCTTCCCATTCTCTGGCTAGCCATGAGTCTTCCTATCCTCCTGGAGGTGAGGAAGGCTCCTGTCAGGTTGACGGCGATGACTTCATCCCAGGCCTCGTCCTTCATGCGCATGATCAGCCCGTCTCGGGTGATGCCCGCATTGTTTACCAGCACCTCGATGCTCTTGGCATCCTTGATGACCTGTTCCACAGCCTGTTCCACAGAGACACGGTCGGCCATGTTGCACTCGACCCAGGTGAGGCTGCAGCCCAAGGATTCGGCCTTTGTCCTGAGGGAGGCCGCTTCTCCTTCGCTTCTGGAGAGGTACCAGACATCACACCCTTGCTGGAGCAGCTGATCAACTATTGCCATACCAATACCCCGTGAACCACCGGTTACCAGGGCATGCTTCTTTTCTGCCATATTAGCCTTCCTTTCTCATATCTTGTATCTCTGTCTCTTTGCCAAGGGGGATCGAGACCCCACCGAGGCCACTGTTTTTCCAAAGTCCAGTAAGGACGGTTCCCGACCCTACCTCAGCGAGCATTGTCCTGTCACTCTCGTCCCTGATGGCGCCCACCTGTTGCATGACCTTTGTCCAACGCACAGGGTTGGCAAGCTGCCTTCCCAGGAGGTCCCTGGCTTGGCTGGCTGTGACCACCTCCTCGGCATTGACCGAGGAGATGACCCGCTCTTTTGCATCATGGAAGGGCAGGCTCTCCAGGAATGCGGAGAACTCCTTGGTGGCATCATCCATGAAGGGGGTGTGGAAGGGACCCGAGACCTTGAGGGGGAGGACCCTTCGTGCCCCAGAGGCCATGAGCAGGGGTTTTGCCTCCTCCATGCTGGACAGCAGCCCTGAGATCACGACCTGGCTTGGGCCGTTGTCGTTGGCAGGGTAGAGGCCGGTGATGGAGTTCTCCTTCAGGATTGCGAGCACCCCGTCATAGCCCATCCCGATGACCGCTGCCATGCCGAGCTTTCCATGGATTTCTTCAGCACGTACTGCAGCCTCAGCCATAAGGGCCGAACGTTTCTCTACCAGGGTAAAGAGTGTGGCATCATCAAGGATTTTCGCACCTGCATAGGCGCTGAGTTCCCCAAGGCTGAAGCCACTATGGCAGACAAAGGAATACCCCAGCTCGGCAAGCCTGAGGTGGGCGCTGCGGTTGGCCAGGGTAACCACGAGCTGGGTTACCTCGGTCCTTTTCAGGTCCTCCTCACTGCCGTTCTCCAGCAGGAGGTGGAGGTCTCGCCTAGTCTGCTCGGAAGCGAGGGCGAACAGCTCCCTGACCTTTTGTGACGATGCGTAGAGGTCGAGTGCCATCTGCGGGTATTGGCTTCCCTGTCCTGGGTAGAGTGCGATGATGTTTACCATTGAATGAGTGTACCTCCATAGGTGAGTCCGGCCCCGAATCCTACAAAGAGGATCTTCTGGCCAGCTTTGAGCAACCCGGCATCTTCCATCTCTGAGAGGGCGATGGGGATGGAGGCTGCCGAGGTATTCGCATACCGTTCGATATTCATGTAAAAGAGAGAGGGATCGAAGTTGTAGCGCTTTGAGCACGCTGCAATGATCCTCTTGTTTGCCTGGTGTGGGACTATCCAGTCGATGTCGCCAATGGTGAGGTCGTTTCTTTTCAAAAGTTCGACGATGGTGTCCCCGATCGCCCTGACGGCAAAGGCATAGACTGCCCTCCCTTCCATGGCGATGGCGTGGCCCCCGTTCTCGATGACCAGTGACAGGGAGCCCGATCCCTCTGCATGGAGCGTTGAGTCAAGGATGCCCTTCTCTTCATCCGTTGCCTCAAGAAGTGCACAACCAGCTCCGTCCCCAAAGAGGACGCAGGTGTTACGGTCCTTCCAGTTGACCACAGCGGAGAGCTTTTCCGAGCCGAAGACCAGGGCACGGGTCATGCTGCCGCTCTTGATCATGGCCCTAGCTACCTCCAGGGCATAGATGAAGCCGGTACAACCGGCCCCAATATCAAAAGCCGCCGGGCCCTTCAAGCCAAGCTTCTCGGCGATGATGCAGGCTGTGGAGGGAAAGCCGTAGTAGTCGGGTGTAGCGGTGGCCACCACGATGCCGTCGATCCCATCCATACTCAGATTGTTTTTTTCAAAGAGATACTTGGCGGCCTTGACGGCGAGATCTGAACACTGTTCATTCTCTGCGGCTATATGTCGCTCTCCGATGCCTGTATGGGAACGTATCCACTCATCGCTTGTGTCCACAAACTCTGCAAGATTGTCATTGGTAAGTATCTTTTCCGGGGCATAGAGGCCAAGTGCCGAGATATATATGTGTTGTGGAGACTTCACTGTCCACTCCTTGTGTTCGTATACCTTGCCCAGGGGAGGGCATGATGGTGTATGTATATTACAATATTAAGTATTATGTCAATATTGACACTAAAAGTCGATACTGTTATTATTGGTCCAAATCTGGTAGCTCCCTTTGGAGCGGCCCCATCCCCTTAATGAGGAAGGACAAATAGAATGGAAACAATTGAACAAATGGACCTTGCATCGGTCATAGCTCTTTTTGAGCAAAGCTCTCTCGGTGAAATGGAACTCTCCTGTTCCCGGTATTCACTCAAGTTCAAGCGTCAGGGTGAAGCCACTGCTTCAGCAGCCTTTGTTGCCCCTGCACAGGAAAAGAGAGAACAATCCAAGGCCAAAGCTGAAGAAAAAACAGAGGATGGCGATCTTGAGACGATCAAATCCCCGATCGTGGGAACTTTCTATCTCACCCCAGCCCCTGATGCCCCTGCCTATGTAAAGGTAGGTGACCAGGTACAGGAAGGCGGTATCATCTGCACCATCGAGGCGATGAAGATGATGAACCAGCTCCAGGCTGACTTTGCTTGTGAAATCGTCTCTGTCCTAGCAAAGCCTGAAGCGATGGTTGAGTTTGGTCAGCCACTGTTTACGGTAAGAAGGCGATGATCCGATCAATCCTCATTGCCAACCGCGGCGAGATAGCGGTACGGATCATCAGGGCCTGTAGGGACCTGGGCCTCAGGAGTGTCCTGGCCTATTCCACTGCGGACAAGCTCTCTCTGGCCTATCAGCTTGCAGACGAAGCTGTCTGCATCGGGCCTCCTGCCACTGCCCAAAGCTATCTGAACAAGAAGAACATCATTGCAGCAGCATGCCTTTGCCGCTGTGATGCCATTCACCCTGGGGTAGGCTTTCTCTCCGAGAATGCTGATTTTGCCCGGGAAGTCGAACATGCAGGCCTGGTATTCATTGGCCCCAGAAGCGAGACCATCGCCCTGTTGGGAAACAAGGTTGCAGCCCGAGCTACCGCATTGGGGTGTGGCTTGCCCATAACGCCAGGCAGCAGCGAGGAGATCAAGGATCTCGACGATGCCCTGGCAACTGCTGAGAGCATTGGCTATCCCATCATACTCAAGGCCGCCTGTGGCGGTGGAGGGCGTGGCATGCGCATTGTCTTTGAGAAAAAGGCCCTTGCCAATGCCCTGCAGATAGCCAAGAAGGAGGCCCTTGCCTTCTTTGGTGATGCCTCTGTGCATATGGAGCGATACCTGCAGAACCCCAGACATCTGGAGATCCAGTTGCTCTCCGATGGGCAGGGCACCGTCCTCCATCTTGGGGAGCGGGACTGCTCGGTGCAGAAGAACCACCAGAAGTTATTGGAAGAGAGCCCATCACCAATCCTTACCCAGGAGATGCGGGAGAGGATGTGCTCTGACTCGGTCAAGCTGTTCCAGAAGCTTGGCTATAGGGGAGCCGGGACTGTTGAATACCTCGTGGAAGGGGGTCACTACTATTTCATGGAGGTGAATGCCCGTCTTCAGGTCGAGCACCCTGTCAGTGAACTGGTCAGTGGCATCGACCTGGTGAAGGCCCAGATAGGGATAGCCTCCGGCAAACCCCTCACTCTTACACAGGAGGATGTCCGCCTCAGCGGATACAGCCTTGAGTGCAGGATAAACGGCAAGAGTGCAGGGACCATCACCAAGCTGAACTTCCCCCTGGGCCCCCATGTGCGCATTGATTCGCACTTGGTTGCCAACTCGGTTCTCAGCCCCTATTATGACCCCTTGATCGCCAAAATCATCGTCCACTGTCCCGACAGGGACCAGGGGATCGCTACGATGTTGCGCGCCCTCTCCGAGGTCGTCATAGAGGGCATCGACACCAACCTGGAAGAGCAGAAACTGCTCATAGGCTCGATCCAGTTCCGTTCAGGGCGCTTCGGTACCGACCTGTATACGAAGATCTGTGAAACAGAGGAGAATACCCATGGCAAATAAGAGTAGTGCGCTCTGTCCTCAGTGTCAGAAAGAGGTTGAGCTCGATAGCCACAAGATATGTCCCTACTGTAACTTCTATTTTCCCCTTACCCCTTCGGAGAGGCTTTCCCTCATTGCAGATGAAGACTCCTTTGTCGAGATGGCTGTAGGGATGAGGTCTGTGAACCCCATCGCCTTGGCAGGCTATGAGGACAAGCTAAAGGAAAACCAGAAGAAATCATCCCTCAGCGATGCGGTGAGCATCGGCAAGTGCCGTATCGAAGGCCAGGATGTTGTGGTAGGCATCATGAGTTTCTCCTTCATGGGAGGAAGCATGGGCTCGGTGGTAGGGGAAAAGATTACCCAGGCCATCATAGAGGGCTGCCTCAATGGGGAGCCTGTGATCCTCTTTACCGCAAGTGGTGGTGCCAGGATGCAGGAGGGGATATTCTCCCTGATGCAGATGGCAAAGACAGCCAGTGCCGCTGCCTTGTTGGAAGAGACCCGGACCCCCCTGTTCATTGTGCTTACCAATCCGACCACAGGTGGGGTGACGGCCTCCTTTGCCATGCTCGGCGATGTCATCCTGGCAGAACCGGGGGCAGTCATCGGGTTTGCAGGCCCTAGGGTCATTGAGGGCACCATCAGGGAGAAGCTTCCTGAAGGGTTCCAGCGTTCGGAGTTCCAGCTGGAACGTGGGTTTGTGGATATGATAGTCACCAGGGGAAAGCTCAGAAGCACCCTCTCCTACCTTATCAAGACCCACACAAGGAGGATTCCCAATGAGTGAGATAAAGGACGATACCATGCTCAAGAGTACGCTCGAGAGGATTGAGACGATCGTTACCAGTGCCAAGGAGCAGAAATCCTCCTGGGATTGCGTGTTGCTCTCCCGCCAGCAGGGACGCACCGGTGCAAAGCAGTACATCAACCTGATGTGCGATGACTTCATGGAACTGCATGGGGACCGCCTCTATGGCGATGACCCTGCCATGGTCGGTGGCATCGGGACCATTGGGGGGCGGGCGATCACCTTCATAGGCAACCACAAGGGTGCCAACTTCAAGGAGAATGTGCTGTGCAACTACGGGATGAGCAATCCCGAGGGGTACCGAAAGGCTCTCCGGCTTGCCAAGCAGGCTGAGAAGTTCGGACGCCCTGTTGTCTGTTTCATCGATACCCCCGGGGCATACCCGGGCCTTGGTTCCGAGGAGAGGGGCATTGGCGAAGCCATAGCCCAGAACCTGAAGGTCTTTGCCACACTGAAGACCCCTGTGCTCTGTTTTATCATAGGAGAGGGTGGCAGTGGAGGGGCTTTGGGTATCGGGGTGGGAGACAAGCTCTACATGCTGGAGAATGCCGTCTATTCGGTCATTACCCCAGAGGGGTTTGCCTCGATTCTCCTTCGTGACCCTTCGAAGGCCAAGGAAGCAGCTGAGGCGATGAAGATGACGGCTAGGAACCTCAAGGAATTTGGGGTTATCCATGACATCATCGCCGAAAAATCCCCTATCGAGACAGCCCAGTTAATCAAGGATATCATCATCCGGGACTTGGATGTGCTCTGTGCCAAACCGGTGGAGAACCTGGTTCGCTATAGGATCCGGAAAATCCGGGGGATCGGTGAGGTTTCCGGAGGCAAGGAGTGGTGGGACCCTCTGCTTGAGGTGTTCAAGAAGACCGAAAGCCTACGGTAAAGGAAACACAAGAGCTGTTGCAGAGATGTAACGGCTCTCGTTTTTTTGTCCCAACCATTACCGCTTGTGTATGCACTCTCCATACAATGCACATCCTTGGCCCCTATCCTTAGAAAGACTCTACGAGAGACTCCCAGCCGCTTCCCCTTGGGATGAGGCTACGGTCAGTAGGGTCTATCGCATAAGGATGGTAGGGAATGAAAAAGCGTACTCTTAGGAAAAACAAGGTACAGAGATGGCGTAGCGCCATGCAGATCGGGTTCTTTGTGCTGGTAGCGTTCATCGCTACGATACACGGTTTGGCAGAGGGTGGGATCGTCCTGCCAGCCATCCTTGGTGGGGCATCGCTGCATGCCATCTGCCCCTTTGGCGGGGTTGTCTCGTTCTGGAATCTGGTGACCCTTGGAACCCTGGTGAAGAAGGTGCACGACTCATCGGTAATCCTGGCTGTGCTTGGCCTGTTGCTGGCCGTCCTGTTTGGACCGGTCATCTGTGGCTGGATCTGTCCGTTCGGAACCTTCCAGGAGTGGATCGGAAAGGTTGGACGCAAGCTGTTCAAGAAACGATACAACCATTTCATCAACCCCAAGCTGGACAAGGTACTTCGATATTCCCGGTATCTTGTCCTTGCCTGGGTTTCCTACATGACCGTCATCACCGGCAAGTTGGTGTTCCAGGCCTATGACCCCTACTTTGCCCTGTTCAATTTCTACAGCAGTGAGGTGGCCATCTCAGGTTTTGTCCTGCTTGGGATCGTCATGGTCCTCTCCCTTTTTGTCGAACGCCCCTTCTGCAAATATGCCTGCCCGTATGGGGCCTTCCAGGGCCTCTTCAACCTGTTCAGGGTGTTTAAGATCAGGAGGGTGGAGGCAACCTGCATCTCCTGCAATGCATGTTCCAAGGCCTGTCCCATGAACATCGATGTTGCCACAGCTTCAGTTGTGAGGGACCACCAGTGTATCTCCTGCATGAAATGTACCAGCGAATCTGCATGCACTATTGCTGATACTGTGGACTTCTCTATAGCAAAGCCGAAGAAAAGGATATCCACGAAAACCTTGGGCCTGGTATCAGGGGCTGTCCTTCTTGGCGGCATTGGTCTTTCGATGCTCCTTGGCCTATGGAGTGTGGAGTCCTCCAAGAAGCCAGCCCTTATCAGGCAGGGGGATTTTGTTGGGCAACCGAGTCCAAGTGATATCCGCGGGTCCTATACCTGGGACGATATCTCCAAGGCCTTCAACATCCCTTCTTCCCTCTTGATGGAAGCTTTCGGTTCCTCTTCTTCCTCTGATAAGGTCAGCTCCCTAGAAGCTCTCTACCTGGGAAAGACCCCCGAAGGCCAGGAGATTGGCACCGACTCCGCACGGCTCTTTGTATCGCTCTATACGGCCCTTCCCCATGTACGGGAAGCTGGGACCATCCTGCCACAATCGGCGATCGATGTGCTGAAGAGGGAAGGGAAAGGGAGCCCCCCAGGCTTTGGGGAGAGTCTCGATGAAAAGCTCACAAGCCCAGCCGAAGGCAGCCTCCCCGGTAGTCCGACCATCTCCTTTACGGGGAAAACCACATTCAAGGACCTTATAGATGCCGGCTACCTCCTTGCAGATATTGAGGCAGCAGTGGGGAAACCCAAAAGCCTGACGATGGCCATCAAGGATTTTGCCACAGAGAAGGGCATGGAGTTCTCGGAGATGAAAACCAAACTGAATGCCCTTGTTCGCAGAAGGTAGGGGAATTGACAAGAGCTTGGTACAGGGCCTGGATATGATCTGGGCCCTGGTTGTATCTCCTTTGTTTGGGGACTTTTCTTCCTATCCTCTCAAAATGGAATAGGTACTAGCTAGTAATAATATAAAATATCAATTTAGAATAATTCTTGATAAGAACTGATTGACTTCCTCTCTGAAGATGCTACAATTATCGATGCATATACAGTAATTTTTCCATTGTTTAGAGATGGGATGTGAGTTTCTCAGTATTTGTTACTGGGTGTGTATGCCATTGGAGGTTTGTGTGGACGAAAAAAAGAAGAACGAAAAGAAGATTGAAATGAAGGATCGTGATGGGCGTGATACCCTCCCTAAGAAACCACTGACCTCGATAAGTGGAAGGCCGATAGCGAACAACGAGAATATTCAGACAGCAGGCCGGAGGGGTGGTGCAATGCTCCAGGACACCTGGTACCTGGAAAAGATGAGCCACTTCGACCGTGAGGTGATACCAGAGAGGCGTATGCATGCCAAGGGATCGGGAGCCTTCGGGACCTTTACCGTCACCCATGACATCACCAAGTGGACAAAGGCGTCCATCTTCTCGGCCATAGGGAAGAAGACCGACATGTTTGTCCGTTTCTCAACCGTTGCAGGGGAGAGAGGGGCAGCTGATGCCGAACGTGACATCCGTGGCTTTGCCATGAAATTCTATACCGACGAAGGGAACTGGGACCTTGTGGGGAACAACACCCCAGTATTCTTCTTCCGCGACCCGATGCTGTTTCCTGACCTCAACCATGCGGTCAAGCGCGACCCAAGGACCAATATGCGCAATGCCCAGAACAACTGGGATTTCTGGTCGATGCTCCCTGAGGCCCTGCACCAGGTGACCATCACGATGGGCGACCGTGGTATTCCCCACTCCTTCAGGCACATGAATGGCTATGGCTCGCATACCTACTCCTTCATCAATGCACAGGGAGAACGCCACTGGGTTAAGTTCACCTTCAAGACCGAGCAGGGTATCAAGAACCTGACCGATTCTGAAGCAGCCGCTGTGGTTGCCCACGACCGGGAGTCGAACCAGAGGGACCTTTTTGAATCCATCGAGAAGGGTGATTTCCCCCGATGGAAGATGTATGTGCAGATCATGACGGAGGAGCAGGCCAAAGAACATCCTCACAATCCGTTTGACCTGACCAAGGTATGGTACCACGATGAGTATCCCTTGCATGAGGTGGGGTACTTTGAGCTCAACAGGAATCCAGACAACTATTTCAGCGATGTTGAGCAGTCTGCATTCAATCCTGCAAACAAGGTTCCCGGCATCAGCTACTCTCCTGACCGTATGTTGCAGGGGCGCCTCTTCTCCTATGGGGATGCACAGCGCTACCGCCTGGGGGTAAACCACTACCAGATTCCGGTCAACAGGAGCAGGGTTGAGACCAACCATTACCACCGCGATGGTGCGATGCGTATTGATGGGAACTTCAGCGGATCGGTGCACTACAACCCGAACTCCTATGGGATGTGGAAGGACCAGAATGGCTTGCAGGAGCGTCCCTTTGATGGTGATGGCCCTATCGACCACTATGACTTCAGGGAGGACGATGACCACTACTTTGAGCAGGTCGGGAAACTCTTCAACATCATGCAGGAGGACGAGAAACAACGCCTGTTCGACAATACCGCCAGAAATATGGGTGGTACCACCCTCTTGGTGCAGAAGAGGCATATACGTCACTGTTATCTTGCCGATCCTGCGTATGGAGAGGGTGTTGCCAAGGCCTTGGGTATCCCTATCAAGGAAGTGGACATGGATGATCTCTATGGGGCCAGAGGGTAACCTGTCTTTATAGAGGACAGGATATGCCGTGTATAGGACAAAAAACCAGCAGAGCGATCTGCTGGTTTTTTCTAATGGTGAACACTCTTCAATTTGTCAGATGACTGCTGCTTTTCTCTCCAGGTTCTTCAGGCCGTTGAAGAAGAAGAATGCAGTGATGACTGTGGAGATGAGGTCGGCAAACGGGGCCGCATAGAGGATGCCCTCCAAGCCCCAGAACAGGGGAAAGATCATGATGGCCGGGATGAGGATGATCACTTGGCGGGAGAGGGTGAGGAACATCGCCGACCGAGGCTTGCCTATCGCCTGGAAGAAGTTCGCACCTATGATCTGGAATCCTACCAGGGGGGTAAAGAGGAACCAGCGCCGGAGGGCAAAGGTTCCCAAACGAAGCAGTTCTGGCTCCTGGTTGAAGAGGGCGACCATCTGGGTGGGAATGAAGCGGGTGGCAAGGTAGCCAAGGAGCACCAACAGGGTTGCCGCCGTGATGCCGAGCTTTGCAGCCTCTTTCACCCTGTCAAACTTCCGGGCTCCGAAATTGAAGCTGATGATGGGTTGCACCCCTTGGTTGATGCCGATGATCGGCATGATGAGCAGGGTTTGCAGGCTGTTGACTATGCCCATTGCCGAAATTCCAAGGTTTCCTCCGTAGGTGATGAGGGTCTTGTTCAGGACAATGTTCAGCAGGCTGTTGGCGAGCTGGAGGGCAAATGGCGGGATTCCCAGGCTGATTACCGTGAGGACGACCGTTTTCTTGAGGTGCATGTTGGCGAGGCGTAGCTTGTTTGTGCTTCTCTTACCCAGGAAGTAGCCTACCACCCAGATGGTGGAAGCAATCTGGCTGATGATGGTCGCCAAGGCTGCCCCTGCCATCCCCATGTCGAGGACAAAGATGAAGATGGGGTCGAGGATGAGGTTGATGCCGGCGCCAAGGAACATCGAGAGCATCGCAATCTTTGGGTTCCCGTCAGCCCTGATGAAGTTGTTCATGCCCATGCTCATGACCTGGAATGTGGATCCGAGGAAGATGATGCGCATGTACTCCTTTGCATAGGGAAGTACCTCGGCACTTGCCCCAAACAGGATGAGGATCTGGTTGAGGAATAGCTGACCAAGGATGGAGAACGAGAGGCCGGCTATCAACAGGAGGATGAAAGCGTTGCCGATGGTCTTTTCTGCATCCTCATACTTTTTCTGCCCAAGCTTGATGGAGAAGAGGGTAGCTCCGCCTATGCCGAAGAGTACCCCAAAGGCCATGAGGACGATCATGATGGGAAAGACGATGGTTATGCCCGCGATGCCAAAGGCCCCAAGGTCCACTTTGTTTCCGATGAAGATCCGGTCAACAATGTTGTACAGGGCACTGACCATCATGCCGACTATTGCCGGTACTGAGAATTGCATCAGTAGTGTTGATATTTTCTTTTCGCCGAGTGGGTTGTTTAGCTTATCCATTCTGTATTCTACTCCAAGTTTTCAAAAAGCGGGGTATTTTCTACTTGATCCACCATCTTTTGCAATGCTGCAAAGGCATTCTGGTAGGTCTCGTCATCAAGGCCCTCGGTAATATATGCATTCCACTGCATGACTCGACCCCGTATCTCCTCTTGCTGTTGCTTGGCCTTTTCAGTCAGAAAAATACGGTTGCATCGTCTGTCCAGCCCATCTTGGACCCTGGTCACATACCCTTTTGCCAGTAAGGATCGGATGATCCTGGTTGTGGCAGCCTTGTCGATATAGAGGTAGGAGGATAGCTCCTCCTGGGTTCGTCCCTCTTTGGTGTATAGGGCAAAAAGGAAGGGATATTCTGCGCTGGTAAGCGAGAATTCCTTCAAGGCCTTGTTTGTGTATATTTGGCTTTGTCTGTGTAGAATGGAGATGAGCCGTCCGATGCTTTTGTGCTGCATAGGAGAATGTATATAGAAAATTAGTTGATGCGTCAACTATTGCATCTGTTTTCTTCTTTTCCCATCCCGTGGTATACTTGCACCCATGCAACAGAAACCTACCATTGCCATCATGTATGATTTTGACAAGACCCTCACTACCAAGGATATGCAGGAGTACTCCTTCATACCGAAACTGAATATGGAGGCATCCTCCTTTTGGTCAAAGGCAAATGTCTTGGCCCGTGAGGAGGGGATGGACAGCATCCTGGCCTACATGAAGCTCATGTTGGATGAGTCAAAGAAACGGAACCAGCCCATCAGAAGGAGTGATTTTGTCTCCTTGGGAAAGGGCCTTGAGTTCTACCCGGGGGTCCTCTCCTGGTTTGAGGCGATCGATAGGAAGGGTTCTGAGTTGGGACTCATCATCGACCACTACATCATCTCCTCCGGCCTGAGAGAGATCATAGAGGGTTCTGCGGTAGGAGACCGATTCAAGCGTATCTATGCCAGTGAGTATTTCTATGACGAGAATGGTGTCGCCACCTGGCCCAAGCTTGCAGTCAACTATACAGCCAAGACACAATTCCTCTTTAGGATCAACAAGGGAGTGCTGGATGTGTTTGAGGACAAGAAACTGAACAATTTTACCCCCGAGGAGAGCCGCTCGGTTCCCTTTACCAACATGATCTACATTGGTGACGGTCTTACCGATGTGCCTTGCATGAAGTTGGTGAAGACCAACGGGGGCAAGAGCATCGCGGTGCATAAGGCAGGGGACCTTACCACCTGTCATCATCTGATGCGCGAAAGGCGTATCGATTTCTTTGTTGAGGCCGATTACTCTGAGGGCAAGGATTTGTTCTCCCTGGTAAGTACCATCCTGAGCAAGATGCAGGCGGAGAACCTGCTGCAGGATGCCCACGTGGGGATGTGGGATGTGGCACAGAAGGCTGGAGAATAGGAGAGCATTTTCTTTTGTCGGTCCTACTGATGTAGCCACTCTTGCATAAGGCGTGCAACTACCCTCATTCCCTCCCTTGTTGGATGGAGGCCATCGGCGAGCAGGCCGTCACCCTCCTTGATGGGGTAGGCTGCCAGGTCGATCAAATGTGCCTTTGGGTAGGAGGCAACAGTCTGCCTGATGGTTCTTGCCAGGTCGTTCTGGTTCCATCCGTTGGCGTTCATGGCAGTGAGGGTCCTGTCTGTCCTCTGTAGCGGGGTGCAGAAATAGAGTGTGCTCCTCTGGTGAAGGGCAAGCATCGAGCGTACCAGCCGTTGGTATGCTTCGGCAAAGATGGGAAGTGTTGTGGGGCTGTCCGCCTGCCCAAAATCGTTGGTTCCCCCAAAGATGATGATGAAATCCCCTTCCAGCCGCTCTTGGCGTTTGTGGGCAAGGAAGCTTGAGGAGAGGGGGCGGGCCCCAGTCTCGCTTATCCTGCTGCCTGAATAGGATTCGTTCATCAGGATCTTGAGGTTTGTCTCCTCCATCAACAGATGCCACCAGGTGTGCTCTTTTAGTACTACATCATAGCCTTCCTTGGGGTAGAAAATTTCATTTTCCGGTGGGTTGAAGCCTGCAAAGGTGGAGATAGAGTCGCCTAGAATGGAGAAGGTTTTTTGCATCATGGGCGAAGTGTAGCAAGGGTTTTGGCTTGGAGCAAGAGGCGAATGGTTCCGTTTCTGAGGTTTCTTGTGGTATGCTCCTTGTGAGGAGCAATCATGGATACCAAGATTTCTGTAGTGGAGCAGGGGGCCATCTATCGGGCAGGAGCCCTGTTTGTTGAGGCCTTTGGACACACTCAGGCACTCTTGGTCTCCGATGCGAATACTCTTGGAATTGGTGGCTTTGCCCTTATCCAGAGCCTCGAGCAGCAAGGAATAGAGGTCAGGCAGTGTTGTTTTGCAGCCCTGCCTCAGGTCTATGCTGACGAGTTCTCCATTGAGCGGGTACGCCTCTCCCTTTCCCAGGATGCAAGCATCGCTGTAGTCTTAGGGTCGGGGAGCCTCAACGACATCACCAAGCGTGCAAGCTATGAGGTCGACCGCCCCTACATGGTGGTGGCCACCGCCCCCTCGGTCGATGGGTATACCTCCTACGGTGCAGCTGTCTCCATCAAGGGGTTCAAGCAGACTTTGCCCTGTAATGCCCCCACTTCTGTGGTTGCCGATACCACCATCCTCTGTTCGTCCCCCATGCCGATGATAGCATCAGGCTTTGGTGATTGCATGGCCAAATTTACAGCTGGTGCCGATTGGATCGTTGCAGACGAACTTGGGCTCCACCCGATGCGCCAGGATATCTGGAAGATGGTACAGATTCCCCTGAGGCAGGTATATGCTGCACACAAGGATATTGCCAACCGCGACCCGAGGTCGGTTGGTCTGTTGTTTGATGCCCTGTCTGCCAGTGGGTTTGCCATGCAGGTCATGCATGATTCCCGCCCTGCCAGTGGGGCTGAACATCTGGTCAGCCATCTCTGGGAGATGGAGCATCTGCAAAAGGATGGGCTGCCTGTCAGCCATGGGTTCAAGGTAGCGGTAGGGACCCTTGCCATGAGCTTCCTCTATGAAAGGCTTGTCAGGATGGATTTCTCCTCCATCATGGAAAGGCCGAGCGAAAGCTGGGAAGAGAGAAGGGAGAACATTGAAAAGGTATTTTCGTTTTCTCCCATCATCCTCGAGCAGGTGCTGCCCATTGCAAAGGTGAAGTTCCTTGAGGGTGATGCCCTAAAGACGCGAAGAAAGGCTATTCTGATAGCCCTTCCCAAGATATTGAGACGCTGTTCAGTCCAGCTACCCCCCTATGGGGAGCTGAGGCAGGCAATGAAGGAAGTTGGGTGCCCCATTAGCTATGCTGACATCAATACGACCAAGGAAGATTTCTTTCGTGCCATCAGGGGAGCCCAGATGATCAGGAACAGGTACACGATCCTCGATCTGCTCTATGAGGCGGGCTTTTTGGAGGAGATGTTGTTGGCTTTTGATCAGGGGGTGTTTTGATATGCCAAAGCACACCTGCTGCTAATGTCTGTACAACGTTGTGAAGGGCTACCATATTGATGCAATCTTGCCAGGCCCGTATTTCTTCCTCAGTTACCTCAAAACCGGGGAATATCATTTGTGCTGTTTAATCCAGGCTGAGTCTTTACTTTCAAGCGTTTGGAGATAGAGGGTTTGTAGCATGAAAAAAACCTTCCATACGGAGTGTATTGGAAGGTTGCATTCTGGACAGGGATTCTCTAGCTATCTGTCCCAAACACTTCAAGCTGTGTCAACGCAGGGTAGGGTGTCTCATCGCCCTTGATGAGCCTCTCTATCCTGATGCTGGTGATTGTTTTCTTTTCCATCGGAAAGCTCTGTGGAAGTGGATCCTTCTTCAGGGGACAGACCATCTGTGTGTTGTCGCTGAAGGTGATGGTTGCCTCTTTCCACCAGGAGTCATGTGGCCAGTCGGCCCGTAGGGTTATCCTCACCAGGTCAACGGTGACAGGGCGTCCGAAATCGACAGTGAGCTCAGCCTTGGGATCCTGGTTGATTCCCCAGCTTGTGTAGGGATAGCTGCCATGCCTGCTGTTTTCCAGTACGCCGTCAATGGCGTTCCTTGCAGCAAACTGCATCTCGTTTCTGGTCTCCACATTGGCCTGTGCGTGGGGGAAGATGCCAAGGGTGTGGTGGTTGTCATAGGGGTTGAGGGCAAGGTTGCGGTAGGAGGCTGCCCTTGTCGACTTGGCCAGGGTCAGGAGGTGGTTTTCACCGGTGAATGCCTGCTTGGGGAAACAGGTCCTTCGAGAATCCTCGGTCGGAATCTCATAGGTTGCCCGGTCCTTGATGTAGACGGTATGTTTGCCAAGTGCCTCATCAAGCTGGATGTCATACAGGCCGGCCTTGTCGACAGTAAGCAGTATATGGTCTCCCGCCTGGTAGGTTGGTGCGTGTACAAGGGCCACTCCATCCCCGCTTGGATGGCTAGTTCCGAGTATGGTGTGTTCTGCATTGAGCAGCTGAATCTGTAGCATGATTTGCCTCCTTTGGCCAGTATACCATACTGACTGGCTCTTGACAGCATACTTGCTATAGCCCATCGTAGGGGTATGAAATTGACTTACATACATCACAGCAGTTTCTGCATTGAGGCAGAAAGGGCAAATATTCTCTTTGATTACTTCGAAGGGGAGGTCCCTCCCTTTGCAGCTGACAAGCCTCTCTACATCTTCTCGTCCCATCGGCATGGCGATCATTTCTCGGAAAAGGTATTCTCCTTGGCACCCCATGTAAAGCAGGTCACCTACCTGCTTTCATCGGATATACCGAAAGGGAGGGTTCCTGAAGGGAAACTCAGTCAGGCGCAGTTCCTTGACAAGGGGACTACCTCTGTCGTCGATGGCCTTACCATCTCCACCTTCAAGTCCACCGACGAGGGGCTTGCCTTTGTCATAGGGCTGGAAGGCAAGACGATCTACTATGCGGGGGACCTGAACAACTGGCACTGGGAGGGGGAACCAGACGACTGGAATGCCCAGATGGAAAAAGACTACCTCTCGGAGGTAGCCAAGTTGCCCACAAGATTTGACCTTGCTTTTGTCCCTGTGGATCCACGGCTTGGCGCGTCGTTTAGCCTAGGAGCTGAACAGTTGCTCTCCCATGCTTCCGTCTCGCTCCTGGTTCCCATGCACTTCTGGGATGACTTCACCGTCTGCCAGAAACTGCAGGCCAAGACAGATACAAAGGTCCTTTTTATCGAACAGAGAAACCAAACCTGGAGGATTTCATGAAATTCGAATTTGCACACAATAACTTCAACGTAACCAACCTTGACGCATCTCTCGCTTTCTACAAGGAGGCCCTTGGCCTTACCGAGGTGCGACGCAAGGATGCTTCCGACGGATCTTTCACGATCGTCTTCCTTGGTGACGGCACCTCCAAGCACAAGCTGGAGCTTACCTGGCTGAAGAACTGGGAAAAGGGCGTCTACAACCTTGGAGACAATGAGTTCCACCTGGCCTTGGAGACCGATGACCTTGAGGGTGCCCGGAAGAAACACCGGGAAATGAACTGCATCTGCTATGAGAACCATGCAATGGGGATCTATTTCATTGTTGACCCCGATGGCTACTGGATAGAGATCATACCCATCAGAAAGTAAAAGCGATCCAACTGGCTGGAACACTTTGGGGAAAAGGTCTAGAATGGGGCCATCACATACAATGCATAGGAAGGGCGGTGGGATGGCTAAGAAAGGTACGTTTATTGGCGTGTCGTTTTTTCACGACCTCAAGAATGAATTTTCTGGATATTCGGCATCTGTTTTTTCAAAAGATCTTCTGGCGGGATTGACCGTGACAGCGGTAGCACTTCCCCTGGCACTTGCCTTTGGGGTGAGTTCTGGTTTGGATGCAGCCTCAGGGCTCATCACAGCCATCATGGCTGGCTTTGTTGTAGGATCGTTGGCTGGTGCTTCATTTCAGATTTCAGGACCAACGGGAGCGATGAGTGCAGTACTCGCTGGGTTGGCAGCCTCATATGGACCGGAAGGTGTGTTTTTGGCAGGTATGGTCAGTGGCCTGATCCTGCTGGTTGCTGCACTGCTCAAGATAGGGGCATTGATTAACTATATTCCTACCCCTGTGATAACAGGCTTTACCAGTGGTATCGGAATCATCATTGCCTTGGGCCAGATCGATAGCTTCTTCGGTACCACCTCTTATGGGCATACGTATTTACAGAAACTCTATTCCTATACATCTCTGGGTTTTTCTCCAAATCTTCCAACCATGTTCTATGGCCTTCTGATCGTAGCATTCATGGTCTTTTGGCCAAGGAGGTGGCGAGGGAAGGTACCCGCTTCCTTGGTTGGCATCATCGTATCCCTGGTGCTCCAGATGTTCCTTGACCTGGATGTTGCCGAGGTCGGCCTGATACCCCGTACCATCATGGGAGAGAGCCGCCTACGGTTCTCCTACATCAACCTGACCAATTTCAAGAATGTCATCTCCCCAGCAATTAGCATTGCTGCCTTGGGTATGATCGAGGGTCTGCTCTGCGGCTCGTCAGGTAGCAAGATGAAAGGTAGTGGCGAGAAGTTCAAGGCAAACCAGGAACTCATCGCCCAAGGCATAGGGAACACCCTCATTCCATTCTTCGGAGGTATCCCTGCAACTGCTGTTATTTCCCGAACCAGTGTGGCTATCAAGAGCGGTGGGCAGACCAGACTGACCAGTGTTATCCATGCATTGGGGCTTCTTGCCTCCATGTTCTTGCTGGGGCCATACATGAGCCGGATCCCTCTCTCGGCCCTCAGCGGAGTGCTGATGGTAACTGCTTGGAGGATGAATGACTGGCGTGCGATCAGGGAAATTTTCAGGAAGCGGATTAAGACCTCCATTTCCCAGTTTCTCCTTACCATGATCTCCATCGTGGTATTTGACCTGACGGTTGCCATCATGCTCGGCATCGCCTTCTCCATGGTTATGTTCGTCATCACCAGCAACAAGATCTCCATTGAAGTGGATGATGCCTCAAGCGAAGTATCCAAGAAATCGGGGAAGACCAAGGTTGTCTATGTAGATGGATCGCTCTTCTTTGGCTCCCAGGACCTGCTGACCCAGGAAGTTACCACCATGCTCCAGGATGGAATCAGGCGGATCATATTCTCCCTACGAGGAGTGCCCAACATCGACCACAGTTCTGTCAACGAGTTTGTCGAGATCGTGAAGATGTGCAGGCAACAAGAGGTACAGGTCTTGTTCTGTGGTGTCCAGCCTGCAGTGATGCATATGTTCGAGCGTCTTGATTTTGTGGAGTATCTTGGCAGGAACCAGTTTTTCACCAGTGCGGTCATTGCCTTGGAATCCCTTAACTGAGCCTGTTGGTAAAGATTTTCTGGTACTCCTTGGGGGTTGTATCCATTATTTTGCGAAATTGCCGGGAAAAGTAGTTCGGGTCTGAAAACCCGGTAGCCTGGGCGATTTCAGCAATGGATAACCCCCGTTTTTGTATCAGGGTGCATGCGTAGGCAATACGCTTGTGGGTGTGGAATTCAAGGGGAGAAAGCCCTGTTGCCAGCTTGAAGTAGCGGTTGAGCGTACTTGTGCTCATATGGGCAATTTCGGTCAGTTCCTCGCTGCTAAGGCTCCGGTGCTTGTTCCTGTCCATAAAGGCTATCACATCCCAAAGCCGGTGAGCCCTCTGGTTGTTCTCCCTGGGTGTCTCGTCGTAGATACGGGAGAGGGTGATGATCAGGTTCAGGAGGCAGGAGTAGGCGAGGGTTTTCGATCCCGAGCCAAAGCTCTGGTCATCGGCTTCCTTTTCCATCATCTCAAGGATTGGGAGTGTTTCCGACAGTTGGGTAGGATTGAGCAGGAGGGTGGGTATCTGGCCGCTTGTCATGAACATCGAGTTGAAACCGGGCAGTTCGGAAAGGTCAAGGAAGTTCTTGGCCAGCATGTTCTCCCCAATGAGGATGTTGTAGAGTGCAAGGCCCTCGATATCCTTGTACCCGTGCTGCATCCCTATCGGGATGAAACAGACACTGCCCTCCCTCAGTTGATACTCCTCATCCTTGGTGAAATGGAGGCCGGTACCCGCGATGACCAGTACCAGCTCATTGAACTCGTGGCTGTGTAGGCGAAACGGAAGTTCCGGGTCCCGCTTCACTACCTTGAGCTGTAGCGAGGGTTCATGAAAAAAGGAGCTTTCGGTGAGGATGGTATCTGTCATGAAAGAATGTTCGGCTATTGCCCCCCTTTTGTCAAGAATTGGAAAGGCCTTCGCTTCTTGTCCTCCGTCCCATTGTGTGGCACTATAGCGTAAAGAGGAAAAGTGGTATGCAACTGATGCTTGATAGTGCCAACCTGAAGGACCTTGAGAAAGCTATGGAGTTCTACCCCATCAGTGGAGTGACCACCAACCCCCAACAGATCCAGGGCGAGCTCTGCCTCGATTTCTTTGGACACCTCAGAAGTATCCGTTCCCTGATCGGCCAGGAGAGGTCCTTGCACGTGCAGGTCCTGGGTAGGGATAGCCTTACCATCATCGGGGAGGCCGAAAAACTCTGTTCCCTGTTGGGTGACGATACCTATATTTCGATCCCGGTGACGGAGGAGGGGCTCACGGCCATCAAAATCCTGACAGCCCGAGGTTTCAACATAACGGCAACAACCGTCTTCTCCACCATTCAGGGAATCCTGGCGATGCTCTGTGGTGTCAAATATGTGGCTGTATTCTATGACAGGATGCTCAACAATGACATTGATGCACCGCGGGTCATCAGGGAACTGAGCAGCTTGCTATGGACCAATACGAGCAACACCCAGGTGCTTGCCGCAAGTTTCAAGAATGTAGCCGAGATTACCACTTCCTATGCCTGTGGGGCAGGTTGCTGTACGGTTCGTCCTGAGATCCTCTCCACAGGTCTGAGCATGCCTTCGATCCAGAAGGCTGTGGGTGACTTCAGAAAGAGGTGGGATGAGGTGTATGCGGGAAAGACGATCCTGGACCTGTAGAGCCCTAGAACTTCAGCATCCCCCACCTGTCCATAGGCTCAAAGCCTAGCCGCCTGTAGATGGCCCCTGCCGTGGGGTTGTCGTAGAAGAGGCAGAGGAAATCAAGTCCCTGTGCAAAGCTATGGGAGCAGACCTTGTTGACCAACAGGGAGGCATAGCCTCGACTGCGGTAATCGGGGTGGGTTGCAACCCCTACTACCATTGCCCCTTTTTTGGTGAGGGCTGTGATGGAAGCTGCAGATACCAGGGTGTTGTTCTCAAACACCCCAAAGCCCACACCCCCGTTCGTGTAGTTGTTGACAACGCCCTCTAGCTTCTCCTTGGGATGCTCGAGAAAGGGTCTCTTGAACTCGTCTACCTGCTGGTAGAGCTTCACAATTGCAGGGGCATCTTCAGATGTGAGCATTTTGGTGGGTAGGCTACTCTCGTTTCCCTGCTTGAACGTGGATTTGTTGCATCGACAGAGGTAGGTCCCATAGATTTCTATCTGGGGGAAGAAGGGCTGCAGTAGTTTGGCATGCGATTCTTTTGCACTGATGACTATGAGCTTTTCCTGTCTTGCCAGGAATGCAGCGACAGCCTTGGCATTGAACTGCTCTTTTTTGCTATAGAGGACAAAGTCAGAATAGTATTTGAGCAGGATACAATCCCAGGGCTCGTCAAACGCATAGAGCGCTACCTCAGAGCTTTCCAGCCCATACAGCTCTAGGTCACTTTGGATGAAGAGGGTCACCTCAGGCTCATCCTTGATATAGTCGTAGGCCTGGGCCATATCTTTTTTTGTCAACCGTCGCACTGGTATCATAGCAATCCGTCTTTGAATTGTTTTGCAAAGGGCGCGTAGTTTCCCTCGGGGTTGTACCACTTGTGGGCGTTGTTGTCGTCCTTTATGGCAAAGATGACCTTGGTGAATGCTGTTCGGTAGGCATCCTCCTTGAGGACCTCGGAAAAAAGACGGGCTACCTGGGCCGGTGGATTGCAAAAGGCTCCACACCCTAGGGCGGAGAGTACCAGCACCCGGTGGCCGTGTTTCTTTGCAACCCTGAAAATGGTACGCATCTTTTCCTTGGTAAGCAGCTGGTCCTTTTCGCCCATCTCATACAACCCCTCGCTGTTTTTTTTCAGATAGGGGTTCTCAATGGCAGCGACGGCGATAAAACTCACCTTGAAAGGAATGCTCAGAAGGGGGTACCCATCCTCTTCCCTTCCTCTGAATACGGTGACTTCAGGGGAATAGACAGCCCCGTAGGCCTCATGCAGGGGGTAGGAGTGTTTGGATCGTGGAATGCCGTAGGCCTTTGAGAACCTGTCATGGAAGCTGTAGAGGGAGAGCAGGTAGTTGGATGAGCGCATCAGGTGCTCCTCCTGCGCTCCCGCACCCCCTTCAACCCCGCCTCCGGGGGTAGTGGCATTTGCCATATTGAGGACAAGGGGGTTTCCTTTCTCTTCCTGGGCGGCGGCAAGGCAGTCTGCGTTTACCACAGTGATGGTTGTATTGCACGGGGTGGAGGGGCTATCCTCCAGTTTTTTGGAGTAGAGGATGCTCTCCTTGATAAGGCGTTTGTCCAAGGGAAGGGCAATAGTCTGTCCACGCTGGCTTATATACTGTTCTGAACGGATATGATCGAGGGTATCGGCAAATACCGAAATCCTGAGCTGCCTTAAGACGGAGTACTCTCCACTCTCTTTAGCTTGTGAAAAGCGCCGGGTGAACGTTTTGCAGTCCCACATCGTCAACTCCTGATACTAGGTGCCTATGCTTTTGTGTATGGCTAGAGTATACGTTTTCATGGGGCCTTTCGGCAAGCTGGAATTGCAATATTCTGTTTTGGTTATGGTGGTATTGTTTCTTTCCCACCGTATCTATTTGACCTCGTGGTCCCAACCCCTTATGATGGGTTATTGTTGGGGGAGCTTCATAGCCCTTCGGGCGAAGTCAACTTCTCCCCCCATGTTCATTTTTGGAGGTTCACTATGAGCTTCTTATTGGTCGGATTGTCCAATACCACGTGGCAACAGGTGCTGATGTTTGGTGTTGGCGGGATGCTGATCTATCTTGCGATCTCAAAGAAACTGGAACCAGCCTTGCTCCTGCCCATGGGCTTTGGGGCAATTCTGGTAAACCTGCCTTTTTCGGGTGCCATCACCCAAAGCATGCAGGGTATCGGCGAGGTGACAGGTATCCTTGATTGGCTTTTCAACATGGGCATCTCATCTGCAGAGGCGATGCCTCTCTTGCTGTTCATCGGCATCGGGGCAATGATTGACTTTGGTCCGTTGCTTGCCAACCCAAAGCTGATCTTGTTTGGGGCAGCGGCACAGTGGGGAATTTTCGCCACCATCTCCCTGGCAACCCTCATGGGCTTCAACTTGGTCGATGCCGCCTCGATAGGCATCATCGGGGCTGCCGATGGACCCACCTCCATCCTGGTTTCCCAGGTGCTGGGAAGCAGGTATATTGGCCCGATAGCCATCGCAGCCTACTCATACATGGCCCTGGTTCCGATAATACAGCCGTTTGCCATCAAGCTGGTCACAACGAAGAAGGAACGGGCCATCAGGATGACCTACAACCCCAGGGCGATCTCCAAGCGTGCAAAGATTCTCTTTCCCATCATTGTCACCATCGTCTCGGGTTATGTTGCCCCAGCCTCAGTCTCCCTGGTGGGGATGCTGATGTTCGGGAACCTGATCAGGGAGTGCACCGTGCTTGATTCACTCTCGACTACTGCCCAGACTGTGTTGGTAAATCTGGTTACCCTTCTGTTGGGCATAACCATTGCCTCAACCATGAAGGCTGAGTCGTTCATCACCCTCCAGACGCTTATGATCATGGGCTTGGGCCTCATGGCCTTCGTCTTCGATACGATAGCGGGGGTGGTGTTTGCCAAGTTCCTCAACCTCTTCAGTAAGACGAAGATCAATCCCATGATCGGGGCAGCAGGGATCTCTGCCTTCCCGATGTCAGCTCGGGTAATCCAGAAGATGGGCCAGCAGGCCGATCCTCAAAACCATCTGCTGATGCATGCGGTAGGGGCAAATGTGGCAGGGCAGATTGCCTCTGTCATCGCAGGCGGTGTCATCCTGGGCTTGGTCCCAGGCCTGATCTAAGGGAGGTATGGCTATGAGTGAGACATTTTTCCTTTCCCTCAAACTGATGGGGCAGGGTATGGCAGGGATCTTTGCAGTCATCCTCATCATCTATGTTGTGCTGCTGTTTTTGGGAAAGCCAAAGAAGAAGGCGAAACAGGATGAGGTACAGCAAGAAGAGAGAAGGAGCTAGCTACTGCAATTCTTGCATTGTGCGTGCTTAAAACTCTGTGATGGGGGAGTGATCTGATGATTGCTCCCCCGTTTTTTGGTTTTATAGGATAGGCTCCTGACTTACCTGCAGAAATGATTGTACCCCATCAATGGTGGCCTGGATGTGCTCTTCCATGAGCTGTTCGCAGGAAGCCTTGTCCCGTTTGCGCATGTTCGCCAACAGCAGTCGGTGGTAACGGATACCGATGGCACAACCAAGGATGGAAACAATGCTGTGCATGGTCGTTGACAGAACTTCCTCAATGCTCTGGTTTGCTTGGATAAGGATAGGGTTTTTTGAAGATTCCGCTATCTTTCGGTGGAAAAGATAGTCCGCCTTACTGAATTTCTCAATGTCATCATGATGGACTATCATGGAGTTGAAGATCTCTTCAAGGGCAACGAGGTCTTCATCGGTAAGATGTTGGACAGCCAGGCCGATGGTGCCTTTCTCCACCACCATACGATATTCCAATACCTTGATGATGTCGCTTTGGAGGAATGCCGCCTTAAGGGGGTTGAGCGAGGCCACAGCTCCTTTGACTTCGGTACGAACGACAACAGTCCTCCCTCCCTGATGGGTCTGTACCAATCCAACGGCTTCCAGTTGCTGGATGGCCGAGCGAATGGTAACCCTGCTCACCGAAAATTGCTCACAGAGATCTTTTTCGGAAGGGAGCTTCTCTCCAATTTCCCAGGTATCCTGTTCAATGAGTTTTCGTAGTTTTGTATAAATCTGTATCCTCAGTGAAGTTGTCTTTTGTTGTGCTTCCTCTTTCATAGATGATCTCCTGTCCATAACTTATAATACAAGTTGTGGCCGTATAATGCAACATTTATTTATCGATATTTTTATACCTAGATAAACAAAATTTTTTATAATTCTTTCTTTTGTAATAAATTAATAAATATCTTGGTTTAATAAAAATAAAAATAAATATTTTCCTTTACAGATTCATTTTTCACTTGTACTATGAGTTAAACGTAAAAAAAGGAGAACTTTGGTATTATGAAAAAACCATTGCTTGTTTTAGCTCTCGTCGTTGTTGCTTCTCTGCTCTTCTTTGGCTGTGCCAAGAAAGACAGTGCTGCAGCAAGCACTGCAGGTACTATGCCCGCCGCTACTGCTTCTTCCGTTGCTGTCGCACCTTCCTCTTCTGCCGTAGAGAAGGCCGCAGTCTCCATCAAGAAGGAAGTTCGTACTGTAAAGCCGGACTACACCATCCGCTTCGCCTACTATGATGCAGCCACATGGCCAAACATCTCGAAGACTCCACTACCAGAACATGCCTATGCACTTGTATTCAAGAGCATTGTAGAGTCCAACTCCAATGGAAAGATTGCTGTTGAGCTCTATCCTGGAAACGCCCTTGGCGATACCAAGGCTACCATGGAAATGGCAATGAGCGGTGGTATCGAGATGGTAACCGCGACCGGTACCGCCTCCTCGATCATGCCTGAGCTTCAGGTAATTTTCCTTCCCTATGTGTTCAAGAGTGATGAGATTGCATGGGATTTCTTCGACAACAGCGATCTTTGGAAAGAGATGACTGCAGATTTCCAAAAGAAGAGCAATCTGAAGATGCTCTCCGTTGGCCAGAATGGTACTCGCCACTTCACCAACAACAAGCGCCCCATCCATACCCCTGCCGACATGAAGGGACTCAAGTTCCGCGTCATGCAGAGCCCGATCTATGTAAAGATGGTCGAAGCCATGGGTGCTTCCGCTACTCCTCTTGCTTCAGGCGAGATCTACACAGCTTGTCAGACTGGTGTTGTTGATGGACAGGAAAACCCCATCTGGAACATTGCAGCCAACAAGTGGAACGAAGTACAGAAATATATCACCCTTGATGGACACACCTGGAGTGAAAACTTCGTAATGATGAACGTCGATTTCTGGAATTCCCTCCCTGCCAACTACCAGCACATCATCACGATCGCTGCATACCATGCACAGAACGCTGATAGGGCTGCAGAAGCTTTGGCTTCCCGTGTTCTTGACTTCGAATCAGTCAGGAATTCAATGGAAGTCTATGTTCCTACCGCTGCTGAACTTGAGGCATTCAAGACAGCCGCTGCTCCCACCTATGATTGGTTGAGGGGCGAGGTTGGAGATTCGATCGTTGATCGTTTCCTTGCGGAAGTAAAGAAGTCAGAAGTCAAATTCGGCTGGTAATCGTAGTTAATACTGACAACCGCTTCGCCGTGTAGCGGTTGTCAATTGTATGAAGAGGTGAATTCTGTGGTAAACATACTTGATCGGATCAGCTGGGTATTGGGTAAAATAGCTACCTATATGGCCACCATTATTCTAGTATCCGTATTTTTCGTCATCAGCGCAGGAATCATTTGCAGATTCACAAGCCTGAGAATCTCTTGGACTGAAGAGTTGGCCCGATGGGGTCTCATCAGCCTAACCTACGTGGGAGCAAGCGCTGCTCTGCGCAACAAGCAACACGTAGGCGTCAATTTTGTGGTGAACGCACTTCCTGCGAAAATTGCAAAAATTGTAACTGGCCTGGCTTATATAGCTGTAATGGTTACGGTATCGTACTTCTTTTTCAACAGTCTTGAGGCAGCCCTTAAGGCAACCAGGATTCGTGGGGATATCATCCCTCTCTCTCTCAAATATGTAAAATTACTGCTTCCCATGAGCTTCTTTATGATGTTTTTTCATCTGGCATGGGGTTTGAGTACACTTTTTGGAGCAAAAAGTGTTGATGGTAAAACAATCGGATTGTAAAAGGAAATAACCATGGGTATTATTGCGCTTGTTTTTGTTCTGGCCATGGCAATTGGCATTCCCATTGCTTTTGTACTTGGAGCATCCTCACTCTATTACTTTGTATTCTTAGGAAATATCCCCTTGAGCATGATCGGACAGAAAATGTTCAGCGGAATCGATAACTATGTATTGCTGGCCATCCCATTCTTCATCCTTGCTGGAGAATTGATGAACCGCTCGAAAATTACTGATGCTTTGATCAGTTTCTCCAATATCCTTGTAGGAAGGATTCCTGGTGCCCTTGCGCAGATCAACATTGTAGCCAGTGTGTTCTTTGCAGGAATCACGGGTAGCGGTGTTGCCGATACTGCCGCCCTTGGTTCCATCCTGATTCCGGCAATGGAAAAAGAGGGGTACACCCCAGCCTATGCTGCGGCAGTTACGGTAGCCTCTTCAGTAATTGGGCCCATTATTCCCCCCAGTGTTGTGATGGTCATCTACTCCATGGCAACAGGTGAATCCGTTGGAGCTCTCTTTGCAGCCGGCTATGTACCTGGCCTTTCCATCGCACTGGTACTGATGATTCTTGCCTATTACTATGCAATCAAGCAAAAGCATCCAAGGCGTGTGGAAAAGATTCCGATGAAACAGGTCATTCTGACCCTGCGCGAGTCCATCATCGGGCTTCTCTGCCCTGTGATCCTCATCGCTGGTATTTTCAGTGGTATGTTCACTCCTACTGAGGCTGCTGTTGTGGCCTGCCTGTATGCGATCATAGCAGGAAAGTATCTGCTGAAGACCATGAAGTGGAAGGATGTCTTTGAAAGTTTCAGGGGAGCTGCTGTTGCCTCAGCCATTACGCTGATGGTCATAGCCATGGCCAACCTCTTTGGTCAGGTCCTCACCCTTGAGAGAATCCCCTCACTGGTTGCCGATGTGATGCTAGGCATTACACGCAATAGGTTTGTATTCCTCATGCTTGTAAACCTATTTCTTCTCTTTATGGGAATGATCATGGATCCAGGTGCCAGTGTCCTGATCTTGGCTCCGATCCTCCTGCCGATTGCCATCAGCCTAGGGATACAGCCTTTGCACTTTGCTCTGGTCATGATCGTTAACCTGAATATCGGCTTGATCACGCCACCGGTTGGTACCTGTCTCTATGCAGCAGCTCCCATAGCGAAGCTGAGTATAGAAAAGATATCCAAGGCAGTCTTGCCGTTTGTCGGTGTTGAATTGATAGCCTTGATGTTGTTGACGTATATCCCTGAGTTGACTCTCTTTGTACCGCGCCTGCTCGGGTACATCTACTAGGACTGTATAAGAAGGATACCTATGAAAGCACTATATTATGTGGGTGATAAGGCTATGGAACTGCGCGAGGTCGATAGGCCTGTGCGTAAGGGAAACGAATATCTCATCGAGGTCAAGTCAAACGGAATCTGTGGATCAGACTTTGAGGGATATATGGGAAAGACCGGTCGTAGGACGGCTCCCATGATTATGGGCCATGAGTTCTCCGGTGTCATCAGCCAAGCCCCTCAGGGCGGCAAGTTCGCCATTGGAACCAAGGTTGTCGTCTTCCCCAAACCATATTGCGGTGTTTGCGATCTCTGCAAGAAGGGAATGGTCAATGTGTGTCCTGAAGGGATCTGCATGGGCGTGCTCGATTTCAATGGCTCGATGTGTGAATATGTCTCCATTGAGGAGAAGTATCTCCTTCCCTTTGACGGCATCTCCTTCAATGAGGCTGCCTTTACCGAGCCTCTTGCAGTGGCGTATCGTTCGGTTCACAAGATCAGCGACCAGCAGCTTGCAGAAGCTGAATATACCTTGGTCATTGGGGCTGGAACGATTGGATTGTTGGCACTTGCCCTGCTTAAGTACAGGGGAGCCAAAAACATAATCATCAGCGATGCTACAGAGTTCCGCCTTGATGTGGCACGGAAATTGGGAGCTGATTTTACCATCAATCCAAGAACCAATGATTTTACTGAAGAAATTGGCAGGATCACGAAGGGAAAAGGGTGTGACTTTGCCATTGAGGCAGTAGGGATTGCCCCGACTGCAGCAAACTCCCTGGAGTGTCTGAAAATTGGTGGTACCGCTATCTGGATTGGTAATGCCCAGAAGATGGTTGAAGTCAACATGCAGAAGATTGTCACCAAGGAACTCACCATCAAGGGCAACTATGTCTACGATCTTGATGGTTTTGCAGATAGCCTTCGTCTCCTGCAGGAGAGGAAGATCGACATCATGCCCCTGATGACCCATATCTACAAGCTGGAAGAGGGTGTGCAGGCTTTCAAGGACCTGGAAAACAACAGGGACGGAAAGATGCTGAAAGTGATGTTGGAGAACTGATGATGCATGTTACAGGAAAGACAGTAGTGATAACAGGTGGCTGTGGCGGCTTGGGCTCCGAGATGGGTGAGCTTCTTGCATCAAATGGTGCCAATGTCTACCTTCTGGACCTTGACGAGACAAAGGGTCTTGCCCTTGTGCACCAGTACAAGGATCTACCTGGCAAGGTTTCCTTCATGAAGATGGACATCACCTCGCCCCAGGAATGGGAGCAGGCGATCTCCAGGATCGTGGAAGAGGAAGGACATCTTGATGTCCTGGTGAACAATGCGGGGATCAACATCCGCAAGCCGATCGAGGAGATGTCCCTCGAGGAGTGGAATACCATGATGCTGGTCAACGTGGGAAGCGTGTTCCTGGGGACCAAGCATGTCATCCCGGTGATGCGCAAGCAGGGTGGTGGGGCGATCATCAACACCTCTTCGGTGTGCGGGCTCATCGGGCACCGCTACACCCCCGAGGCGTACACGACCACCAAGGGGGCTGTGACACTGCTGACCAAGTCGATAGCCTCGAGGTATGCGAAGGATGGCATCAGGTGCAACTCGATCCATCCCAGCACCGTCGATACCCCCCTGGTGCAGGAGATGTTCAAGGACCCGGTGAAGAAGCAGCAGAGGCTGGACGAGGTGCCCCTCGGGCGCCTGGCCAAGTCCTCCGACGTAGCCAATGCAGTATTGTATCTCGCATCAGATGAAGCTTCCTTCATCAACGGCATAGCGTTGCCTGTTGATGGCGGGGTCACCTGCTGTTGAAGACGAAATAGGTTAAGGAGCGAGAGATGAAGTATTCTCAGGAACAAGTAACAGAACTGAAGAGGAAGGCGATCCAGGTACGTGCAAACATCCTGGAGATGATCCCTCCTGGGAAGGTGGGACACCTCGGCGGAAGCAGCAGCATAGCCGACGTCATGGCCGCCTTATATTTCCATACCATGACGGTCAACCCTTCCGATCCCAAGGATCCCAAGCGTGACCGCCTGATCATGAGCAAGGGCCATGCCGTGCTGGTACAGTACGCCTGCCTGGTCGAGCTTGGCTACTTCGGGCGCGAGGAGCTTGCCAAGGTCAAGACCTTCAAGGGCATGCTGCAGGGCCACCCTGACATGGACAAGACACCCGGCATCGAGGCGGTCACCGGCTCTCTCGGGCAGGGACTCTCCATCGCCCTGGGTCTTGCCCTGGGCTTCAGGTTGGATAAGCTGCCCAACCGAGTCTATGCGATCCTGGGCGACGGCGAGCTTGCCGAGGGCCAGATCTGGGAAGCCATCATGGCGGCCCATGGCTTCAAGGCAAACAACCTGACAGCCATCGTGGACTTCAACGGCATCCAGGCCACAAGCACCACCAAGGAGATCTTCCCCATTGAGAACCTGGCCCAGAAGTGGGGCAGCTTCGGGTGGAACGTCATCGAGATCGACGGCCATGACATGGTCCAGGTCCTCGATGCCCTTGAGGCGGCAAAGGCCTTCACCGAGGGACCCTCGGTAATCCTGGCACACACCGTCAAGGGCAAGTGCTTCCCCTTCGCGGAAGGGAAGGCAAAGTACCACAATGCAGCGATGACCGAGGAAGAGTACAAGATTGCCTGGTCCTGCATTGAGAACATGAAGAGAGAGGTAGAGGCATGAGAACTTCCGACAGTTTGAGAAAGACATATGGTGAGACCCTGGTAGAACTAGGTAAGGAAAACAAGGCGATCGTGATGCTCGAGGCCGACCTGGGCAACTCGACGATGTCCGCCCTGTTCGGCGCGGCCTATCCTGAGCGCTACTTCCAGATGGGTATTGCTGAGCAGAACATGGCCTCGGTCGCCGCAGGGCTCTCCCTTGCGGGCAAGGTGCCCTTCATCAACTCGTTCGCGGTCTTCGCGACCGGACGAGCCTACGACCAGATCCGCTCCTCGGTGGCGATAGCCAACCTGAATGTCAAGATCTGTGGCTCCAGTGCCGGGCTTTCCGACTTTGGTGACGGCAAGACCCACCAGAGCATCGACGACATAGCCCTGATGCAGGTGCTGCCGAACATGACTGTCCTCTCCCCTTGCGATGCCGTCGAGACGGAGAAGATGACCAAGGCGATGGTTGAGAGCAAGGGCCCTGTCTACCTGAGGATCAACCGTAATGACCTGCCCGTAGTCACCGACCCCAATGCAGAATACCATATCGGCAAGATGACCGAGATGGTCAAGGGCAAGGACGTGGTCGTCTTCGCCACCGGTATCATGGTGCAGCAATCCATGGAGGCCGCAAAGATCCTGGAGAAGGAGGGCATCTCCCTCCGTGTTGTCAACGTGAGCACCATCAAGCCCCTTGATGTAAAGGCCCTTGAAGGGTACTGCGAAGGGGTGAAGGGCGTAGTCACCGCTGAGGAGCACAGCATCTTCGGTGGCCTGGGAAGCGCGGTCTGCGCAGTCCTCTCCAAGAAAAGGCTCCCTATCGAGGTCCTTGGGGTGAACGACAGCTTCGGAACCTCTGCCGAGAACTACTCCATCCTGCTCAAGCACTATGGCTTGGAGAGCGAGGATGTCGCCAAAAAAGTCAGGTCCGTCCTGGCAGCCAACTGAGGAGGCAAGCGAATGAAGATTGGATTTATCGGGTTGGGGATCATGGGCAAGCCCATGGCGAAGAACCTACTGAAGGCAGGCTACGAGCTTAGCGTATATGACCTGAACCAGAGTGCCGTTGACGAGGTGGTTGCATCCGGGGCTAAGGCCCTTGCCTCAGCCAAGGACGTTGCCGCTGCCAGTGATGTCATCATCACCATGCTGCCCAACTCCCCCCACGTTAAGCAGGCTGTCCTCGGCGAGGGCGGTGTGGCTGAGGGCGCAAGGCCCGGCTCCATCCTGGTGGACATGAGTTCCATCTCTCCCATCGTCAGCAGGGAAGTTTCCGCTGAACTTGCCAAGAAGCAGGTAGTCATGCTCGATGCCCCGGTAAGCGGGGGGGAACCCAAGGCGATCGACGGGACACTGGCCATCATGGTCGGTGGTCCTGAGGAAGCCTTTGCGAAGGTCGAGGCGATGCTCAAGGTCATGGGAGGAAGTGTCACCCTGGTCGGGGAGATCGGAAGCGGGAACATCACCAAGCTTGCGAACCAGATCATGGTTGCCTCCAACATCGCCGGCATGTCCGAGGCCCTGGTGCTCGCCACCAAGGCAAACGTGGATCCTGAGAAGGTGTTCAGGGCCATCCGTGGAGGGCTTGCAGGCAGCACAGTGCTGGATGCCAAGGCTCCGCTGGTGCTCGCGGGCAACTTCAAGCCGGGCTTCCGCATCGATTTGCACATCAAGGACCTGCAGAATGTCCTTGATACCGCCAAGAGCGTGGGAACTCCCACCCCCATCAGTGAGGCTGCCATCGGCATGATGAAGAGCCTCTCCTCTGAGGGAAAGGGAAGCGACGACCATGGCGGGCTGATCCAGTGGTATGAGAAGCTGGCAAACATTGAGGTCCGTTCCTAGGAATAAGGCCCATATGATTGCGAGTTGAAGTAAGAGACCCCACACTCCAGGAAATGTCCAATGGGTGTGGGGTCC
Organism: Sphaerochaeta sp. PS; assembly: GCF_032144095.1. Classification (NCBI taxonomy): domain Bacteria; kingdom Pseudomonadati; phylum Spirochaetota; class Spirochaetia; order Spirochaetales; family Sphaerochaetaceae; genus Sphaerochaeta; species Sphaerochaeta sp. PS. The sequence continues at coordinate 113,210 of NZ_JAVSNJ010000005.1, forward strand.
TTGTATCTCTGCAGGGATCGGCGGTTAGAACCCTAGGGCAATACCAACCTTTGCGTTGAGCGTATGGCCGGTTACCTCAATCCTTTTTGTGTAGGATATGCCTCCGCTGGTAAATGTTGCCTTCGAATTGAGGGGCAGAGAGAGGCCCAACCCTGCAACGAAGGTTAGGTATTCACCCAGGGAAAACACGACATCTGCCGTCGTCAGGAAGCTTGTGATGTCGAGCGTGGTGATGAGATCTGAACCACCGATTTCAGAAGTCTGGGTCATCCGCTCAAACAAAAGTCCCCCCCCAAGCTCCAGTGCCGATTTTTTGGAGAGGTCTGTCCTGTATACCGCAGTGACACCCCCATTACCCTTCAAAGGGTAGTTTGAGGTATCGACATCAGCAGAACCCCTTGTAGCCTCCACTGTCTTTGAGGACCCGATCTGAAAGCCAATACCGACAGGAGCGTTTCCTGGATAGATTGTCCCTGCTACGTTCATGCCAGTCAGTTTTGCAGTATGGTCTTCATTGATATTCCAGCTTCCGAAGGTAAAGGTTGTAGTCACCTGTTGGTAGGATCCTGTGCTTTGGATCCCTATCCAGCTTGGGGAAGCGGATAGGGATGTGGCTACGAGTGCTATGCTCAATATAAGTAAGGTCTTCTTCATTATTTCTCCTCATTCAGTAGGCTTCTTGTCTTTGGGTGTAACGCTACCCATAATAATATATCCTACTATTAGTATAGGAAAAAATAGATTGGATGTCACCCTATTGAAATATATAGGGTTAAAACCTTTTATTGTAGTATTTTATTAAAATTGTGCATCCCTGATAAAAACTATTTTACCGTTTCAAAGATACCTTTTTCCTTGTTTTTCTTGCAGTTGTCCCAGGTGAAGATCTTTCCGCTCATGGTGAGGTAGACCCCTGGAGGGAGCAGTTGCACCGCTGTGATGGCACAGCCAAGATTGAAGACCGCATCGGAGTTTTCCAGCGAATAGGGGATCATGGCACCGGTGAACACCACGGTATGGCGGTTATCCTTTCCCAGGGCCTCAGCGACCACCCTGGCTGTGTTGCACATGGTATCGGTACCATGGACGATGACAACCTTCTCCTCTGCACTGTGAAGGCATGCGTTGGCTACTTCCTTGCGCTGCTCTTCAGTCATGTAGAGGCTGTCCACTGCAAGGGGGCCCTCGAGATGGACCGTCAGGGTACAGCGGGACTGCTGCAACAGTCGGGGAAGCTGGGACTCCCTGAAGGTGAGCTCCCCACTGATCGCATCATACTGCTTGTCGAAGGTTCCCCCGGTTGTGATGATCCGTAAATCCTGTGCCATGTTTGGTTCCTTTCCTCATTACGTGAGGATCTTCATGTGTTCATCATCGCCAGTGTCCTCAAAGACGGAAAATTCATCAACCCGGAGGAGGATGCTTTCGCCTTCTGCATGCTTGTCGAAGGATTTGGGCTCTGCAATGACCCGTATCTGCTCTCCCCCAATATCCACACGGCAGTCATTGACATCCCCCAGATAGAATTGGCTTACCATGGTCCCCTTCAGGTCCCCGTTGGTCTTGATGAACCTGAGGTTCTCCGGCCTGATCCCTACCACCACATCTCCCTTCAGCTCCCCGTCATAGGGGAGTTTCTGGTTTGAGTCCTTGAACTGGACCTCTCCATTGGCACTGGTGGCCTTGATGAAGTTGATCTTGCCTACAAAGTCAGCGACAAACTGGTTTGCAGGGTAGCGGTATATCTCAGTTGGTTTGCCAATCTGTTGGATGTCTCCATGATTGATGACTATCACGCGGTCACTCATGGTCATCGCTTCCATCTGGTCGTGGGTTACATAGACTACTGTAATGCCGAGGGCCTTCTGGATCTCCTTGATCTCAAAGCGCATGCTGTCGCGAAGCTTTGCATCAAGGTTGGACAGCGGTTCATCCAGCAAGAGCAACTGGGGTTCTGCAACCAATGCTCTTGCAAGGGCTACGCGTTGCTGTTGGCCTCCTGAGAGCTGGCTGGGAACCCGTTCTGCATACTGGGAGAGGTGGACGATCTCAAGCACCCTTGCCACATGTTCCTTGATGTTCGCCTTGTCCATCTTCTTCATCTTGAGAGGGTAGGCAACATTTTCAAATACCGTCATATGTGGCCACACCGCATAGGATTGGAACACCATGCCTATATCCCGTTTTTCGGGGGGTACAAAGGTCTTGGTAGAGCTTACTTCCTGCTCCCCGATGAAGATCTCACCTTTGGTCGGTTTCTCAAATCCTGCGATCATGCGCAGCATCGTGGTTTTTCCGCAGCCGGAGGGTCCGAGCAGGGTGATGAACTCCCCATCAGCAAATTCGGCATTGAAATCGTTGAGCACCACCACATCACCAAATGCTTTCATGACATCTTTAATTATAATTTTTGACATTTCTAAACCTCTTTCGTTAAATGGAGAATTCACCGTCGGTGAGCTTGTTCAGCAGCCAGTTGATACCAAAGACTATTATCAGGATCGCAGTGGCTAGGGCCGAGGCTGTCTGCTGGTTGTGATAGGTCTGGTAGGTAAACAACTCGTAGCCGAGCGTCTTCGTATTGGTAGAGTAGAGCAGGGTCGACATGGTCAGTTCGTAGAAGCATGGCATGAAGATGAGGAACCAACCTGCCACGATTGCCGGGGCGATAAGGGGCAGGGTCACATTCTTCATGCTCTTCAGCCAAGAGGCTCCCGATATCTGTGAGGCCTCCTCCAACGAGGGACTTATCTGTGACAAGGCACTGACAACCGTACGCATACCCATCATCATGTATTTTATCATGTAGGCGATCACCATGATGGTAAGGGTGTTGTAGATGTTTATCCCAAACTTCCCTGACATGGCCATGATGAGGGAGAGGGCTATGACTACGCTGGGTGTTCCGCTTCCTACGGTTATCATGAAGTCAGGTATCTTTCTTCCCTTGACCTTTGTTCTCACCAGAAGGTAGGCCATCATGCACGAGATGCCCATGCCGAAGGTAGCTGCCATGATAGCAGACAGCAGACTGTTCTTGGAGGAGCTGAGGATCGATTTCCTGGTGAAAATCCTGGCCCAGTAGCGCAGGGTCATGTTTCCCTGGGAAAAGACAGGCTCGCCTAGGTTAACGGTAATGCTCGACAAGGCGACTGTTATGAAGGGGATGATGACGATGACCAGGGCGAAGAGCACCACCATCATGGATATGAGCACTCTCCACTTTCCCAGATCAACGATATTGGGTCTGGTGGATTTGCCAGAAACGGTGATGTACTGCCTCTTTCCCAGGGTGAAGGTGGAAAGGTAGAGCACAATGTTGGCAATGATCATAAGGAATACCGCCAAGGTTGTCGCATCGGTGAGCCCTTCCTGGCTTCCTATGTATACGAAGTCGATGATGCGGGTGGTAACCGTATGGATCTGGCCAGGGACTCCGATTATGGAAGGGATTCCATAGGCCGAGGCAGCTGCAATGAATACCAGCAGGGCAGCTGCAACAATGGATGGGAGCATCATCGGCAGCGTTATGGTGCGCAAGGTCATAAGTGGGCTTGCCCCGGAGATGCGCGAAGCCTCTTCCAAGGATGGGTCCATCTTCTCCATGGCGCGGCTGATGGTGATGAATGCATATGGGTAGTAGAAACCTGTCAGGACCCAGATCAAGCCACCTGTTGTGTAGATGTTGAAGGGTGCTGCTGAAAGGTTGAATATCTTCTGGAGAAATACGTTCATGGAACCTACAGTAGGGTTGAGTAGGCGCATCCACGCCATTGCTCCAACGTAGGGTGGTACCATGTAGGTTGCAACGAACAAGGTACGGAAGAACTTCTTTCCATAGAGGTTTGTCCTTCCTATGAGCCAGGCAAGAGGGAATGCTATCAATACCCCAAAAACCATGGAGAAGAAGGCAGTTACAAGAGTGTTGACAAGGGCCGACCAGTTCAGGGGATAGGTATAGACCCGCTTGAAAGCTGCGAGGGAGAACTTCCCTGTGGAGAAGAATGCCCTGAATACGAGGTAGAGCAGGGGGAAAACCTGGAACACCAGGAGAAAGCCCACGATAAGGGCTATGATGATCCATTTTGGGTCCATGAACCATTTTCTGTGCACCATCAACGGGGATGGTGAGGTTGAACGAGTGGGAGAGCGCATTGCAGATAACTCCTTTTGTAGCTATGGGAGCTTGCTGGTTACAGCAAGCCCCCTCTGAGATCTTGTAGAGCGTTGGCAGTTATTTCTTGGCTACAGCTTCCTGGAACTTGGTGCGCATCTCTTCACGGAGTGTAACGGTGTTTGCCCAGTCAACTGGGATGGTGTTCGCAAGGATCTGTTTGGTGGGAATTGCATCATAGGGGGCATCTGGATAGGTTGCGCTAACTGAGTGCATCCAGGCCTTCACGATGTTTTTCTGACCCTCTTGGGAGAGGAACCACTCTGTTACGGCTTTTGCTGCCTTGGAGTTCTTGTTCGGGCTCCACTTGTCATTGATGGACATGATGGGGGAGGGAACTACGATGGTACCATCGGTAGGATAGATGACCTCGATCTTCGACTTGTCCATCTCTCTCTTCTGCAGTACTGACTCTTCAAGGATCATGACAACCTTGCATTCGCCGGTCTCAAGTTTTGTCAAAGCAACAGAACCACTTTCGATCTTTACTTTCTGCTCACCAAGGGCCCGATAGTAGTCATAGCCGTACTTGTCCTTCAGTGCACTGATCGTATCGAGGGCTGTGCCGCTGGTAAGGGGGTTGGACATGGAAACCATTCCGGCAACGCCCTTGTCATAGGCAAAGTCATAGAAGGAGTTGGGGATCTCACTCTTCTTGAATTTCCCTGGATTGAAGGCAAGTACCATGTTGCTGATCCGTACAGGATACCAATAGCCTTCCTTGTCATAATCGAAGGCAATGTCAGCGGTATTGTCGATCATGATTGGCTGCAACACACCCATTTCCTTTAGTTCAAGGGCATAGGAAGGGTCAGCGACCATGAGCATATCACATCCAAGTTTCCCTGCTGCGATCTCTGCGGCAATCTTTGCCTGAAGGGTTCCCGTTCCACCGTAGAAGAATTCAATATCAACGGTTGGGAATGCCTTTTCCAGCGTCCTGTCAATCGCTTCAATGACGTCATCATACATTGAGGTATAAATAAGCAACTTGCCACCAAGGCCATCGGCAGAAACTTTCGACGTCTCAGCAGCTCCACCGGCAAAAGCCATAGAACCTACGAGCGCAAAAACACACACCAGTACCAGTAATTTTTTCATAACACAATCTCCTTTTGTATACAGGGAAGTATAACACGTAATTTCTGGCAGGTGAGTTGAAAAGTATGGGAAAAATATAGTGACTGCCTATATAGAATAAGCTTGTATTGTATGGAAAATTCATAGGTTTTTTGTTCTTGTCTGGAAGTACAAGGCTAGAATTTTATGGCCTATGCTTACAATTCTTTTGCTATCAAATGCTGCATGTTTCTTGCATCTACTTGGTCTGCATGAAGGAAGATTCCGGACCTGAGAATTTCTTGAGATAGCTACGCTAATGGGGTGGTAGGAAGGTATTGCAGTAGGTAAATGAGTATTCCCCATTCCAATTCGGGGTATGGGTTCCATGCGCATCCTGGTTGCACCCAGTACAGCTCCCATGCCTGCCGTGTGGCTTGCCCTTTTGGAGTTGAACATCCTTTTGGATGGAGGAAACCCGTGAGAAATAGGAAGAGGTTTTTGGTTTTTCAGTATTTATTAAAAATAGAATTAATTGATATATACATCAAATTTACTATATATTATCTATCATATCATGCATTTATTGTAATAAAACTTTGTATCAGTAATATTTTGTAGCAAATTGGGGGTATGAAAAAATGGATTATAGGATATAGTATAGCTATTCACCAAAGGGAGGTTGAATAGCATGGACAAGTTCAGAAGTGAGCATGATCTTCTCGGAGACAAACAGGTACCCATCGAAGCGTATTATGGTGTGCAGACAGTTCGGGCAATGGAGAATTTTGTGGTATCGAATATACCCATTTCTAGTTTCCCCTATTTTATACAATCTCTAGGATATATCAAAAAAGCTACTGCCCTGGCAAATATGGAGTACAAGATACTTGACCCTAAGGTGGGCAAAGCCATCATAGGGGCTTGTGACGAGATAATCGCCGGCAAGCTTCTCGACCAGTTCCCTGTAGATGCCATCCAGGGTGGTGCAGGTACTTCCACCAATATGAATGCCAATGAGGTCATCGCCAACAGGGCTTTGGAACTTCTTGGCAAGGAGAAGGGGGACTATAAGGTGGTGCATCCCAACAACCACGTGAACCTCTCCCAATCGACCAACGATGTCTACCCCACATCAATTCGTCTGGGCGCCGCTTGGAAGCTCAACGGCCTGCTCTCAGAACTCTTGCTTTTCAAGGGATCCCTAGAGGCTAAGAGTGAAGAGTTCCATGATGTCCTCAAGATGGGCAGGACCCAGCTTCAGGATGCGATCCCTATGACACTCGGGCAGGAGTTTGCCGCCTGGGCTGTGAGCGTCGGCCAAGATATTGAAAGGCTTCGCATTACCCAGACACTCATGTACGAGATCAATATGGGCGCTACTGCCATCGGTACGGGCCTGAATGCACCTAAAGGGTATGCAGAGGTTGTTACAAGATATTTGGCTGAGCTTACCAAACTGCCCCTTATCCCTTCACACAACCTGATCCAGGCAACGCATGACACCGGCTCTTTCATTGAGCTTTCCGGGGTGCTCAAACGCATTGCTGCTAAAGTCTCGAAGATTTGCAATGACCTTCGTCTGCTTTCCTCCGGACCCCGTGCAGGTATCAATGAGATCAACCTGCCTCCCATGCAGCCAGGCTCCTCCATCATGCCGGGCAAGGTAAACCCAGTAATCCCAGAAGTGGTGAACCAGGTGGCCTTTGATATCATCGGCAATGACCTGGCAATTACCCTTGCCGCCGAGGCCGGACAGCTGGAGCTGAACGTCATGGAGCCCCTCATTGCCTTCAAGCTCTTTACTTCCATCAACCAACTTACCAATGTGCTCAAGATTCTGAGAGAGCGCTGCATCGTTGGCATCACAGCCAACAAGGAGCGCTGCCGCCTGATGGTGGAGAACAGCATTGGTCTGGTAACCGCCCTTGTGCCTACCCTTGGGTACGAAACATGTTCCGAAATCGCAAAAAAGGCCCTTAGGACCAATGGCTCTGTCTATCAGATCGTGTTGGAGGAGGGCTACCTTTCCAAGGAAGACCTGGATAGGATCCTTTCCCCTGAATCGATGCTCCAGCCTTTCTAGGACCCTGCGTCAAAAATCTAATTACCAGTAGATTACCAGGCTTGGATCATAGGGATCCACGCCTGGTTTTCCGTTATCTTCCATGGGAAACATGGCAGGTATTTCTGGTGTCCTCCCTGGTAAAAATACCCCCATTCATTCCATGTTGTGTTGTTTCTCTACTTACTCCTTGACATCCTATAAATCTGTTGTAGACTGAAACTAGTTCCATGAAAGCAGTTTCATGAAAAGGGGAGTATCTATGGCGCCTAAGCAACCAACCATCTATGACGTAGCCAAACTTGCTGGTGTTAGTCCTGCCACCGTATCGAGAGCCATCAATTCGCCTTCCATGGTGAACCCTGCAAAGAAAGAGAAGATCATGCAGGCAATTGCAGAGCTCAACTTTGTCCCCAAAGCTGAGGCTGTGGCCAAGGCCCGGCGCCAGCTGATGAAGATAGCGGTAATCGCCCCCTTCTTTACCGAATCCTCCTTCATGGAAAGGCTGAAGGGAATTGCCTCAATACTTTCTGATCATCACTACGAGCTGGTCATCTATGCAGTGCAGAGCAGCGAGGGCCTGCAAGACTATGTCGATCTTCTGGTAGGAAGCAAACGGGTTGACGGACTTATCTCGCTATGCATGAACCTGGAGGAATCGACGATAGAGAAGCTTCGCAATTCTGAAGTACCCGTCTGCTTTGTCGAGACTGAGGTCGAAGGCTTTGACTCGGTTGTCATACGCAATGCTGAGGGAGGGAGACTTGCTGCCAGTTTCCTCTACGAAAATGGCTATAGGACCCCTGGCTACATTGGTGAGGCATCGCTGCGGTCCTATGCGGCGAGGTCGACAGAGCAGCGTCTCGATGGCTTTGTTTCCTATTACGCAGGGAAAGGGATTTCCTTGGAAGCGCGTAACATCTGGCTGGGTGAGAATCTGCCCGATGTTTCGAATGCGGGCATCATGAAGATGCTCAACCGACCCGACCGCCCGGACTGCATCTTTGCTTCCAGTGATACGCTTGCCATCAGGACCATCAAATGTGCTGTCCAGCTGGGGATCATCGTCCCAGATGACCTGGGTGTGGTTGGCTTTGATGACATTGAGATGGCTGAATTCGTAAACCTGACAACCATCAACCAGAGCCTTGAGCAGTCAGGGGTCCTGGCTGCAGAGATGATCTTGCAGAGGATCAAGGAGCCCCGTCGGGCTCCGAGAAAGAGTCTCATCGACCTGAAGCTCATCAAGCGCAGTTCGACAGAGTATTTGTAGAGATTTGTGCATTACGTTGTGATGCCTAAAGAAATAGGAGGATAGTATGAAGAAACTTTCAAAAGGTATGTTGTTTGTCCTGGTCCTACTGCTTGTGATGCAGGGAGTCTGGGCTCAGGGAACAAAGGAAGCTACGGTCCAGGATAAGACCATCCGTATCTTCGGTGCTTTTAGGGGAGAGGAAGCTGCACGCTTTGATGAGATTATCAGAGTTTTCAACGAGAAGACTGGGTACAATGCAGTCTACGAGGGAAGCCCGGAATTTGAGACTCAGATTCTTGTTCAGGCAGAAGCCGGTACCCCACCGGACATAGCTGCTCTTCCCCAGCCTGGAATCATGCACAAGTTTGCTGAAAAGGGGTATATAAAGCCCCTTACTCCAAGTGTTGTCAGCATGATTGACGCTAACTATGCACCTGTCTGGAAGGACTTGGGTTCATTCAATGGCAAGGCCTATGGTGTATTCCACCGTGTGAATGCCAAGAGCTTTGTCTGGTATCCCAAAAAGGCTTTTGAGGCAAAGGGCTACAAGGTTCCCAAGACTTGGAACGAACTGAAGGCTCTGCAAGACCAGATCGTAAAGGATGGGGGAATCCCCTGGTCCATCGGTTTTGAGTCTGGAAACGCAACCGGTTGGGTAGGAACGGACTGGCTTGAGGATGCCATGCTGCGCACAGCAGGTCCTGAGGTATACGACAAGTGGGTCAACCATGAGATTCCTTTTGATGACCCAGCCGTACAGAGGGCTCTTGGGTATCTTGGTGAAATTTTCCTGAATCCCAAATATGTCTATGGTGGTGCTACCAATATCCTTACCTCCAACTTTGGTGATTCCGTCAAACCTCTGTTTGATACGCCAACAAAGGTATTCATGAATCGTCAGGGTAACTTCATCACGACCTTTATGCCACAGAAAATCCAGGACAATCTTGAGGCCGAGGTAGGCGTGTTCCCCCTTCCATCCATCGACGAGAAATGGGGAACTCCCATCCTAGGTGGTGGTGATCAGTTCGTGGTGTTCAATGACAAGCCAGGTGTACAGGAGTTCATGTCATTCTTGACCACTTGGGAAGCATGTGCACCTTGGGCACAGGTCGGTGGAGCCCTGTTCCCCCACAAGAACCAGAATTTTGCCGACTATGGCAACTCCATCGAGCGTGAGCTTGCAAAAGCCCTGGTCAATGCAACGGTATTCCGCTTTGACGCATCAGACTTGATGCCAGCTGAAGTGGGTGCAGGTTCCTTCTGGACCGGTATGGTCGACTATGTCAATGGCAAGGATGGCAAGGCTGTTCTTACCTCCATTGAGAAGAGCTGGCCCCGCTAATGTAGCGTGATTTCGTAAGGGGTTCCGCCTTTGTGCGGAATCCCTTTCTCAAAGGGAGGAGCTATGCAGTTACCGAGAGACCAGGAGAGGAAGCAGTTGGCAGCCCGCACCCTTGTGGTTGGGCCCATCACCCTTATCGTTGCGATAAGTGGTTTCCTTTTGCTCAAGAACAATCCGATGTCACAGATTCTGACCACCTTGTTTGCAATCCTTTGGGGAACCTTCACTGTGTTGGCCCTATTCTATACCATGAACCTGATCGTACAGCTGTTTCCCATACAGAAGTACAACAAGATCATCCCATTTGTATTTGTGGGACCCGCCATCCTGATCATCGGCTGGTATTTGCTCATCCCTACTGTCCGAAGCCTGGTCCTGAGTTTCATGAACAGGAGTTCGACATCTTTCGCAGGACTGGCCAACTACAAGTACATCTTCACCGATGCCACGATGCGTACCGCCTTCGGCAATACCGTACTCTGGTTGCTTTTTGGTACCGCGTTCTCCGTCTTCTTCGGGCTTTTGACAGCCCTCATGGCTGAACGGTCCGCAATTGAGAAATTGGGCAAGACCCTGGTGTTCCTCCCCATGGCAATCTCCATGGTAGGGGCCGGTGTCATCTGGAAGTTCATGTATGCCTACAAGCCTCTGGGGGCAAATCAGACAGGCCTGCTCAATGCCATCATGGTCGGCCTTGGGGGAAATCCACAGAACTGGTTGGGTTCAGCCCCGATGAACAACTTCTTCCTTATCGTCATCTTTGTCTGGTTGCAGACAGGCTTCTCCCTGGTGGTCCTCTCAGCCGCGCTGAAGGGTGTCTCCGACGAGATCAAGGAGGCAGCCCGCATCGATGGTGCAAAAGAGTTTACCATCCTGATGCGCATAGTGCTTCCTTCAATCTATGGAAGCATTGTGACGGTATCCACTACCATCATGCTTGCGGCCCTGAAGAGCTTCGACATTGTCTATTCCATGACCAACGGGCTGTACGGGACAGAGGTATTGGCAAGCCAGCAGTACAAGCAGATGTTCAAGTTCCTCGACTACGGACGAGGTTCTGCAATTGCTGTCGTCATCCTGCTCGCCGTAAGCCCTGTCATCTATTACAACTTGAAGGAATTCAACAAGCGGGAGGTGTTCTGATGAAGACCCAGGTAAAAATGACTCGAGGGGCAAAGATCATCACCGCACTGTTGATCCTCTTTTGCCTCGTCTGGACGATCCCGACCGCAGGGATCCTCATCACATCCTTCCGCGACAGCGATGCTACCGCCTCCTCGGGGTGGTGGACAGCATTCCTCACCCCAAAAGACTTTACCCTAGGCAACTATGACGAGGTCCTAGGCGGACAGCGCTATACGGTAGGCACCGGCTCCGGTGGCACTGCCGCCCGAAGAGGGGCTTCCATGGGAAGTGCCTTCCTTTCGAGCATCACGGTGACCCTGCCTTCTGTCATCATCCCGATCTTCATTGCAGCAGCGGCTGCCTATGCCTTTGCCTGGATGAGCTTTCCTGGCCGGAGGATTCTTTTTGGCATGGTCATTGCCCTGTTGGTTGTCCCCTTGCAGATCTCCCTTATCCCGATCTTGCGCGACTACCAGAAGATAGGGCTCAATGGCACCTATCTGGGGATATGGTTGGCTCACTCGGGCTTTGGGCTACCGCTGGCAACCTACATCCTGTTCAACTACATCTCGACCATCCCTCGTTCCATCCTGGAGTCTGCCTTCATCGACGGGGCCAACCATTTCACCATGTTTGCACGCCTGATCATCCCTTTGAGCGTCCCGGCCCTTGCATCATTTGCGATTTTCCAGTTTATTTGGGTATGGAATGACCTGTTGGTTGCGTTGGTATTCCTCAGTGGTGGCGGACAGCTGATGGAGGTCGTAACGGTGAGGCTGATGAATATGGCGGGAACCAGGGGCTCTGACTGGCACCTGTTGACTGCCGGGGCGTTTGTCTCGATGATACTGCCCCTTACCGTCTTCCTCTCCCTCCAGAAATACTTCGTAAAAGGATTGCTCGCCGGTTCAGTCAAAGGATAGTGCATGGATACAATGAGTTTTGGCTATGATAGGGTTGACCCATCCCAGACACCCCATAATGAGACCCTGTTTACCCTGGCCAATGGGTACCTGGGGCTTAGGGGGGACTTTGAGGAAGCTGAAGGTACCTACCATAAAGGTACGTACATCAATGGCCTGTATGACAGCGAGCCCATAACCTATGGGGAGACTGCCTATGGGTATGCCAAAAACCATGAGACGATCCTCAACCTGCCCGACCCCAAGCGCATCGAGCTTTTGGTAGGGGGCCTTCCTTTCTCCCTGGCGAAGGGAACGGTGAATGCCAGCTCCCGGTATCTTGATTTCAGGACAGGTCTGCTCAGCCGCACCGTCGATTGGACAAGCGAGAAGGGGGAGCGGGTGCTCATCAGGACCGAAAGGCTGGTCAGCTTTGAGGACAAGCACTGTGCCTTCATCTCCTACTCGGTCGAGGCTGTCAGTTCTCCTATGCCCATCACGATCACCAGTTACCTGGACATCGGGGTACGCAACCGCTCGGCCGAGGAGGACCCCCGGGTCGGGTCAAAGTTCTCATCCAACCCTCTGGTGGTGGAATCTGTCTCCATAGAGGACAACCAGCTGAACTTCTTTGCCAAGACCCGTAACAGCGGCCTCTCCCTTCATGGATCTGCCTTCCATGTGGTATCGAAAGAGCCTGTGGAGGTCCTGGCCTCCCAGAGGGAGCTCTCCCTCTCCTATACCTTCCCGTTGGAGAAGGGGGAGAGTGTCACCCTCTGCAAGTTCATCGCCTACACGACTGAAGATGACTCTGCCTCTTTTCGGGCAAGGAGAAGTGCACAGCAAGGGTTCGATAGGGCAAAGGAGAAGCAAAGAGCTTTCCTGGATGAGTTCTGGCAGGTAGCGAGGATCATCATCGAAGGTGACGATAGCTCCGAACAGGCCATACAGTTCAATCTCTTCCACCTTCTGCAGTCTTGCGGACGTGATGGCCTTACCAGCATGGCCGCCAAGGGTCTTACAGGGGAAGGGTATGAAGGACACTATTTCTGGGATACCGAGGCCTATGCGCTGCCGGTATTCTGCTATCTGAAACCCGACATGGCCAAGGCGTTGCTCGACTATCGCCATGCAATCCTTCCTAAGGCACGCCAACGGGCCAGGACCATGAGCCTCAAGGGGGCCCTATTCCCTTGGCGGACCATAAGCGGCGAGGAATGCAGTGCATACTACCCAGCTGGGACAGCCCAGTACCATATCGATGCCGACATCCTCTACGCTGTGGAGAAGTACCTGGCCTCAACAGGGGAGGAGGCTCCCCCCTCCTATGTGGAGATGGCCATTGAGAGTGCCCGCATGTGGCTCAGCCTTGGATGCTATATTGATGGAGCGTTTTGCATCAATGAGGTAACCGGCCCTGACGAGTATACGGCCTGCGTAGACAACAACGCCTATACCAACCTCATGGCACAGAATAACCTGAGGTTTGCCATCACATTGGTCGAATCGTACCTCCAGCAGAAAACAAAACTTCCTCTTGTCTTGGAGGAGGGGGAACTGGAAAGCTGGAAGGCGGCATCTGAGGCAATGAAGATCCCCTTTGACGAGAGGCTGGGTATTTATGCCCAGGATGATTCATTCCTTTCCAAGGCCGACTGGCCCTTTGCAACAACACCCAAGGAGAAACATCCGCTGTTGCTGCACTTCCATCCTCTGGTGATCTACCGCCACAGGGTATTGAAGCAGCCTGACCTTGTGTTGGCCCAATTCTTGCTTTCCGGTCTCTTCAGCAAGGCAGAAAGGATTCGGAACTTCGCATTCTACGAGCCCTATACAACAGGGGATTCCTCTCTCTCACACTGTATCCAGAGCATCATGGCAAGTGATTCCTTCCAAAGTCTCAAGGCCTGGGCATACTTCAAGAAGACGGTGAGGCTGGATATCGATGATATTCAGGGCAACTCTGTCGATGGGATCCATACCGCTTCGATGGCTGGGTCATGGATGGCTCTAGTCTATGGGTTTGCAGGGTTCAGGGACTGGAAGGGAAATTTCAGCTTTGCCCCAGTACTGCCGGAGGATTGGAAGGCCCTGACCTTCTGCCTAACCCTCCACGGCTCGGTCCTCAAGGTCTCCCTCCGTTCGGACGAGGTAACCTATTCCCTGATGAGCGGCAAGGCGATTGCCTTGGTCCATCGCAATGAGGGTTTTACCCTACATGAAGATGAAAGCCGTACCTTCAGCCTTGCCCCAACGCTCGGAGCTGTCCTCTTTGACCTTGACGGGGTGCTCTGTGACACAGCCCATCTGCACTATGAGGCCTGGAAACTGGTCAGTGATGAGAACGGTCTGAGCTTTGACCGTGAGGTCAACAAAGGGTTGCTGGGGGTTAGCCGAGAGGCTTCGCTTCAGGTGATCCTCGACCACAACGGTGTACAATGGCCTGAAAAAAAACGCCAGGCAGTGCTCAAGCGTAAGAATGATGCCTATGTCGCCTCCCTTGATACACTCAATCCAAAGCACCTGTTCCCAGGGGTTCTGGACCTCCTCCATGAACTGAAGGATAGGGGCGTTAGGCTAGCCCTTGCTTCAGCGAGCAGGAATGCCAGGACCGTATGCGAGAAACTGGATATCCTCGATCTTTTTGATGCGGTCGCTGACATTGAGAAGGTACAGAAACCCAAGCCGGAACCGGATATCTTCCTCGCTGCAAGTGAGCAGATAGGGATCTGGTATACCAATTGCATAGGTGTTGAAGATGCCAAAGCAGGGATAGAGGCCATCAAGAGGGCTGGGATGAAGGCTATCGGCATTGGCACAAAGGACGGGCTTCCAGGCTCTGACATACTAGTCCCCCATACGGGTGCTTTGACCTATAAGGTGCTGAAGCAGGCTATGGAACAGTAACGCAAGGAAGAAGATAGCAAAGCTTTTGTTGACAATCCAAAACAGGTGGGCATATGCTTCAGATACCATGAAGCAAGCCATAGCGATTGACATCGGGACTTCAAAGATCTCCCTTGTGCAGTTTGACATCTCCTCTATGCAGGTCATCTATTCTGTATCTGAGGAGAACAGCTCCCAGGTTCCCCACCTGCCTCCCTATAAGCATGAGCAGGATCCAGAGAAGACCTGGGCTATCATACAACGTCTCTTCAAGCAGATCCCGACCCGCTCCTCTGTGGAGTTTCTCTCCATCACAGGTCAGGTACATGGGATCCTCTTGCTCGATGAGGCTTTCAACCCCAGGACACATCTCATGACCTGGCGGGACTGCCGTAACAAGGTCAATCCTGTTGGCAGCAACCATAAGCTACAGAACGGCTGTCTGGTCCAGAAGGGATACGGGGCCAGTACCCTCAAGTTCCTCCTGGAAGAAGGGGAGATCCTTGGCACTGATGCTTTGCAGGTCTGTACCATAACCTCCTACATCATGGGAAAGCTCTCTGGCTGCTACTCCATCGACGAGACGGTAGGGGCAACCTTGGGTGTCTATGATATCACGAACAAGTGCTGGAACGGCCCGCAACTCGATGAGCTTGGCATCCCCCTGTCCCTGTTCCCGCCTCTGGTCCCCTCGAGTGTCATTATGGGTGAGATCCTTCCGTCAGTTGCCCTCGAGTTGGGCCTGAAGGGGAGTGTGAAGGTCTCATCCCCGATCGGGGACAACCAGGCAAGCTTCATAGGGTCTTTGGGGTTCTGCCAGGCAGGGCTCATCAACATTGGTACCGGTGGGCAAATCTCAGTCCCCTGCAAGGATGTTACGGACAACCCTTCCATAGAGATCCGGCCCCTTCCCCAGGAAGGCTACATGCAGGTCTATTCTAGCCTATGCGGTGGCTGGGCCTACGCCTACCTGAAGGATTTTTGCAAGGATCTGCTTGGCAGTTTTGGCCTTTCGGTCACAGACAAGGCCATCTATGAAAAGTTGAACCAACTTGCCTTGGAATCGAACCCGGAGAATGGCCTACGCGTCGATACCCAATTTTTGGGGGTGAGGGAGGTTGAGGATGTCCTGGGTACGGTTTCCGATATCGATACCCATAACTTCACCCTTGGCAATCTCTCCAGGGCCTTCCTTGCGGGAATCGTGAGGGAGTTGCATCCAAAACAGATCAAGACAGAATCGATGGATTTTCTTGTTGCAAGCGGGAATGCCGTACGCAGGAATCCCTTGGTTGCAACCCTGATAGAGGCGGAGTTTGGCTGTCCGGTAAAGAGTGCACCATTTCTGGAGGAAGCCTCAATTGGCTCAGTCCTGAGCTGTGCAGTCCTGTTCGATGAGCATATGACAAGGGAACATATCCACGCTTTCTACAAGGCGCATTTTGACAAATAGGAGGATAGCATGGGAGTGGCAACATATGTGAGGGGTCTTCAGCATATTGGGATCCCGACAAACGACATGGAGAAGACGGTGGCATTCTACCAGAGCCTTGGCTTTGTAAAGCAGTACGAAACCGACAACAAGGGGGAAGAGGTGGTTTTCCTTGCGTTGGCACATGTGGTGATCGAGACCTACCAGAACCATCAGGCAGCCATGAGCCATGGTGCCATCGACCATCTTGCCCTTGATGTCTCAGACATAGAGAAAACGTATGCCCACGTGCAGGCCCTTGGCTATGCCTGCCTTGAAAAGGGTATCCAGCAACTGCCTTTCTGGAAGAATGGTGTGCGCTACTTTACCATAGAGGGGCCCAACAAAGAGAAGGTTGAGTTCAGCCAGATGCTGTAGGGGTTTCTCACAGGAAAAGAGGCTTGGTTTTCTCTTTCAAAATACTCTGAATTTTTTCTTGAGTACTGCCCATTTCGGTGGTACTCTTTATTTGTCGAACAAATGAACAATAAGGAGCAGCACCTTTGAAGATTGCACCTGTACGAAATGAACGCCTTTCTGACAAGGTCGTTGCCAGATTCTTGGCTCTCATCCATGATGGGGAGCTGAAGCCAGGCGAAAAGTTGCCAACAGAGATTGAGATGAGCGAGAAGTTCTCGGTAAGCAGAGGGGTCATCCGAGAGGCAATGATCCAACTCCAAGCCTTGGGCTATATCCGTAGGAAGACAAAGGAGGGCACCTTCGTCCAGGATGATATTCTGGATAAACTGTCCCGCCCCGTATCGGATGCCCTCAAGGATGCAACCTTTCAGGACCTTCTGGATTTCCGAGATTCCCTGGAATCGAAGATGGTGGAGATTGTCATCGCCCGTTCTAGCGATGATGAGATAGAGGAGATCCGCAGTTCCTTGCATGCGGAAACCGACAAGATCGGGAATCTTTTCAGCCTCGACCACTATTTCCACTACAAGCTGGCCCAAGCTTCCCGAAATATCTTCTACATGAATTTCATTGATACCTATTACGATCTCATCGAGGAGCTGGCATCAAGAAACAAGAAGCAGGAAGGCAGCCTGGCCCAGATCGAAGAAGAGCACCAACAGATTGTTGACGCCATTGCAAGGCGAGACAAGAAGGGTGCCAGCAAGGCAATGAAACACCATATGGATATGGTCCGCAAACGAAGGCTGGCTAGTGAAGGGAGACCCGAATGAAACGAGAGGTAAAAGTACTCTCCCCCTGTGGTATCCTCGGATATGGTTTTCCTGATGCATCCTTTGCTGCCGGATTGGCAGATTCCCCTGATGCCATCGTCGTCGATGCAGGTTCCACTGATGCAGGGCCACACAAGCTTGGGGCAAAGACTGCAATCGTAAGCAGGAGGGCCGCCAAGAAGGACTTGGTGCGGATCATTTTGGGCGGCTGGTCACTCAAGATACCTGTTATCATTGGCTCTGCAGGTGGAAGTGGTGGAAAAACCCACATCGAATGGACTATGGGAATCATTGCTGAGATTCTCAAGGAAAATCCTGATGTGCAGCCTAAGACAGCCATCATTTTCTCTGATATCCCCAATGAGGTGATCCTCGCTAAACTGGGTGAGGGAAAGGTTCGATGCCTTGATGCCAAAGTCCTGCCTCTTGATGCAAAGATCCTCTCCGAGACTACGGGAGTGGTTGCACAGATGGGGGTTGAACCAATACTGCGGGTTATGGAAGCGGGTGCCGATCTCATTGTCTGCGGGCGGGCCTACGACCCTTCTCCCTTTGCCGCTATAGGCATCCATGCTGGATTTGACCCGGCTCTCAGCTATCATCTGGGAAAGGTCCTTGAGTGTGGGGCTCTTTGCTGTAACCCGGGGACGACCAAGGACTGCATGATGGGTGTGCTCTATGAGGATTGTTTTGAGGTCTATCCCTGTGACCCCAAGCGCAAGTGCACGACCCTCAGCGTCGCTGCCCATACCTTCTACGAGAAAGACCATCCTTACATCCTTCATGGCCCAGGAATTGCAATGGACCTCAGCGGTTGTAGCTTTACCCAGCTTACAGGCAATCGTGTAAGGGTTGGGGGGAGCAAGTTGGCGGCCACTGACCCCTATACCATCAAGCTGGAAGGGGCAAGGAAGGTCGCCTACCGGACTTTTGTTGTTGCAGGTGTCCGTGACCCCATCCTCATCTCTCAGATTGAGGAGGTGGAAGCCTTGGTTACCGAGAGTGTTTGCGAACAGTATCGGGACATAGACAAAAGCGACTACACCATCAATTTTTTGAACTACGGAAAGAATGCAGTGATGGGAAGCCTGGAACCGACACCTGTTCCGGGACATGAGCTCTGTGTTGTCTTTGAGGTGTTGGCTAAGAGCCAGGAATTGTCCGCAGCCATCTGCTCTTCTGTACGCTCCACCTTTATGCACTATGGCTATGAGGGGAGAAAATCCACGGCAGGGAACCTGGCATTTCCCTTTGCACCCAGTGATGTGGAGTTTGGAGCCGTCTATGAGTTTTCGGTCTATCACCTGATGGAAATTGATGATCCTGTCTCCCTTTTTGGTTGGCAGTGGTGGAGGCCATGATGGATAGATTGGTTGATCTCGCACAGATGCTCAGAAGCAAGAACAGCGGGCCATTCCTCATCACCCTGGATGTTTTTTTCAGTGAGGAGGCTGTCTATCGGAGAGTAGTCGATAGTGGTGTCATTTCAGAGGCGAACATTCTGAAGCTCTACCACCTGGATGCATCCGATCTGTGTGGCATCTACTTCTTCGATGCGGCCTTGGGAATAAAGATAACATACCACCGTGCGGTCTCTTCAGGCACCTGTGGCGACCGTGATGTGTATGGGGCACAGCAGCATGCTCCACTTATGGAACTTCTCATACCCTAGGGGGATTACCAATGGACAGAGAGCTTCTTCCGACAAAGAAGAGAACATATTGGCAGAGGATAAAAAGTGAGCGGGTCCTCTACTTGCTGTTGCTTCCTACGCTCCTCTTTTTCTTCTTGTTCAGAGTATTGCCGATCGTAAACATGCGTCTTGCTTTCTATCAGTTCAAATCCCGTGGCAACTGGCCATTTGTAGGGCTGAAGTATTTTAGGATAATCTTCAGCAGTCCGGGTTTTATGCAGATTCTCGGCAACACCCTGATCATCAGCTTCATGAAATATATCCTGTTGTTTCCTGGTTTTGTCATATTTGCCCTCATGCTCAACGAGGTGCACTCTTTTAGGTTCCGTAAGTATGTGCAGGTTGTTTCGTACCTTCCTCACTTCCTCTCTTGGGTTGTCATCGCAGGAGTCTGGATCAGTTCCCTCTCCCTCTCCGGAGGGGTAAACCAGATCATGGCCTTCTTTGGCAGGGATGCCGTTGACTTCATGACCGACAGGCAGAAGATCCGCTGGATCCTCATGATCTGCGAGGCATGGAGAAGCCTGGGATGGGATTCCATCATCTTCTATACAGCCATCATCTCGATTTCCCCCACCCTGTATGAGGCCGCTGAGATTGACGGGGCAAACCGGATGAGGATCATCCGACACATTGTGTTGCCTGCCCTTGTCATCCCCATGATAACGATGTTCATCCTTAATCTTGGCTTTTTCCTCAATGCTGGGTTTGACCAGGTCTTCAACTTTTCCAACCAGGCAGTTGAAAGCACCATCGACATCCTCGATACCTATATCTACCGTATCGGTATTGAGGGAGGGCAGTACTCCCTGGCGACTGCGGTGAGCCTCATCAAAGGTGTTGTGGGTGTATTGCTTGTCTGGTCCACCCATATCTTTGCCAAGAAGGTCTCTGGAACGGGGGTATGGTCATGAGAAAAGTAAAACGTGCATCTGGTGGGCAGGTTGTCTTGGGGGTATTCCTGCTGTTCCTTACCCTGACCATGCTCATCCCCTTACTCAATATTCTGGCAAAGTCACTCTCTTCTCCCTTGGAATCCCCTCTGATGGGAGGTCTGGCAATTTTTCCGAAGGGTGTGGACTTCATCAACTACAGGATAGTGTTCAGCCACCCCATCCTAGTGCCGGCCCTGATCAACTCAATCATTATCACTGTGGTGGGAACGTTGGTGAACATTGTCCTGACTACAACAGCTGCCTATGTGCTGTCAAGGCCCAAGCTGACCCTCAAGGCTCCCATCATGGTATTCCTCATTGTCATGATGCTCTTCGACCCAGGCCTCATACCTGAGTATCTCGTTGTCCAACAGCTTGGGCTTATGGGAAGCAAGTGGTCGGTAATCCTGGTAACAGCGGTAAATGTCTACTACCTGGTCATCATGATGCGCTATTTTGAGAAGGTCCCTCTCTCCATTGTGGAGGCTGCGACCATCGATGGGGCGAGCCACCTGCAGATGCTATTCAAGATTTTCTACCCCTTGAGCAAGGCGGGGGTGGCAACCATTACGATGTTCTACGCAGTTGTGCGTTGGAATGAATATTTCCGTGCAGGTATCTATCTTACCCGCAAATCTACAGATACGGTGTTGCAGGTGATCTTGCGCCAATTTGTGGTGCTTGGCGATACGGTTTCAATCATTGGCCAGCAAAATGTCTATGACTATAACGTCATGGCCCGTGTCGATTATAACGCCCTTAAGGGGGCTACGATTATCGTAGCAATTATTCCCATTCTTGTTCTCTATCCATTTGTGTTGAAATTCTATGCCAAGGATGTCTTCTCAGGTGGAATCAAGGAATAGTCTTATGCATGAACCAAGGAGGTTTTTCATGAAAAGAAAACAGGTTTCTATGGTACTGGTGTTGCTGTTGAGCTTTGGGTTGCTGTTCGCAGCAGGATCCAAGGAAGCCGCACAGGTTACTACAGGTGCCAAGATAGGGACAGCTGCAAATCCAGCTAAAGTCACCTATATGTGCAAGGATGCCGATCCCATTACCGATGGCGAACAGCTCGGGATGTTGGTGAAGGCAATTGAAGAAGGAATGGCAAAAGAGGGAAACTATGTGGATCTGGAGATCCTTTCCGCCCCTACCGGATCGTATGCTACGGTAGTTCCCATCGCCTTCAGGACTGGCCAGATCACCCCTGACCTGATCTACTTCCAAGGCAATGACCAACCGATTGCGCAGGAAGGATTGCTTGAGAATTTGGTTCCTTATGTCGAGAAATCAAAGAACATCAAGGCCATCATGCCTGACCATACCAAAGCAGCCATGGCCAACTATCCCTACCTGATGTGGCTTGCCCCAGCCCGTGTACAGATTCCTGTCATGCGCGCAGACTGGTTTGGCAAGCTGAAGAGCGGCAAAGCCCTTCTCGCAGACCCCACTGTCGACAACTACTATGCTCTCCTCAAGGAGATCAAGGACAGTGGCATGGCCAAGTGGCCCGTTACCACAGACGGAGGCATCCTCAAGCTGGACTCGATATTCAACCATGCCTTTGGTGTCACTGCAACAATCGTAAAACAGAATGGGACATGGGTCTATTCTGAAGTTACCCCCGCTGCCAAGAACAAGCTTGCCTTCTATGCAAAGCTCTTCAAGGACGGTCTGTTGGACAACGAATATGTGACCAAGCAGTGGGATACGATGGAGCAGTCTTTCTATGAAGGGCAATCGGCACTGGTTGCAGGCACCACAGGGGATGTGGTGAATGTGTACAACAACAAGATGAAGGAGACCCAAGGTGTTGAGTTGGTGGTCCTTCCCCCAGCAAAGGGAGTGAGCCAGGCATACCAGAGCGTCGATGTGACCAAGGAGAGCCGTGGCTTTGCCATCAATGCCGATTCCAAAGTCAAGGATGCAGCTTGGGCCGTATTGGAGTTCATGGCAGGCAAGGAAGGGCGTAAGCTCGACAAGCTTGGCCTGGAGGGTATCCATTACAACATCGAGAATGGCAAATATGTGCTTACCAAGCAGTTCCCTTCCTGGTGGGCAAAGTTCTGGCCAACCATGAATGGTCTCGACCTGAGTGAAGTGGTTGGGGAGGTACTTTCCAAGCCGGCAATAGAGTCATTGGATGCAGCTGCCAAGTACTTTGCGGCAGACACCAACGTGCTGCTTCCTGAGGATCTGCTTCCTCTCAAGGATGCAATGGACAAACTATACCGTGAATACTCGACCGATATCATTCGGGGTGTAAGGCCCATCTCTGATTTTGATGGATTTGTCACCAAGTGGAACGCTGCTGGTGGAACGAAGATCTCTGCGTATCTGGCAACGGTACTCTAGAGGATTGGATGTATGCCGGGTCATTAGGCCCGGCATACCCTTGTCAGGAAAGATTGCTTTGGAAGGATTGAATATGACCACAAGGGCGTTTGTTGAAAAGGTATATGCCGGGTTTCTTGGTATGAACATTGGTATCAGATTGGGTGCACCGGTTGAGCCGACCCTTTGGACACGTGAACGAATTGAGCGGTTTTATGGTGATATCCACTCCTATGTGAAGGATTTTAAGAATTTTGCAGCTGATGATGATGTAAATGGGCCGGTCTATTTTCTTCGAGCCCTCAATGACGGGGCACTGCATAGGGCCCTTACCCCCCCTGATGTTGCTGAGGCGTGGCTGAACTACTCTCGTGAGGGAGTAGGGATGTTCTGGTGGGGAGGGTACGGGACAAGCACCGAACACACGGCTTTCCTCAATCTGATGCATGGTATGGAGGCTCCGGCATCAGGGTCCATCCAAACCAATGGAAAGGCCATTGCAGAACAGATCGGAGGGCAGATTTTCATTGATACCTGGGGCTTTATCTTCCCAGGCGACCCAAAGAGGGCAGCTGAATACGCCCGTATTGCTGCCAGTGTTTCCCACGATGGTGACGGCTTGAATGGGGCAGCTTTCATAGCTGGGTGCATAGCACAAGCCTTCCTCACCCATGATATACAGGAGATTGTTGAGGTAGGGCTTTCGCTCATAGAGGAGACTTCCACCTATGCCAAGGTTGTTCGTTCTGTCAGGGATTTCCATGCCCAAAATCCAGATGATTGGCAATTGTGCCTTCGCTACCTGCACCAGGAGTGGGGGTATGACCGCTACCCTGGAGTCTGTCACATTATCCCGAATGCAGGGGTCTGCGCCATGGCCCTGCTCTATGGGAATACGTTTGCCCGTGGAGTTGAGATTGCTACAATGGCAGGATGGGATACGGATTGCAATGCAGGCAATGTTGGTTCCATATTGGGGGTTGCCGGTGGCTTGGAAGTGTTACCCGATCACTACAGAAGGCCGATCGGGGACATGATCGTGCTTTCTGGCATCTCAGGATATCTCAATATCCTTGATGTCCCAACCTATGTCAAGCAACTGTGCAAGCTGAGTTTCCAGGTCAGGAACCTGGAGATTCCCAAGGAGTTGGATAGAGAGGAAGGGGTCATAGATTTTGACTTTTCACTGCCTGGGTCCACCCATGGCTTCAGGCTTTCCAACCCCAATGGCTGTCTGTTGCGCAATGAAGGCAACGCCCTGGCCATGGTGTACGACCGTTTGGTCCGCCCCCAGGGGACCCGCCTTTTCTACAAGCCCTTCTATCGCCGTTCTGATTTTGATGATGAGAGGTATATGCCGGTGTTCTCCCCGACGGTCTACACAGGGCAGACAATCACCATGCACCTCCGGTTTGAGAAATTCAGCGGTGAAAGCATTACCCTTACTTCCTATGTCCGCAATACCACCACACAGGAGTTGGTCATGTTCGAATCCTTTGTGGTGAAGGATGAAAGGCAGAGGACTGTTTCCTTTTCCCTGGACAAGCACAACCCAAGGCTCACCGGTGCCATGATCGACGAGGTGGGGCTGATCTTTGAATCAAACTCTCCTGCCAAAATTAAGGATTTGGGAGTTGTCTTTGTCGAAAGGTTTACCGTTAGCGGAAAACCTGACTACACGATCGACCTTGCCCAACAAAAGAAGGAGTTCGCCTCGATCACCCCCTTCTCACATAACCATGGGTCGTGGGAACTGGTAAAAACTGAAGATGGAACGGTACAGATGCAGGTAATGGCCCTCGATCATGGAGAGGCTTGTACTGGTACCTATTTTGCCAAGGATGTGCGAGTAGAGGGGAGTGTAACCCTATATAGAGGGACTTCCGCATTGATCTCCCTACGGGTGCAGGGCGCCCGTAGAGGCTATTACGCTGGCTTCCACAAAGGGCAGCTTGGTATTTTCAAGCATGAGAAGGATTCGTTCATTCCCCTTGTGAGCAGGAGCTTTGCCTGTGAGTTGGATACGGCCTACCACTTGACCTTTGAGGCAAAGGGAACGGCTTTACAGGTATCGATAGATGGAGAGGAGACTCTCTCTACAGTGGACTCTACCTTAGACCATGGAATGGTAGGCTATGCAATATATGAGGGGGGGCGCGTTGGTTTCGGCTCCCTTAGCGTGAAGGAAATGGAGGAGCAGAAATGCTAGATAGGAAAGAATTTGTTGCTGACAGGGCATTGGTACGGGATAGGGCTGTGGGTTCTCTCATTGGGCTTGCCATAGGGGACTCGTTTGGTGATGCCGCAAGGATGCAGACAAACAGGGAGACCTATGGCTTCATCACAGATTTCAATGCTGGGGCAACCTGGAGCACTGACGATACGGAGTTTGCCCTCCTTACAGCCAAGACCCTCATCCAGTGTAAAGGCAACCTGACCAGTGATGATGTGGTAAAAGCTTGGTTTGAGGATGTAGTTGTGCAGGATGAGTTCAAGCGGGGTGGGGCGAGCGAGGTCTCCGCTGCCATAAACCTGCGTAAAGGGCTTCGTCCACCCCAAAGTGGTAAGTTCAGCACCTTCCACATGAGCGATGGTACTGCCATGAGAATCCCTCCCGTAGGAATTGTCTGTGCAGGATCTCCCAAGCGCGCCATAGAGTTGGCCGAGATAGATGCTTCGATCAGTCACAGTGATGACGGGATCTGGGGAGCCCAGGCAGTGGCTGCAGCAGTTGCTGTAGCTATGGTTGACGGCAGCTTCGATGAAATCTTCAAGGCCGCGATGGATCCCATTCCCAAGGATAGCTGGCTCTACTACAACATGCGTGCAGCTTTCTCCATCATTGAGAAAGCCCAAGGCAATATCATGGATTGTTGGATGGTTTTGCATGATGAGCTCCGTGCCAGCACATGGGCGACAACAGCTGAGGCAATTCCTGCAGCCTTTGCATGCCTTGCCCTCAGCCATAAGGATTTCCGTAGTGGTTTGGTCCTGGCAGGAAACTTTGCCCGCGATGCCGATACCATTGGGGCTGTGGCCGGCTCTATCCTAGGGGCAAAGTACGGCCTCGCTTCCATTCCGCCAAGATGGGTGGAGAAGGTTCGCTATCCGTCCGGGACCTGTCTACAGTTTACCAAGGGCCTGGATGTATGTGCCATGGGAGAGCAGTTGGCACTCTTGATTCGCTAGGGTACCACACAATATTGAACAGGGCTGTCTGGAAGATAGTATTGAGTGCACTAGATGCAAAAAAGGCACAACCAATTTTCAAAGGGTTGTGCCTTTTCACAGGCCCTAGGTATAGTGTTGGCGAAGAACCCGCTTTCGGTAGGTATGCATTCCTGGATTTTGAATAACGAAAAGCCGAGTCTTTCTTCGTTTTGCAGGCATGCCCATGGCAACCCCTGTCCGTGTACTCGGAAGGACCCGTATCCTAGATATGGATTGTCTCGTTTGCCTTGGCAAGGGAGGTTCTCAGCTGGTTCTCGATGATTGCATACGCCATCAGGGAAAAGCTCATTACCAATAGTATTTCGTGATAATCAAATTACTTAGGAGCATCTATATCCTTTGCATGCATTTTTTTGAAAAGGGGTAAAAAAGTAGTACACCTACTATTTTGTTGCAAAACTGTAATTTTTCGTGTAAAGTTAGAAGTACAAGGAGCTTCTATGAGTGGAATAAAACAGGCCCTACCTAATGGTCCTCTCTCAGTTGTCTTGATCCAGATCCAGTTTTCTCCAATTGTACAGATACTGAAATATATTCCTATGTTTCAAGATTATGTAAGAAAACATGGATATCCTTTGTATTCTCCGATGAAAACAGATTTAGTCCTTCTTGGACCGAATGGTGAGCCGGAAAATACTATCTTTGAACAATGGTTTTTTTCGTCCACTGATATGCAACAAACAATTATCCTTGATAGCGAAAAAATCACCTTCCAGGTATTTGATGTCCAAGCCTATTCGTTTGATTCCTTCTTGCAGAATTTTCTGACTCTTGTCAAAGAGCTTGATTCCATTGTTGACATTTCAATGTTCTCAAGACTGGGGTTGCGTTATATCAATTCTATTCAAGAGAAAAAGGAGATATCTTGGAAAAGCTTGGTGGTTAAAGAATTCCAAGGTCCTACGCTACCGTCGGATATCCATTGGATGGAGAATGATTTGAGTTCGTTTTCAACACAGAGAGGGGTGTTCCTTAAAGACCTTTCCATTACTAGCAATTTTCGGTTGTTGCTGACCCAGAATCCTATTGGAAGGAAATATCCTGAAGGTATTCAGCGGTTACCTAATGATGCCCCTGAGTTTTTTGAGCAGAAATCTCTCGTCACATATCTTGATCTTGACCATTTTGTGATTTTTTCTGCGGCCCCAAGAAAACTTGATGTGTTCAATCGTCTCCCTGACATATTTCATGCTTTGCATTCAGTAATTGAGGATGTATTCTTTGAATCTATCATAACGGATGAGGCAAGAAAAATATGGCAGTAGCGCCTAGCTATTATACTATTACTGATCCTTTACTTGAGGGTTCCTATTCTTCATATGTCATGGAGAGGAGGCCTACATATGGGTTGAAGGATGATGGTGCAAGATGCATTAACCATCGTGAGGGGCTGGGTTTCTCAGCGTTTGCGGATAATCAACTTGGAATTCCTACTGATTACCATCTGATCTATTCATTATTTGCTTCCTCTGATAAACGATTTGGTGCAGCATACCGGCGCATGTTAGTAGTAAGGAATTTTTTACAGTTCAATAATCTGGTTACGACCGCCATTAGCCCTGAAAAAACTGTCGATGATCTTGTGTTAAAGACGCTCAATGAACAGTTTATGGAGCTTTCCAGTTTTTTTGGTTTTAATAAGACTGAATGGGCGGAACTTCTTTCAGTGTCAAGGCCTACCATTTATGGATGGCTTAAGGATGAACTCAAACCAAGTGGGGAAAATGCACATAAGATTGCGAGGTTATATAGCTTGCTTGCTGATATCCCAAATCGACAGGAAGGGGCTAAACTCTTCAGAGGATACATGCATCAGCATCTCAGTGCTTTTAATTGCTCTCTGTACGAAAAACTTAGCTCTGACCTCTCCGACGAAGGCGAAGTTTCAGAATTGGTACGTGTCATATCCTCCCTATTGCAGAAATCTCAACAGAAATACAAAGAACTTGATGCCTTGGGAAAAACTGGCCTTGCTTCACAAGCCACTTTTGATTACAACATAACAAATCTTTTCTCCTAGGGGGTGTCCTTGAATGAATAAGCCTTCATTAGGGGATATCCTTAGGAAAACAAAATGGAGACAAGGTGTTGTTTTGGAGGGAGTTCAAAAAGAAAAAGTGCTTGCAAATGCTACCGAATCCTATCCATGGATGAATGATGCTGATGCACTGGTGTTGTTTAGCCATGATTGTGATCTGCTAAACCACAGTCTTGAAAACGAACCCTTTGCTGAGTTTTTTTGTGCTAAGTATGTCGACAATAGGGATCCTTCTTTGGCATATGGAAAAAATCCGAGAAAAATTCATCTGGTAGTAGATGGCTCCAAAAATGTATGTCTTTTATTTAACCATCGCATCCGTATCAACAGAGCCTGCTTGATTGGGCTTCCTCTTGATGCTGACCCTCTGAGGGTTTCAGAAGTTGAGCTAAGAACCCTTCTGTCTTGGGTCTCAAAAAAATATTCTCGATCGGCATTCCCTGATGCTTTCAATGTACAGTTAGGCAAAATTCCCGAATTGGATAAAAAACTGAGAAATTTGAATATTGCATATCCTGCTATCAAGGCCATCTTTTTTTGTTTGTCCCCTAACACTGAAATTGGAGACGAACAAAGCTACTCACTTCAGGTGAAGGTCCTTTTAGAAGGAAAATCCTCTGATACTTGTGAAGAACTAAAATCAGGCATTGAAGAAAGGCTGGAACAAATTCTTTCAGTAGATAGAATAATTATTAATGATATCACCTGTGAATTTGAAAATGAGATGACTCTCTTGGAATTAGCGTATTTTAAGGTATGGGACATGGACTATATCAGCAGGCGATATGGTTTTGCACTATAGTCTAGGTGAGTAACCGAGAGCTATGACACCAATGGGTTATTTCTATCTAGATATTCAGTAGCTTCCTTTTTTTGCAGAAGCTACAATAAAAACCCCCTCTTAGTGGATTACTC